>DASRJG010000001.1:0-8942 GCA_035649595.1 Candidatus Polarisedimenticolaceae bacterium
GGGACCGGACGGAGCGGGTTCACGATCGACCCGTACGGGAACATCCTTCCCTGCGTGGCGTTCCGCCGGCCGGTCGCCAACATCCTGGAGATCGATTCCCTCGGGTCGATCTGGAGCCAGTCACCGGTTCTCAACGAGGTCCGGGATCTCTCGGTCGAGGCCCGGAACCGCCTCAACAAGCACGAGAATGGCCAATACTTCCAATTTTGCCTGGGGGTCGCGGAAAAACAGGTTGGAGATCCGCTGGGAATCTATCCGCAGGCCGATATCAACGCCCGGGCCGTCCGGCGGTCCTATCAGCTGCTTCAGATCGGGGATTGAGGGCGGGGAAAAAAAAGTTGAAAAGGCTTGGGACGCACCGTATAACCTTCGCGCTTCCGGCGGTATGGCCGGGCGAATTGAATTGATCTAGATCATTCAAGGCTAAGGTCAAACGCTCCATTCAGGGGGAGGACATGAAGAAGACCTACGAACGTCCGGCTGTCATCTACACCGAGAAGCTCGAGGCCCGCGCAGTTGCCTGCACGAAGTCCACGGACGCCTGCGGGTCTGGACCGATCCAGAGCTAAGTAAGTCTGTCGCCAGCGAAGGGTCGCCGCCGGGGGGTTGAAGCGGCTCTTCCACATCAGGATTGAGAGCATCCCCCACGCCATTGGTGGCCCGGAGCTCACGATGAAAGTTGCGGCGGGGATCGCGAGAGCGACCCCGCCGTTGTCTTTTTGGCCCCGCCGCGTGCGCTCCGACCCTTGAGCTCGACGAGCTCCCGCGGCGCGCGGCGCCGCGTCGCGGCCGCCGCCGTCCTCGCGATCGCCACCTTCGCCGTGTACGCCGGCGCGCTCCGCAACGGCTTCGTCTACTACGACGACGAGGAGTACGTCACGGCGAACCCCATCGTGGGAGCCGGGCTGACCCCCGACGGGATCCGCTGGGCGATGACCGCCACGTACGCATCGAACTGGCACCCCCTCACCTGGATGTCGCACATGCTGGACGTGCAGATGTTCGGCCTGCGCGCCGGCGGACATCATCTGACGAGCGTCCTCCTCCACGTCGCCAACACGCTCCTCGTCTTCGCCCTCCTGGCCCGCGCGACGGGAGATGCGGCGCGTAGCGGCGCGGTCGCTCTCCTGTTCGGCGTTCACCCTCTGCACGTCGAGTCGGTCGCCTGGGTCTCCGAGCGCAAGGACGTTCTCGGCGCGCTCTTCGCGCTGCTCGCGCTCGTGGCGTACGTCGGCTACGTCCAGCGGCCCGGAGCGCGACGCTACGCCGCGGTGACGGCCGCGTTCGTCGCCTCGCTGATGTCGAAGCCGATGGCGGTGACGCTTCCCTTCGCGATGCTCCTGCTCGACGTCTGGCCGCTCCGCCGCCCGTGGGGCCGCCGCATCGTCGTGGAGAAGGTGCCGTGGCTCGTCCTCTCGCTCATCTCCTCGATCATCACGCTGCAGGCGCAGGCCGGCGCCGTGGCCGCGGACGGAGCCATCTCCTTGCCGGCCCGCGTGGCGAACGCGATGGTCTCGTACGGGCGGTATCTCCGCAGGATGATCTGGCCCTCGGGTCTCACCGCCTACAGCCCGCATCCGCTCGCCTGGCCGTCCGCGATCGTGCTCGGCGCGTGCGCGTTGCTCGTCGCGATCACCGCGCTCGCGTTACTTGCCCGACGGTCGCGGCCCTACGCACTCGTCGGCTGGCTCTGGTACCTCGGCATGCTGGTTCCGGTGATCGGGCTCGTGCAGGTCGGCGGGCAGGCGATCGCCGACCGCTACATGTACCTCCCCTCGATCGGGCTCCTCGTCGCGATCGCCTGGGGGACGGCCGACCTCCTGCGAGCGCGCCGCGTGCCTCGGGCGGCAGGAGCGGCGGCGCTCCTCGCGGTGGCCGGCCTCCTGGGGGTCGCCACCGTGCGGCAGGTCGCGACCTGGCGGGACGGCTTCGCCCTCTGGGACCACGCCATCCGTGTCGACCCCGGCAACGCGGTCGCTTGGGGGTACCGCGCCTACGCGCGGTGGTGGGCCGGGGACCTGGCGGGAACGATCGCGGACTACACCGAGGCGCTGCGGCTCAAGCCGAGCTTCCCGGAGGCGTACCGCGAGCGCGGGGAAGCCCGCCGGCAGCACGGCGACGCGGCGGGGGCCCGCGCGGACTACGACCGCGCGCTCGCGCTGCGACCGGACTACGCGGCGGCCTACAACAATCGCGGGTTGCTGCGGCGCGAGCAGGGGGACCTCGACGGGGCGATCGCCGACTACCTCGCCGCGATCGCCCGCGACCCGTCCTTCGCCGAGGCTCGCAACAACCTGGGCCTCGCGCGGCTCCAGCAGGGCGACCCGGCGCGCGCGCTCCCGGAGCTCGACGAGGCGATCCGCCTCCAGCCGTTCTCCGCCGACGCCTACAACAATCGCGCGGCCGCGCGCCGCCAGATGGGCGACCGCACGGGCGCGATCGAGGACATCGAGCACGCGCTGCGGCTGAGGCCCCGCTTCGTGGAAGCGCTCGCCCACCGCGCGCTCGTGCGACGCGAGGGAGGGGACTTCGAGGGCGCCGAAGCCGACCTCGCCGACGCGCTTCGTATCGACGGACGAAACGCCTCGCTCTACGTCGATCGCGCGACCCTCCGGATCGAGCGGAGCCGGCTCGCGGAGGCGATCAGCGATCTCGACCACGCCGTCGCGCTGTCGCCGTCCCTCGCGCGCGCGTGGCTCGCCCGAGGCGTCGCCCGGCAGATGCAGGGCGACCTCGACGGGGCGATCGCCGACTGCGGTCGCGCGGCCGAGCTCGATCCGGGGCTCCGGGAGGCGCGCATGTGCCGGGACGAGGCCCTCCGGCGCCAGCGGCGGTGAGGCCACCCCTGCGTTATCTTCGGCAGTCCGCTCGAGAGGGAGGGGTACGACCGATGACCAGGCTGATCACAGCGGTGGCGATCGCGGCGACGCTCGCCGCTTGCGGTCGCGAGGCGGCGACTCCGAAGGAAGGCGCTGCGTCCGCCGCCCGCCGTGCGGTCCCGGGGATCGTGCTGGTCACCGTGGAGGGATGGTCCGACCCCAAGGCGCCGGCCGACCCGTTCACCGCCTCCTCGCTTCCCGGCTCGGTGCGGCTCGATGACGCGATGACGCCCTGCCCGCAGATCCGCCCCGCGGTCGTCGCGATGCTGACGGGAGCGAATCCCGACAGGAGCGGCGTGCGGGACGATCTCTCGCTGCCGCTTCCGAGCGATGCGGCCTTCCTCCCGGAGGCGCTCTCGAAGCAGGGCTGGCAGACGGCGGCGTTCGTCGCGAACCCGCAGGTCGGCGTGGGAAGCGGCCTCGAGCGCGGATTCGACATCTTCGATGCGCCCCGCGAGCCGCCGTTCGGACCGTTCCGCTATCTGCCGAGCGTCCGACCCGCGGCCGAGGTCCTGAAGAACTTCGGCTCGTGGGCCACGTCGTTGTCGCCGGATCGGCCCTTCTTCGCCTGGGTCCAGCTCACGGGAGGAGGCCCCGTCGGGGAGATCAAGGGCCAGGCCCCGGGTCTTGCGGCCGCATGGACCGATCTGTCCGCGCGCCTCGCGTCGGACGCGGGGCTCAAGGATGTGAGCGTGCTGGTCGTCGGCGTGTCCGGCGCGATCGACGTGTCCGACGGTCTCCGGAGCGGCTACTTCCTCCAGCCCTCCGTCCTCCGCATCCCGTTCCTGTACCGCTCCCGGAAGGGGGCCGAGCCGCAGCCGGGCGAGCGCGCCCTCGCCGCCTCCGCCGACGTCGCTGCGGTCGTCGCGCGGGACGCCTCGATCGACTTCACGGCCGCCGACGGACGCGTCCCGTGGGCGTCCGGTGGCGAGACCCGCGTGCGCTTCGGCTGGACCTGGCGCGGCGCCCGCGAGTTCGGCTGGCCCGTGCAGGCGGCGGCGGTCATCGGCTCGACACTGTACGTCCGCGAGCGCGACGGCGATCCCGACCGGATGCTCGCTTGGGGCGCGCCGAAGGCGGCCGACGCTCCGGCGGTCGACGGCGCCGCGCTGATGCGCGCCCTCGAACGGCGGCCGGCCTGGGCGGAGCCCCGCCAGAGCCCCGCACCCGCGATTCCCGTGGCGATGCAGGCGTCGCTCCGAGCGTCCAAGGTCGCGATCCCGACGGCCGCGAAGCTCCCGCCCGCGATTCCGATCGCCCTGCGCGCGGCGGAGATTCCCGGGCTGATGAAGGCGCGGTCGATCGCGACCCAAGGGCAGCCGGAGGCGGCCGGAGCCTTCGACGGCGCGAGGAACGGGGATCCGGGGAACATCGGCGCGCGCGTCGAGGCGGGACAGATCCTCGCGCTGATCGGCCGGGCGAAGAAGGCGCGCGAGCAGCTGGAGCCGGCGCTGCACCTCGACCCGTACCGGGCGGCGACCTGGCACTGGCTCGGCCACGTCTCGTTCCTCGAGAACGACCATGCGAAGGCCGAGACGATGTGGCGGCTGAGCGAGCTGCTCGACCCCCACGATGCCGACGTTCTCTACGACCTGGCGTGCGTCCGGTCCCTCGCGGGGGATCCGGCCACGTCCGCGCAGTACCTCCGCCGCGCCTGGGAAGGCGGGTTCCGCAATCCGGAGAAGATCCAGTCGGACCCGGATCTCCGGAACCTCCGGGAGAGCCCGCGCTTCGCGGCCTTCATGTCCGAGGTCGTGCGTTGACGTCGAGCGCCAAGCTCCTCGTCCTGTCGATCGCAGGCAGCCTCGTCACCGGCTGCGGCTGTCCTTTCCGGGCGAAGCCCGCGGAGCAGATCCTCCTGGTCACGCTCGACACCACGAGAGCCGACCGGCTGGGATGCTATGGCCGGGCCCGGGCGGAGACGCCGACGCTGGATGCGTTCGCGCGCGAGGGAACGCTGTTCGAGAACGCCGTGGCGCCGGTCCCCGTGACGCTGCCGAGCCACTCCTGCATCATGACCGGACAGAATCCGTACCGACACGGCGTGCGCTACAACATGATCCACGTGCTCCCGCCGAGCGCGACGACGCTCGCGGAGCGGCTCCGCGGCGCCGGGTTCAGGACGGGAGCCATGCCCTCGGCGATCGTGGTGGCGTCGCGGTTCGGCCTCGGGCAGGGGTTCGAGAGCTACCCCGACACGTTCCCGGCCCCCACGCAGGACGGGGAGCTCGCCGAGCGGCCTGCCGGCGAGGCGGTCGACGGCGCGATCCGATGGTGGACGGAGCACCGGGAGGAAAAGCGGTTCTTCTGGCTGCACCTCTACACTCCCCACTATCCGTACGTTCCCCCGTTCCCGTACTCGTCGACCTTCGCCGATCGCCCGTACGAGGGGGAGATCGCGTCGATGGACCACGAGCTGGGACGGCTGTTCGACGCGCTGCGGAAGAGCGGCGACTGGGATCGGACCCTCGTGGTCGTCGCGGGAGACCACGGCGAGGGGCTGTACGAGCACGGGGAGCGTTGGCACTCCGAGCAGGTCTACGACAGCACGCTGCACGTCCCGCTGCTGATCAAGCCTCCCGGGGCGAGCCGCACGCGACGGGTGCGCGACCCGGTGGGTCTCGTCGACCTGACGCCGACGATCCTCGACTACACCGGCGTCGCCGCGAGCGGGACGATGGACGGCGTCTCGCTCCGCGCGGCGATCGACGGGCGCGCCCCGACACCGCGCGCCGTCTACTTCGAGAGCACGACCGGCGCCCTGAATTACGGGTGGAGCCCCCTCCATGGAATCCGGCGCGGACCGATGAAGTACTTCGAGGGGGGCCGCCCGGAGATGTACGACCTCTCCGCCGACCCGCGCGAGCTGAACGATCTCGCCGGACACGATCAAGGCGCGGTGCAATCCGATCTCCACGATCAGCTCGCGGCGTTCCTCGGGGCCGCGGGCGCGAGCGAGGCGCAGCTCGCCGTGCCCGTGCTCGACGACGAGACGATGGCGCAGCTCGCCAGCCTCGGATACGTGGGGGCGCCCACGGCGGGGACGCCGGCGCCCGGCAAGGGAATCCATCCCCCCGACATGGTCGAGCTCGAGCAGGAGATCCTGCGATCGCAGTGGGCGGTCGCGGCGAAGCGTTGGGACGAGGCCGCGGACACTCTCGACTACGTCCTCCGGCGGGATCCGACCAACCGCTTCGCCCTGTACTTCCGCGCGAGGACCTTCGCGCAGATGGGGAAGCCCGCCGAGGCCCTCACGACGGCGCGCGTGCTCCAGCGGCTGTCGCCGGATTCCACGCCGGCGGTCGATCTCGTCGGCGAGCTCCTCTCCAAGTCGGGAAAGCCCCGGGAAGCCGCCGAGCACTACGCGGCAGCGCTCGAGCGTAACCCCAAGGACACGCTTCTCAGGTACCACCGGATCCTCGTCCTGGTGGACGCGCGCTCGCTCGACGCGGCGAGCCGCGATTTGGAGGTGCTCAAGCGGGAGCGCGAGCGGCACTACTCGACGGCGATGGCGGAATCGCTCCTGGAGGCGGCCAGGGGGAATGCCGACGCGTCGCTGGCGGCCCTCCAGCGCGCAGCGGACCTCGGACTGAAAAGCCTGGCCCCCGTGGAGTCTTCTCCGGTTTTCACGGTTGTCCGCGGGCTCCCGGGTTATCGGGCCCTGGCGACACGCCTGGCGGCGTCTGCTAACGTTTCTGGCGTTGTTCACTCTGGATCTTGACCGTAGTTTTCCGAGCGCTCGGCCATCGTTCGAGATGAGGAGAGGCGTGCTCCCCCCGCAGCTTCGACGCATGCTCGCTTGCTGTCTCGTCGCCGTCGCCCTCGGCGGGAGCGCGGACGCTCGGGCCGCGGACGCCGCATCCGAGTACAGGTTTCGCGTCGAGGTTCCCGCGCTCGAGGCGATTCCGGAGGCGGACGGAACGATCGCTTTGAGGCTGCAGGGGTTCGATACGCCCGAGATGCGACCGGGCGCGCCCGACATCCCGAGCAAGATCGTCCGCGTCGCGATCCCGGAGGGCGTCGTTCCGCGTCTGGTCGTCGGCGCCGTCGAGGACTCGGTGCGTCCGGGGCTCCGGCCGCGGCCCGCGGCGACGGCGATCGACGATCTACCGTCGGAGGACCCGATCCCGGGACGAGCACCGTCGAGCGCTTCGCGCCGGCTGCTCCGACGTCCCGACCCGCAATACTACGAGCCGGGCGGGGCGCGTCCCGGCCCACTCGCGTGGCTCGGCGCGACGGGAGTCTTCAGGGACCAGCGCTACGTCGAGGTCCACATCGCGCCGGTCCGCTTCGATCCGGTGATCGGCGCTCTCCGTGTGGCGACGGCGCTCGAGCTGACGGTCGTTTTCGACGACGACGCCCACCGTCGCTCGGCGCCGAAGCTGGATCCTCGCTTCGAGGCGGTCTACCGCACCTCGTTCATCAACTACGCGCAGGGGACGACCTTCCGTCTGTCGACCGCGCGGTCCGATAGCCCGGCCGCGGCGAGCCCCGCCGCGCCGCTCGCGGGTCCGCTCTACAGGATCCGCGTCAGGCAGAACGGCGTCGTGCGTCTCGACAACACGCGCATGAACGGGACCGGGTTCCAGGCCGAGCCGCTCGCGACCTGGAAGCTGACCAGCCGCGGCGTCGAGGTGCCGCTCGAGATCAACGACGTCAACACCAACGGGTTGATGGATGCGGGGGACTGGGTGCAGTTCTACGGTCAAGCGCTCGACGACGAGCCCAAGACCATCCTCAATACCGATTCCCCGGGCGCCGCGCCCGACCTGTTCGAGGCGCGCGATTTCACCGACGAGAACATCTACTTCCTCCAGGTCGAGACCGGCACGCGCTCCCGCATCGGCGCGACTGCTTCCGCGCCGACCTTCACGCGGACGCCGCCGGCCGACTTCGAGGCGATCGCTCACGCCGAAACCGACTCGCCGACCGGCTTCCGGCCGCTCGGCGCGGCCGATCCCTGGTACTGGGTTCCGACCCAATCGAATCCATCGCAATCGGGGCTCGTGCCGTCGCGAACCGAGAACATCGCCCTCCCGGGACTCGCCTCGGGAACCGCTCCCGCACGTGTGCTCGTCAGGCTTCGAGGCGTGACCGAGGACTCGGGGACGCCCTCCGACCACAAGAGCCGGATCACGTTCAAGAACAGCGGCGCCGCGATCCTGGCGACCAACGACGACGACGGATCGTTCGACGGGCGCATGATCTTCACGCACGACTTCACCTGGACCTTCCCCGGGTCGGGGCCGCAGCTGACCGAGCCGGCCCAGGTGACGATCGACGCGCGGCCGGTCGCCGCGGGGCCGAACTACTTCAACCAGTTGATCCTGGACTGGATCGAGATCCGTTACCGCAGGACCTTCCAGGCCTCCGGGGACGTGCTGACGTTCGACTGGCCGGATGGGGACGCGGAGTTCATCGTCACCGGCCTGTCGAGCGCCTCGCTGGAGGCGTGGGAGATCACCGGACGCGTCCCGACTTCCGGCATCGTCAACGCGGTGCGGCTGACCGCTCCCGCGATCACTGGCGCCGGGCCGTTCACCGCGCGCTTCCGGATGGACAACGACCCCACGATCCCGGACGGCACCTTGCGGCGCATCGTCGTGTTCGGGCCGGGCGCCGTCTTGATCCCCGCGAACCCCGACTTCCAGTCGGACACGGTCTCCGATCTGAGGCTCAACTCCAACCAGGCCGATCTCATCGTGATCGCCCATCCGACGGTGCTCGGGGCGGCGAGCCAGACGTCGCTCAATCAGCTCCTGAGCTATCACGCCTCGAAGGGGATCACGTCGAAGATCGCGATGATCCAGGACGTCCAGGACGAGTTCAACGACGGGCTCCCCGGTCCGCTCGCGATCAGGAGTTTCCTCCGGTGGGTCACGTCGACCGCGCCGGGGGAGGGATGGGCGGACCCGAAGCCGGCGTTCGTGCTGCTCCTGGGGGACGGCTCCTACGACTACAAGGGAGGCACCGCGCAGGGGAACTTCGTCCCGACGCAGATCCTGTTCCGGGACGACATCAGCCTCGGGCACTACGCCAGCGACAACGTCATGGCGGCGGTCG
>DASRJG010000002.1:0-21958 GCA_035649595.1 Candidatus Polarisedimenticolaceae bacterium
CGGCCACCGGCACGGTGACGCTCTTGGGCGCGCGCCCCATCCTTGCGTCTTTGGCGCGTTGAACGCAGGCGGCCTAATCACCTCGCCGGTGGCCTGCCCCCCCTACTGGTCCAGTGTTGATGAGGCGCTCCCCGGGGTCCCAGGGTGTTCGGGAGACGGCCGCCGGGTGCTCGTGCTCCCGAGCCAGGACGTCGTGCTGGTCTCGGGGTACAGGTAGTCCTCATCGACGACGTCATGACCGTCACCGGCTCGCGCCCAGGGTGACGAGAAGGTCGTCCAGCTGCTCGAACGTCTCGCCCATCGCTTCCTCCATCCCGTGCTCGGCCTCGAACGCTTCCTTCGAGGGATAGAGATCGTGCACGACCAGCAGCGTCTTCCCACCCTTGTCCTCGAACGTCACCGTGGTGACGGCACCGTTCTCACTTTCCGCATTGGTCCAGACGAGGCGCGAGTGCGGCGTCACTTCGATGTACTTTCCGTGGAACTCCATGGTCGAGCCCTCGTGGCCGTACACCAGACGGTACCTGCCCCCGGTACGAGCATCCAACTCGCAGGAAAGCAGGGACATTCCCATCGACTTTGGCACCCACCACTGCCTGAACAGCTCGGGCTTGGTCCACGCCTCGAACACAAGGCGCGCCGGGCCGTTGAAGATCCGCGTGACGACGACCTCACGCTCGGACTTCCGTTCCACCGTCGTGCGATTCTTCATGGGGGCGGGCTCACTCTCTCTTCTTGCTTCCATCGATCTTCTCCTTCTGTTTCAGCTCTTCAACAATGTTGTCCAACTCGTCGAACCGTGACTCCCAGCGCCGGCGGTGCCTCCCGATCCACGCCGCCTCTTCCTCCAGTCGGCGCACGCCGAGCTTGCAGGTCCGCACTCGCCCGACCTTTTCCGTGGTGACGAGCCCGGCCTGCTCCAAGACGACGACGTGCTTCTTCATGCCCGTGAGCGTCATGCGGAACTTCTCGGCAAGATCCGTGATCGAAGCGTCCGAACGTCCGAGCTGCTCCAGAACGCCGCGTCGGGTGGCGTCCGAGAGCGCGGCGAACGAGGCGTCGAGGCGGGCCTTCGTATACTGAACCATATGGTTCAGTATATACCGCACGGATCGGCGGCACGCAAGGGAAATCAGAGCGTGGCCTGTCCGGCCGCGATCGAAAGCGCGATTCGGCTGCTCGATCGGCCGGAACCAAGTCAAGGATCTGGAGACGGAGTGGAGACGTGCTCGCCCTCAAAAAAAGAAGGTGAGCACGTAGAGACAGTTAGGTGGTGGAGGCGGCGGGAATCGAACCCGCGTCCGAAAAGGTTCGTACCAGAAGCTCTACACGCTTAGCCGTCTCGTCTTTTTATCTCGCCGCGGCGCCGCTGAGCGGCAAATGGCGCCGAAGCCAGCCCGTAAGTTTCACGCTCCGGCTACGGGCGTCGCCGGAGCGCTATCCCGAATTGTCGGCGCCTCGTTAGGTCGTCTCGGGCGAACCACCTAGGAGACGTCGCAGCTTAAGCTGCGAAGGCCAGCGAGTTATCGTTGGCTGTGTTTAGATCCGCCTGGATTATCGAGGTAGCGGGCCTCGGCGTGCACCTCTCGCCTCTGCCTTTCCGTCGAAACCATGTTCGCCCCCAATAGGCGCATGGACTCTCCACAGTTAACAGCGCGGAGCGCCCACGTCAAGCCGGGCCGAGCCCGAATGAGCTACTCGGCAAACCGCTCGAACCGGTACGCCAGCTCGGGGCCCCCTTTCCTCTCGTAGGCGAGCTGGGCGATCAGCAACGCGAAAGGCTCCGTGTAGCGGGCCACGCGAAGAGGGCCGGCGTCCACCGGGTCGAAGCCGACGTCGCGGATCAGGTCGGCGGCGACCTTCTTGCTGGTCGGCTCGTCCCCGCAGTAGACGAGGCTGGGCCGCTTGGCCCTGCGGCGAGCCTCATAGACGCCGAACAGCACCTCGCTGGGGACGGTGTTGAACGCGGAGACGATGCGAACCTTCGGCAGCTTCCTCGCGAGCGCCTCGGCGCCGGAGGACGTGTGGGCGATGACGAGCGCGGAATCGTCGGCGCTCATCGGGAGCGAGCAGGTCACGATCGCCTTCCCCTTGAGATCGCCGGCCCGGCCCAGGACGTCGTCCACGCGCGACCAGTGCACCGCGAGCAGGAGCGCATCGGCGCCGTCGGCCGCTTCGCGGGGCGTTCCCGCGCGCGCGTTCCCCTTGGCGCCCTTCGCCAACTTCTCCAGCTTCCCCTTGCTGCGCGCGTAGCTGAACACCACGTCGTGACCCGCGTAGGCGAAGAGAGTTCCGAGCTTGCCGCCCATCAGCCCCGAGCCGAGGATCCCGATGCGCATGCTCAGAGCCCGGCCATGCGCTCGAGCCTCTCGGGGTAGCGCGCGCCTCGCACCGTGATCTTCGATGCCGCGGTCTCGATGTCGCGGAGATCGTCCGGCGTCAGCTCGATCGCGGCGGACCCGATGTTCTCCTCCAATCGCGAGAGCTTCGTGGTGCCGGGAATAGGGACGATCCAGGGCTTCTGCGCCAGCAGCCAGGCGAGGGCGATCTGACCCGGCGTCGCCTGCTTCCGGCGCCCGATCGCGGCCAATGCGTCCACGAGCGCTTGATTCGCCTTGCGAGCCTCGGGCGTGAAGCGCGGCAGGTTGTTCCGGAAGTCGGCGCTGTCGAACCGGGTGTTCTCGTCGATCTTTCCCGTGAGGAATCCTCTGCCGAGGGGGCTGAACGGGACGAAGCCGATGCCGAGCTCTTCCACCGTGGGGAGCACGTCCGCTTCCGGAGCGCGCATCCAGATCGAGTACTCGCTCTGGAGCGCCGTCACCGGCTGGATCGCGTGGGCGCGCCGGATCGTCTTGATCCCGGCCTCGGAGAGGCCGAAGTTCTTGACCTTCCCCTCGCGGATCAGGTCGGCGACGGCGCCCGCCACGTCCTCGATCGGCACCTCGGGATCGACGCGGTGCTGGTAGAAGAGATCGATGGCGTCCACGCGGAGCCGCTTCAGCGACGCTTCGGCGACCTCCTTGATGTGCGCCGGGCGGCTGTCGAGGCCCGACCACTGGGGACCGCCGCTCGGATCGCGCTTGAAGCCGAACTTGGAGGCGATCACGACCTGCCCCTTGAGCGGGGCGAGCGCTTCGCCCACGAGCTCTTCGTTCGTGAACGGGCCGTAGACCTCGGCCGTGTCGAACAACGTGACGCCGCGGTCCACCGCCGTGCGGAGAAGCGCGATCATCTCGCTCCTGTCCTTGGGCGGCCCGTAGGAGTAGCTCATTCCCATGCACCCGAGGCCGACGGCCGAGACCTCGAGGCCACTCTTTCCCAGCTTGCGCTTTTTCATCGCTCGACTCCTGAATGCGCGGTCGTTCGTGCCGTCCATGATAGGCGCCGGAGTTTCCCTCCGCCGACGCAACTTCCCGCGGGCGGCCAGCGTCTAATGGGGGTAGGCCGGAAAGGCCTCTGGAGGAGCCATGAGATCCCTCGCCGTCATGCTCGCGCTCGCGTCCGTCTCCGCCCTGGCCCCGGCCCCCGCCCCCGCCTGCGATGCGGACGATCGCGACGGGACCGCCTTCATCCTTCGCGAGGACCGCGGCACGACCCGGATGATCGGGTCGCTACACGACCTCAAGGACCTCAAGCGGAAGCTCGCCGGGCACTCGCTTCCGGCGATGTGGACCCGGATCGACGGGCACGAGTACGTCATCGACGATCCGGCGGTGGTCGGCCGCGCGCGCGCGATCTTCATGCGCAGCGCGCCGATGGACGCCGAGCAAGACGCGCTCGAGCGGGACATGGAGGCGCTCCAGCGGCGGCAGGAAGACCTCGACGCGCGCGAGGACGCTGCGAGCGACGCGGGGCGGGTCGAGCGGGACACCGAGCTTCGCGCCCGGCTCGAGGCCGAGGAGCGCGCGCTCGATCGCCATCAGGACGAGCTCGACGGCGTGCAGGACCGCGCCTCGGATCAGCAGCTCCGGGAGCTCGAGGCGTTGGCGCGGGAAGCGATCCGGACGGGGACGGCGCGCTGACGCGGGCTAGATCAGGGACGAGGTCACCCCGTTGAACAGGGCGAGCACCCGGCCGGGGGCGACGCCGAGGTAGACCACCGCGGCGACGGCGATCGTGAGCACGACGGCGAGGCCCGGCGTCATCCGCGACGGCTCGGCCGCGTCGTCCCCCGCTTCCTTGAACCACATCGTCAGGATCACGCCGAGGTAGTAGTAGGCCGCGATCACGGCGTTGAGCGAGCCGACGATCGCGAGCATCCACTGCTTCGACTCGACCGCCGCCTGGAAGATCAGGTACTTCCCGAAGAAGCCGCCGGTCGGCGGGATCCCGGCCATCGAGAGCAGGAAGACGGTCATCGCCGCGGCGAGCCACGGCCGCCGGTGCCCGAGCCCCGCCCACGACGACACGAAGTCGTAGCCGCGCTCGCCGGAAGCGTCGCCGCTCCCCACCGCGGCCGCGACCGCGAACGCGCCGACCGTCATGAAGGCATAGGCGGTCAGGTAGTAGACGATCGCCCGCACGCCGAGGTCCGGCAGGCACACCAGCGCGATCAGCAGGTACCCCGCATGCGCGATCGACGAGAACGCGAGGAGCCTCTTGATGTTCGTCTGCGCCAGCGCGATCAGGTTCGCGACCGTCATGGTCGCGACCGCGAGCCACGTCACCAGCGGCACCCACAGCTCGGTCTTCTGGCCGAACGCCCCCGCCAGCACCCGGATCAGCGCCGCCAGCGCCGCGGTCTTGGTCGCCGCCGCCATGAAGCCGGTCACGTTCGTCGGCGCGCCGGTGTAGACGTCCGGGACCCACTGGTGGAACGGGACGATCGCGATCTTGAACGCGAGCCCGACGATGACGAGCCCGAGCCCGAGCGCGAGCATCGGCGAGTGCTCGACCGTCGTGCTCTTCGCGATCTCGGCCAGCTCGAGCGAGCCGACCGAGCCGTAGACGAGAGCGAGGCCGTAGACCAGGAAGCCCGACGAGAACGCCCCGAGCAGGAAGTACTTGAGCGCCGCCTCGACCGAGCGCGCGCGCCCGCGGGTCACGCCGCACAGGACGTACAGGGTCACCGAGAAGATCTCGAGCCCGATCAGCACCATCATCAAGTTCGTGGTCTCGAGCATCAGGACCATGCCGGCGAGCGCGAACAGCGTCAGCCCGTAGAACTCCCCGTGCTCCGCCTCCTCGCGCTCCAGGAACCGCGCGGAGAGGAGCAGGGTCATGAACCCGACCGTGAGCACGAGCAGGCTCAGGTAGACCCCGAAGCGGTCCACGTGGACCATCCCGTACGCGGTCTTCCCCGCGATCGGGCCGGCGGCCGCCCACTGCCGGAGGCACGCCCACCCCGCGAAGGCCACGCCGAGGAGCGAGGCGCTCCACGGGGAGACCAGCGCCTGCATCCCGCGCCCCGTCTCGCGGAGGAACGGCGTCATGAGGAGGACGAGGAGCCCCCAGGCGCTGAGGATCGCGACCGGCAGGACGAGGGCGAGGTCGAGCTCCGCCATCGTCACACCGTCGCCAGGAACAGGAGGACCACGACCACGCCCATGAGGAAGAGCAGCGCGTAGTTGCGGACGTACCCCGTCTGGAACAGCTTGAGGAGCTGCCCCACGATGTCGGTCAGGATCGCGGACAGGTTGACCAGCCCGTCGATCACCCACTTGTCGAACCCGGCAGAGAAGCGCGAGACGGCGTAGAACGGCCGGATCACCGCCGCCTCGTACAGCTCGTCCACCCAGTAGAGGTTCCGCCAGAGGATGTACACGGGGCGGAATGCGGCGGCGATCGAGTCGGCCAGCCCTCGGCGCCGCCGGTAGATCACCCAGGCCGCGCCGATCCCGACGAGCGCGACCGCGAGCGCGAGCGCCATCAGCGACAGCTCGGTCCCCGCGCCGTGCGCGGCGCCCTCCGCCGCCTCGTGCGCCCCCGAGGCGACCGCCGGGGCGAGCCAGTGGTGGAACAGGTTGACGTCCGCGCCGCGCGTCAGCGCCGCCGGCACGCCGATCCAGCCCCCGATCACCGAGAGCGCCGCCAGGACCATGAGCGGCACCGTCATCGACTTCGGCGACTCGTGCGCGTGCTCGAAGGCGTGGTAGTCGCCGCGATAGCGACCGTAGAAGACGAGGAAGGTCAGCCGGAACATGTAGAAGGCGGTCAGCCCCGCCGCGAGCGCGAGCATGAGCCAGATCACGCGGTGCCCCGACGAGAAGGCGCCCCACAGGATCTCGTCCTTGGAGAAGAACCCCGCGAGCGGGAAGATCCCCGCGATCGCGAGCGCGCCGGTCACGAAGGTGGCGAAGGTCACGGGGAGCTTCACGCGCAGCTCCCCCATCCGCGTGATGTCCTGCTCGCCGTGCTGGCCGTGGATCACGCTCCCCGCGCCGAGGAACAGGAGCGCCTTGAAGAAGGCGTGGGTCATCAGGTGGAAGATCGCCGCGGTCCACGCGCCGACCCCCGCGGCCGCGAACATGTAGCCGAGCTGGCTGACGGTCGAGTACGCGAGGACCTTCTTGATGTCGGTCGCCGTGATCCCCATCGTCGCGGCGAAGATCGCGGTCGCCGCGCCCACCAGGCCGATCACCGCCATCGCCTCCGGGGCGTGGACGTACAGCGTGGACATCCGCGTGACCATGTAGACGCCGGCCGTCACCATCGTCGCCGCGTGGATCAGCGCCGAGACCGGCGTCGGGCCCGCCATCGCGTCGGGGAGCCAGACGTACAGCGGGATCTGAGCCGACTTCCCGCAAGCGCCGATGAACAGCAGGATCCCGACCGCGACCAGGAGCGCGTGCCCCCCCGCGCCGGCCTCGATCGCCTCCGCGACGCCGCGGTACTCGAGCGTCCCGAAGGTCGTGATCAGGTAGAGCATGCCGATCACGAAGGCGAAGTCGCCGATCCGGTTGACGAGGAACGCCTTGCGCCCCGCATCCGCGCAGGACAAGCCGGTCCTCTCGTCGAAGGGGCGGTCGTAGAAGAAGCCGATGAGGAGGTACGAGCACAGCCCGACCCCCTCCCACCCGACGAAGGTGACGAGGAGGTTCGAGCCGAGCACGAGCGTCAGCATCATCGACATGAACAGGTTGATGTAGACGAAGAAGCGGGCGAAGCCTTCCTCGTGCTCCATGTAGCCGACGCTGTAGACGTGGATCAGGAACCCGACCCCGGTGACGACCAGGATCATCACGGCGGAGAGCGGGTCGAGCGCGAATCCCCAGTCGATCGTGACGCCGGCGCCCCCCGGCGCCAGCTCCCCCAGCGGCATCCAGGTCCCGAGCGAGGTCTCGAAGTGGCGCGCGTCGGCCGGCAGCTTCGCCAGCTCGACCACCGCGCCCACGGACAGGAGCAGCGAGGCGAGGATCACGCCGCAGCCGATCAACCCGACGGCCGCCTTGGGAAGGCGCCGGCCGAGCAGCCCGTTGATCGCCACCCCCGCGAGCGGGAGGATCGGGATCAGCCAGATCAGCGTCAGCATCGCCCGGTCACCACTTGAGGAGGTTGATCTCGTCCACGTCGGTGGTCCCGCGCAGCCGGAAGAGCGCGATGACGATCGCGAGCCCCGCCGCGGCCTCCGCCGCCGCGAGGGTCATGACGAAGAAGACGTAGATCTGCGCCTCGGGCCCGTCGAAGAGACGCGCGAAGGCGATGAAGGCGAGGTTTCCCGCGTTGAGCATCAGCTCGACGCACATCAGGATCGTGATCGCTCCCCGGCGCGTCAGGACGCCCGCCACGCCGATGGCGAACAGCGCCGCGGAGACCAGCAGCACGAGGCGCGGGTCGATCACGACAGCTTCTTCTTCGCGAGGAGGACCGCGCCGACCATCGCGACGACGAGCAGGAGCGAGATCGCCTCGAACGGGTAATAGAACGTCGTGAACAGCTCCCGGCCGACCGACGACGCGGTGCCGTAGCCCGCCGATGCGGCCGGAAACACGGGGGGGGTTGACAGCCACACCCCGCGCCCGATCGCGACCGCGAACAGCACCGTCGCCACCGGAGCGAGGACGCGCTGGAAGGTCCCGACCGGGTGCGCCTGCGCCTCTTCCCTGAGGTTGAGCAGCATGATCACGAAGAGGATCAGGACCATGATCGCGCCGGCGTAGACGATCACCTGGAGCAGCCCGATGAACTGGGCGTCGAGCACCATGTAGAGCCCGGCGATCGAGACCAGGTTGAAGGCGAGCGCGACCGCGGAGGTGATCGGATTCCGATTCGTCACCACGACGAGCGCGGAGGCGATCGACAGCAGCGCGAGCACGAAGAAGGCGATCTGCTCCATCGTCCTACCGCGTCACGTTGAGGTTCCACGCCACGAGGCACGCGGTCGCCGCGAGGTTGGCGAGGGAGAGCGGGAACAACCCCTTCCAGCCGAGGTTCATCAGCTGGTCGTACCGGAGCCGCGGGACCGTCCAGCGCACCCAGACGTACAGGAACTGGAAGAAGGCCAGCTTCCCGACGAACGCGAGGATCTGGAGCGTCCACAGTCCCCAGCCGGGGGCCGGTTGCCACGACTCGGGGATCCCGAGCTGCCAGCCTCCGAGGAAGAGCGTGATCCCCAGGGCGGAGGAGGTCATCATGTTGATGTACTCGGCCATGAAGAAGGCGGCGAAGCGCATCCCCGAGTACTCGGTGTGATACCCCGCGACCAGCTCGCCTTCCGCCTCCGGAAGGTCGAACGGCGTGCGGTTCGTCTCGGCGTACCCCGCGATCGTGAACAGCAGGAAGCCGAGGAACGGCACCCCCTTGAAGAAGTTCCAGTGCGTGAAGAGCCCCGCCTGCTGCGCGACGATCTCGGACGGGCGGAGCGTCCCCGAGATCAGCACCACCGCGACGATCGAGAGGGCGAGCGGCAGCTCGTAGGAGATCATTTGCGCGGAGGATCGCAGCCCCCCCATCAGCGAGAACTTGCTGTTCGACGACCAGCCCGCGAGCACGACCGCGTAGACGCCGAGCGCGGTCGCCGCGAACGCCCAGAGCAGCCCGCCGTCGAGGTCGAGGATGACGAGGGAGACCTTCCTGCCGAGGATCGTCACCTCCGGGCCGAACGGGATGACCGCGAACGCGCAGAGCGCCGGGATGACGGACAGCGCCGGCGCGAGGAGGTAGAACAGCTTGTGCGCCTCAGCCGGGATGATGTCCTCCTTCTGGATGAACTTGATCCCGTCGGCGATCGGCTGGAGGAGGCCGAACGGCCCCACCCGGTTGGGCCCCCAGCGGAACTGGATGATCGCGGAGACCCGGCGCTCGACCCAGGTCATGATCGACACGCACAGCATCAGCGCGTTGAAGACGACGAAGATCTTCGCGAAGCTGATCGCGGCGTCGATCATCGCCCGACGCCCAGGAGCCCGACGGACTCGGGATCGAGCCCGGCGAACGCGGGGACCGCCGCGGCGAGGTCGGCCAGGACCTCCTCGGCCGACGTCCACGACGGCGCGCGGACCCCCGCCGCCTGGGCGAGGTCGGCGGCGACGCGCCACCCGGGCCGGGCCTCTCCGAGAGGTAGGTGGCAACGGCGGACCCGCTGCACGCGCCCCTGGAAGTTGACGTAGGTGCCGTCCGCTTCGGACCAGGAGGCGGAGGGGATCGCCACCGCCGCGTTCTCCGCCGCCCCCGAGACGAACGGCCCGACGAAGATCACCTCGACCCCGGCGCGCGCGAGCGTCGCCGTGTCGGCGGGATCGAGCGTGTCCCCCGCGACCAGCACGGTCGAGACCTTGCCTGCGATCTCCGCCTCCCTCCCTGCGGCGCCGAGCACCCACTCCGCGCCGCGGCTGTTCGCGCCCTTGTCGGCACGGATCAGGAGGGCGTCGTCCTCCCCGCGCACGATCTCCCGGACGGCGAACGACGCGCCGCCGAGCGACGCGAGCACCGCCTTCCAGGCGAACATGTCCTCGCAGGTCAAGCGCGGGGAGACGATCGCGCCGAGGCGCCCTTGCGAAGCGGCCGCGTGCAGGCGTGTCGCGGCCGCGGCCACCGCGTCGTCGTAGGGCACGCCGTCCCCGCCGACGCGCGCGTCGGTCAGGCGCACAGCCTCCTGCTCGCGCCGATAGGACATCCGCCCCTCGTCGCAGATCCAGTGGCCGTTGACCTCTTCGTTGACGCGCGGGACGATCCGCTTGACGCGGTCGTCCTGCTGCCCGCGCGTGGTCATCATCGTCTGCTGCTGCCCGACCCCCACGACGACGTTGCACCCGCGCGCGCACCCCGCGCAGATCGTCGGCGTGTTCTTCAGGTACCAGACTCGGGTCTTGAACCGGAACTCCTTGAGCGTCAGCGCCCCGACCGGGCAGATGTCCACGACGTTCCCGGAGTAGGCGTTGTCGAGCCGCTTGCCGGGGAAGATCCCGATCTGCGTCCGCTCGCCGCGCTGGAAGAACCCCAGCTCGCCGGTCCTGGTCACCTCGTCGCAGAAGCGGATGCACCGGCTGCACTGGATGCACCGCTCCTGATCAAGCAGCACGTGCGGGCCGATGTCCACCGCCTTCGCGAGCGCGAGCTTCGGCTCCGTGTAGCGGCTCTTCCCGTCGCCGTACTCGACGGCGTACTCCTGCAGGCGGCACTCCCCCGCCTGGTCGCAGATCGGGCAGTCGAGCGGGTGGTTGATGAGGAAGAACTCCATCATCGCCGCGCGCGCGGTCTGCACCTTCGCGCTCGCCGTGTGCACGACCATCCCCTCGGCCACCGGCGTATAGCAGCCGATCACGAGCTTGGGCTGCTTCTCGACCTCGACCAGGCACATCCGGCAGTTCCCCGCGATCGAGAGGCCGGGGTGGTAGCAGTAGTGCGGGATCTCGTTGCCGCGGGCGAGCGCCGCCTGGAGGATCGTCGTCCCGGGTGCGACGTCCATCTCCCGGCCGTCGATGACGACCTTCGGCATCAGCGGACCCCCTGCAGCGCCATCGTCCCCTCGTAGCAGCTCTTGTGCTCGACGTGGTGCTGGAACTCGTCCCGGAACTTGGTGACGAAGGAGATCGCCGGCATCGCGGCCGCGTCGCCGAGGGCGCAGATCGTGTTGCCGATGATGTTGTTGGAGACCGAGATCAGGAGGTCGAGGTCCACCTGGCGCCCGGCGCCGTTCTCGATCCGATTCAGGACGCTCTCCAGCCAGCCGCATCCCTCGCGGCAGGGCGTGCACTGTCCGCAGGACTCGTGGTGATAGAAGTGCGCGATCCGGGCCATCGCGGCGACCATGCAGGTGGAGGAGTCCATCACCATGATCCCTGCCGAGCCGAGCATCGTCCCTTTCGCCGCGAGGGCGTCGAAGTCCAGATCGACCTCGCACTCGTCCGCCCGCAGGACCGGCACCGACGAGCCGCCGGGGATGACCGCCTTCAACGGCCGGTCGGCGTGGAGCATCCCGCCCCCCAGCTCGTAGATCAGCTCGTGCATCGGCAGGCCGAGCGGCGCCTCGTACACCCCCGGTCGCTTCACGTGCCCCGAGAGGCAGTAGAGCTTCGGTCCCGTGTTCTTCGGGGGCTTACCCAGAGTCAGGTACCAGTCGGCGCCGCGCTCGATGATGAACGGGACGTTGGCGACGGTCTCGACGTTGTTGATCGTCGTCGGGCAGCCCCAGACGCCGGAGGCGGCCGGGAACGGCGGCTTCAGCCGCGGGTAGCCGCGGTTCCCCTCGAGCGAGGACATCAGAGCGGTCTCCTCGCCGCAGATGTAGGCTCCCGCGCCGCGGTGGACGATGAGGTCGCAGCTCCAGCCGCTCCCGAGGATGTTCGCGCCGGCGTACCCCTTGGCGTACGCCTCGGCGACCGCGCGCTCGAGCACTCCGGTCGCGAAGACGAACTCGCCGCGGATGTAGATGTAGACCGCCTTCGCGCGGATCGCGTAGGCGCCGATCAGCGAGCCCTCCAGGACGAGGTGAGGGTCGCGCTCCATGAGCAGGCGATCCTTGAACGTCCCCGGCTCGGACTCGTCGGCGTTGATCAGGAAGTAGTGGGGCCGCTTCGGATCGACCTCCTTCGGCATGAACGACCACTTCAGGCCGCACGGGAAACCGGCGCCCCCGCGCCCCCTCAGCCCCGACTTCTTGACCTCCTCGACGACCGCCCCCGGCGTCATCGTGGTGACCGCGCGCCGCAGCGCCTGGTAGCCGCCGGAGGACTCGTAGACCGCGAGCGTCCCGGCCCCCTCCCGATCGACGTTCCGCGTGAGGATGCGCTCCATCGGCGTCGCGCCCGCGCTAGGGGAGGCTCTCGAGGAGGCGGTCGACCTTCTCGAGCGTCAGGTTCTCGTGGTAGTCGTCGTTGAGCTGGAACATCGGCGCCGTCCCGCACGACCCCAGGCACTCCACGCGCACGAGCGAGAACTTCCCGTCCGGAGTCGTCTCGCCTTCGCGGATCCCGAGCTTCCGCTCGAGGTGGGCGAGCAGCTCGTCGGAGCCGCGCAGCATGCACGAGAGCGTGGTGCACACCTGGATGTGGTGCCGCCCCGACGGCTTCTGCTTGTACATCGTGTAGAAGGTGACGCAGCCGTGGACGTGGCTCGCGGAGACGCCGAGCCGGCGCGCGATCCACTCCTCCGCCTCGAGGTCCACGAATCCCCGCGCGCGCTGCGCCTCCCAGAGGACGGGGAGGAGCGCCGCCTTCGGCTGCGGGTAGCGCGCGACGATGGCGTCCACCCGGGCCTCGAGCTCCGCCGTCACCGGTCCACCTCGCCCATCACGGGATCGAGGCTCCCGATGCACGCGACCACGTCCGCGACCAGCTCCCCACGGACCTGGTGGCTCAAGCTCGCGAGGTTGTTGAAGGCGGAGGACCGGATCCGGCAGCGGTACGGCGCCTTGCCCCCCTCGGAGACGATGTAGAAGCCCAGCTCCCCCTTCGGGACCTCGGTCGCGACGTAGATCTCCCCCGGCGGGCACTCGAACCCCTCGGTGACGATCATGAACTGGTGGATCAGCTCCTCCATGCTCGTCAGGACTCTCGTCTTCGGCGGGAGGAAGATCTTCGGGTCGTCGACGTTGACCGGCCCGTCGGGGATCGTGCGGAGCACCTGGTCCAGGATCCGGACCGATTGCCGCATCTCCTCGATCCGCACGAGGTAACGGTCGTAGACGTCTCCTTCCGTGCCGACCGGGACCTCGAACTCGTAGTTCTCGTAGCCGCAGTAGGGCCGGGCGCGCCGGACGTCGTAGGCGACGCCGGACGCGCGGAGCACCGGCCCCGTCACGCCGAACGAGAGCGCGTCCGCGGCGGAGAGCTTCCCGACCCCCTGCGTCCGCTTGAGCCAGATCGTGTTCTTGGTGAGCAGCCCCTCGTAGTCGTCGATCCGCCCGGGCATCGCGCGCACGAAGTCGTGAAGGCGCTTCAACCAGTCCGCGGTCGCGTCGTGGACGACCCCTCCGACGCGCGTGTACGAGGTCGTCAGCCGCGCGCCGGTCAGGTCCTCGATGAGGTCGTAGTGCCACTCGCGGTCCTTGAACGTGTGGAAGAACATCGTCGCCGCGCCGAGGTCGAGCGCGGACGTGCCGAGCCACACCAGGTGCGCTCCGATCCGCGACAGCTCGCAGCAGATCACGCGCAGGCTCTGGCAGCGCGGGGGGACCTCGATCCCGAGCAGCCCCTCCACCGCGAGCGCGAACCCGACGTTCGCGGCGAGCGGGCTCAGGTAGTCCATCCGGTCGGTGTACGGGATGAACTGGAGGTAGGTCCGGTTCTCCGCGATCTTCTCCATGCCGCGGTGGAGGTAGCCGACCACCGGATCGCAGGCCACGACGGTCTCGCCGTCCAGCTCGAGGATCACCCGGAGCACGCCGTGCGTCGCGGGGTGCGACGGCCCCATGTTGATGGTCAGCGTATCGGCGCGATCGGTCGAGGGCTCGATCTGGACGGGCATCGCGACGGACCTAGCCCCGGAACAACGGAAGCTCCTTGCGGAGCGGGAAGTCGGTGTAGTCCTCCGGCATCAGGATCCGCCGCAGGTCGGGGTGCCCGTCGAAGACGATCCCGAACATGTCGAAGGTCTCGCGCTCGTTCCAGTCCGCCGACCTCCACAGCGGGGTCAGCGAGGCGATCGGCCCGCGGTCCCCGACGCGGGCCTTGAGCCGGAGACGGTCGTTGCGCGAGTGGCTGTGGAGGTGCGCGACGATCTCCATCGGCGGGTCGCGATGGGGCCAGTGCACGGCCGTCACGTCGAGCAGCACGTCGTAGTCGGTCCGGGGATCGTCGCGGAGCCACTGCGCGACGTCCGACCAGCGCGACGGGACGATCACGGCCCAGTGCTGCCCGCGGAACGAGCCGGACTCGACCAGCGCGTCCGGGAACCTCGCGGCCATCAGCTCGATCGCGGCCGCGCCCTCGGCCGGCGCCGTCACTCCCATTCGAGCGCGCCGCGCCACCAGAGATAGAGGTACCCGGCGACGAGGATGCCGAGGAAGACGCCCATCTCCCCCAGGACGAAGGCCTGATTCGAGGCGAACCCGCGGAAGCTGACCGCCCACGGGATGAGGAACGCGGCTTCGATGTCGAAGAGGATGAACAGCATCGCGACCAGATAGAACTTCACCGAGAACCGGTGCTTCTCCACCGGCTCGAACGGGCGCGATCCGCATTCATACGGGCTGACGTCCGGGTGGACCTTCGACCAGCCGCGGCCGATGAGCTTCGGCGCCAGCCAGCTCGCCACCAACATGCCGCCGATGAGGAGCGCCGCGGTGGCGATCGTCAGCACCACGGTGATGAGGCTGCCTTCCATCGGACCCCTCTCGACTCGGACGCTCGAAGGGGCGGTACTCTAACACGGGGCTAGCGAGGGCTCGAAACCGACAGGGTGTTGGGCGTTCCGGAGGATCGCGAAGGGCGCGGCGACGGGTCGATCTCGCTCGCACGACGGAAGGCCGCGGCCGCCTCTTGGGGCCGCCCCCGCCTCATGTACAGGTCGCCGAGCGTCTCGTAGACGACCGCCATCCGTGGAGCGCACATGCTGGCCTTGCGGAGGAACGCCTCGGCCTCCGCCAGCCGTCCGCCGACCATGTAGGTCCGACCCAGATTGACCATCGCGTAGCACTGGCGCCCGTCGCGGGAGAGCACGAGCTGGAAGATGCTCTCCGCCTCCTGGAGCCGGCCCGCCCCGAGGGCCGCGCGTCCCACGAGGTGGATCGCGTCGAGGTCGTCCGGACGCAGCGCGGCGAGCCTCCGGGCGAACTCGAGGCTGGTCTCGTACGTCATCCTCTTGCGCGCGGGGTCCGGCTGCGCGCCGGCGAGGCGGAGCGACGACTCGGCCAGCAGCCGCAACACCTCCGGGTCGTCTGCGTCCATCGAGAGCGCCTCGCGAAGCGGAGGGATGGCGCGATCGAAGGCGCCGGTCGCGAAGTAGGCCTTCCCCAGCAGAACGAGCACGCGGCGCTCCGCCTGGATCTCGCGCGCGGCCTCCAGGTCGCGCACCGCCGCGTCCCAGCGTTGGACCGCGCCGTAGGCGTACCCGCGGATCGCGAGGAGCGCGAAGCGTGTCTGCGCGTCCCCGGCACGCCCGAGCCCCTCGCCCGCGATTGCGATCGTCCGGTTCCAGTCGGCCAAGGCCTGGGTCGCGAGCGCGAGACCCTGGTAGTACTCGGGCCGGGACGCGTCGAGCGACAGCGCCCGCCGGAAGTCGGTCTCCGCCTCGACGGGATTGCGCATCTTGAGCATGCAGTGCCCGAGCAGGAAGTAGCCCCACGCGTAGCCGGGCGTGCGATCGACGACCGCCTGGAGCTCCGACGCCGCCTCGAGGTACCGCCCGGCCTTGAAGTCGGCGAGCGCCCGATGCGTATCCCCCCGCGCCGGAGGCGCCGCCAGCACGACGACGGCGGCGCAGACGATCCAGTGCGATCCCGGACGGGGGGTCATGGAGCAGTATCTTGCCGCCTGAAGTCGATCCTGACCACCACGGCCCGGGTCCCCGTCCGGGTCGGGTCCGCTTCGTACCGCCACTGCCGGACCGCATCGAGCGCGGACGCCTCGAAGCCGAGACGGGGCCGGGTGCACTCGAGAACCGCGGCGCTCTCCACGCTTCCGTCCGGGGAGACGTCGAGCCGGAGCGTCACGCGGCCGCTCGCGCCGATGGCCTTCGCGGCGGTCGGGAACACGGGAGAAGCGCGACGGAGGAGGGCCGGTGGCGTGGCGGGCGCGAGCCCCGGCGGAGGCCCGGGCTCGGGGAACGGCGGTGGCTCGTCGGGCGCCGGGATGACGGCGTCCGCGTCGAGCGGGAGATCGGCGATCGAGAGACTCGGGGCCGGCTCGGGGACCGGCTCGGCCGCCGCGTCCCGGGACGCCGCGGCTCTGGACCCCGCGGGGGAAGCCGACCGTCCGGCGATCTCGACGAACGTCCCGCTCGGGATCGGCTCGAACCGCCAGACGCGAGGGAAGTCGGGGGCGGGGGTGGACGGCGGGAGCGTCGCCGCCGTCTTGAGCGCTGGGAGAACGAGGATCGCCACGTGAGCGAGCACCGCGGCGAGCAGGGCGATCGGCGCGGTGCGCCCCATCGGCGGGCCTCCGAGCCGCGAGATCCTCCGCCCTTCCGCGGCCACCTTGTCGTCGAGCCTGAGGAGCGAGCGCAGCGAGGTCATCCCCCCGTCCTCCCGAAGGAGGGCGGAAACGCGATGCGGGGCGGCGGCACGAGCCCCGCGATCGCGCCGTACGCCCGGACCATCGCCTGATAGGTCGCATCGGGCGCGATCCGGAGCACGACGGCGGCGTCCGCCCGGCCGCGCAGCCGGCGCGCGACGCTGTCGGCCAGGCGCCCCTCCGGAACCGGGACGCCGTCGATCAGCGCCTCGCTCTCGGAGACGATCTCGACGTGGACCGCCGACGACTCCGAGAACCCGCCGTCCCGCTCGATGCTCGCGAAGCGAAGGCCGGGGCCGCGCGACGCGGAGTACATCGCGGCGATCATCACCAGCGCGAGGGTCAGCAGCGCGACGTTCGCGAGCGGGAGCGCGGCGACGTACGTCCGGCGCGGCCGGTAGCGATCGAGGCGCATCATGCCCCGCGCCTCACCGGCCGGCCGCCCAGCACCACGTTGCGCACGCCGGCCCGGCGGAGGGTCTCCAGCGCGTCGTCCACGACCGCGTACCGGATCCTGGCGTCGAACCGGAGGAGGAACGTCCGCTCCGGGTCCACGTCCACGATGCGGGACGCCTCGAAGAAGAGCGCCTCGGGGCCGGGGAGATCGTGGACCTCGTCGTCCCGCTCCGAGAACTTCCAGGACAGCTCCTCCCCCCGCACGCCGACCCGCCGCTCGACGATGAGGCACGCAGCGCCGGGCGGGGCCTCGTGAAGACCCGGAGCCTCGGGGAGATCCACGTCGCCGCGATCGATCGAATAGCTGGTCGAGAGCAGGAAGAAGAAGACCAGGAGGAGCACGACGCCGGCCGGCGCGGCGACGGGAACCGTAGGCTCGATCGGGCGCGGCTTCGGGAGGCGCATCCTCGTCCCTACGCCTTGGTCCCCATCCGCTCCATCTCGGAGAAGGTCTCCACGATGACGCTCCCCGCCATCTCGAGCGTTCGGGTCTGGGCGGACACGCGCCCCGCGAAGTAGTTGTGGAACGGAAGGGCGACGGCGGCGACGAAGAGCCCCCATGCGGTGGTGTAGAGCGCCTGCGAGATCCCGCCCGCGACGCGCCCCGGATCCGAGAGCCCGCCGACGTGGATGACGTCGAACGCGACGATCATCCCCCACACGGTCCCGAGGCACCCGAGGATCGGCGCGAGGTTCGCGACGGTGGCGAGCACGCCGAGCTTGGATTCGAGCTGCGCGAGCTCGTAGAGCGCGGTCGCCTCCATCGCGGACTCGACCTCGCCGCGGGGCGCGCCGATCTTGAGCACGCCGGCGTGGAGCACCGAGGTCGTGGGGCCGCGGCGGCGCTCGCACAGCTCGCCCGCCTCCTTGACCCGTCCGTTGAGCAGCTCCTGCCGCACCTGACCGAACATGTCGCGCGCGTCGAGCTGGAGGGAGCGGAACTGGACCAGCTTGTAGAGGATCACGGCGAGCGCCACGATGCTGCACGCGGTGATCGGGTGCATCATCGGTCCTCCGGCCTGGTAGATCCTTCCCAGGTCTCCCCACATCGCCCAAGAGCATAGCCCACCGCCCCTGGCGGTGCAGGCGGGCTACTCGTAGCGGAGCGACTCGATGGGATCCAGGCGGGAGGCCTTGGCGGCGGGGTAGATCCCGAAGAACAACCCCACGGCGGAGGAGAACCCGAACGCGAGCGTGAGCGCCCAGACCGGCACGAAGAACCCGGGCCAGTTGGGAATCAGGTTCGCGGCGATCGCGCCGACGCCGATCCCCATCGCGATGCCGATCAGGCCGCCGACGAGCGCGAGCGTGATCGCCTCGATGACGAACTGCGAGAGGATGTGGCTGCGCCGGGCGCCGACGGCCTTGCGCACGCCGATCTCCCGGGTCCGCTCCGTGACGGAGACCAGCATGATGTTCATGATCCCGATCCCGCCGACGAGGAGCGAGACCGACACGACCCCCGCGACGACGTAGGTCACGCCGTTGGCGACCTTGTTGAACGAGTTCAGGAACTCCTTCTGGGTCGAGACCTCGAAGTCGTTCGGCTGGTCGCTCCGCAGCCGGTGCCGGATGCGGAGGATGTTCTCGATCTCGTCCGTGGCCCGGTCCACGACCTCCGCCGTGCGCGCGCGCACGAGGAACGCGGTGTTCTCCTCGACGTCGTGCCCCCACAGGCTCACCGCGGTCGCGTACGGCATCATCACGAACTTGTCGAGCTCCTGGCCGAGGAGCTGCCCCTTCGGCTCCATCACGCCGATGATCCGGAACGTGCGCCCCATGATGAGGAGGTCGCGCCCGACGGGATTCTCGGGGAGCTTGAGCTCCTTCAGCACGCCGTGCCCGATGACGCACGAGTTCGTCCGCGAGGTCTCGTCGAGCGCCCCGAAGAAGCGCCCCTGCTCGACGTAGTAGTTGCGGACGTCCTGGAAGATCGGCTGCACGCCGATGATCGGGTAGTTCGAGGCCTCCTCGCCGAACTTGATCTCGCCGAACTGCTGGACGATCGGGGTCGCGACCGAGACCGAAGGGCAGGTGCGCATGACCGCCTGCCCGTCCTCCCAGGTCAGCGCGATCTTCCCCAGGAGCTTCCCCTCCTTCCCCGGAGGGCGGTGAGGCTCGACGATGATCGTGTTCGCGCCGAGGTTCTGGACCTCGTTCGTGATCACCTGGCTGAACCCCTGGACGATCGAGACCACGGCGATGACGGCGGCGGTGCCGATGACGATCCCGAGGGTCGTCAGCATGGACCGCATCTTGTTGGCCCAGATCGCCTTCAGCGCCATCCAGAAGTTCTCGAGGAACATCGGCTAGGCGCCGACCGCGCGATTGCGCACGTCGCTCGTGATCTTCCCGTCCTTCAGCCGGACGACGCGGGAGGCGTGCTGCGCGAGGTCGTCCTCGTGGGTGACCAGGATGATCGTGTTCCCCCCGCGATGGAGGTCGTCCATCAGCGCAAGGATCTCCTCACCGGTCTTGGAGTCGAGGTTCCCGGTCGGCTCGTCGGCGAGGAGGATCGACGGCCCGTTCACGAGCGCGCGCGCGATGGCGACGCGCTGCCGCTGGCCGCCGGACATCTCGTTCGGCCGGTGGTGCTTGCGCTCCCCGAGCCCGACGGACTCGAGGGCGCGGACCGCGCGCTCGCGGCGCTCCTTGCGCGGGAGCCCCGAGTAGACCAGGGGGAGCTCGACGTTCTGCACCGCGTCCGCCCGCGGGAGAAGATTGAACGTCTGGAAGATGAACCCGATCTCCCGGTTGCGGATCTGCGCCAGCTCGTCGTCGTTCATGGTCGCGATCTCGCGCCCCTTGAGGACGTACGAGCCGGACGACGGCGTGTCCAGACAGCCGATCAGGTTCATGAGGGTGGACTTTCCCGACCCCGACGGGCCCATGATCGCGACGTAGTCCCCGGAATCGATCGAGATGGAGACCCCGTCCAGGGCGTTGACGATCGTCTCGGCCCCCATCTCGTAACGCTTGGTCACGTCGCGGATCTCGATCAGCGCGCTCATTCGACCTTGACCTCGGCTTTCGCCCCCCCTTCCTTGTCGTCCTTCCCTTCCTTGTCCGTCCGCTCGCGGACCTGGTCCCCCTGCTTGAGATCGCGCATCGCGCGGTAGGGCCCGGTCACCACGGTCTCGCCGTCCTTGAGCCCTTCGAGGACCGCGACCGAGGTCTCGTCCGAGATCCCGGACTTGACCGGGCGGAGCTTGACCTTGCCCGACTCGACGACGAAGACGCACTCCTTGGTCTCGCCGACCTTCGCGTCCTTCGAGTCCTTGGCGGCCTTCGCGCCGTCGGCGTCCTTGGGCCCGTCGTTCGCGAGCAGGGGCCCCTCCTTCGAGCCCGCCTTGGCGTCGCTCTTCTTCGGGTCGACCCCCGCGACGGCGTCGGCGACCTCCTTCGCGGGCCGGAGCATCACCGCCTGGATCGGGACCGCGACCACGTCCTTCGCGCTCTGCGTCTCGATCCGCGCCTTCGAGGTCATCCCCGGACGGAGCGTCACGTCGACGGTGTCGAGCGCGATCTTGACCTCGAAGATCTGGGTCTGCTGCCCCTGGCGCTGCGCGGCGGAGCCGGCGATCTCGATGACCTTCCCCGAGTACGGATGCGCCTCGCCGAGGGCGTCCACGACCACGCGGGCGGGCTGCCCGACCCCGACCTGCGTCACCCGCGTCTCGTCCACGTCCACGGTCGCGAGGATCTCCCCCATGTCCGAGACCACCATGATCACCGTGCCGGGATTGTTCATCGTGCCGGTGAGCGTGATCTCTCCCTTCTCGGCGTTCAGCTTGGTGACCGTGCCGTCGATGGGGGAGCGGATCGTCGTCTTGGACAGCTCGTCCCGCGCCTTCGCGAGGCTGGCGTCCGCCTGCTCGACCTGCTCCTTCAGGCTCTTCAGATCGATCGTGCGCTGGCTCACGTCCAGCTCGCTGCGGTCGAGCACCTCCTGGGAGACGAGACCGCTCGTCCCGAACAGCGCCGTGTTCCTCCTGTGCTGGCGCTCCGCGTTCGCGAGCGAGACCTCCGCCTGCTCGATCGCGATCTTCTGCATGCGGACGGCGGATTCGAGGCGATCGACCTCCGAGCGGTACCGCTCGGGGTCGATCTGGACGAGGAGGTTTCCCTTCTTGACCGGATCCCCTTCCTTAACCGGGAGCTCGCGGATCTCGCCGATCACCGAGGACTGCACGTTGACCTTCGTCCGCGCCTCGATCCGTCCGGTCGCCGTGACGAAGGCGGAGAGGTCGCGCACGGCGGCCTTCGCCATGTACACCTCCTCCCCCTTGGGCTTCGGCCGCGAGAGGACGGAGGCGCCGATGATGATCCCGACGACGACGACCGCTCCGGCCGCGATGAGGGTCTTCTGGAGACGCGTCATCCCGCGAACGCCCCGTAAAGTGCGCCGAGCACGACCTTGCAGAGGATGTAGAGGAGCCAGACGCCGCCGACGACCCAGCGCGCGCCCGACTTGGAGAACGCGGTCGTCTTCGACACCGCGATCGAGCCCACGAAGAAGGCCCAGATATCGAACACGTCGATCGACGACGCCAGTCCGAGGAGCGCCTTGCTGGTGGCGTCCCAGTCGAGGAACGCCCCCACGTTCGACTTGAGGACGCGCCCGAACTGGACGTCCATCGCTTCGAGCCTCTCCTGCGGCCAAGCCACCACGGCCGTCAGCAGCAGGGGAATGACCTGGATGACCTGGGTATACGCGTATCCGGCGACCACCCGCATGTAGGATTTCTTCTTTCCGAACGCCGCGGCGATGCCGTGGTACAGGAGCGGGACGAAGAAGACCGGGACGAACACGAGGAGGGACGTGAGGCGCGCCGCACCGGACTCTTTCCCTTTTCGAAGCCCTCGCGCGTTTGCTGCTCGATCTCCGCGCGCCGCGCGGCCGGAATGTTCCCCTTCGACATCTTGTCGACGAACCTCATTTGAGTCTTCAC
>DASRJG010000003.1:0-3604 GCA_035649595.1 Candidatus Polarisedimenticolaceae bacterium
GACCACGTCCTTCCCCTGTTCCCGGTCGACGAAGAGGGTCCCCGCCCCGCGCGCGATCCAGCCGAAGACGGGCCACGAGGCGATCTCGCGCTTCGCCAGGAACACGCTCGGGTAGAGCGAGCCGAGGACCAGGATGTCCACGTAAGAGAGGTGGTTCGCCGCGACGAGGAAGACCCCCTCGGAGGGGAGCCGCCCCTCGACGACCCGTCGGATGGAGAGGATCGCGCAGAGGGTCCGGCCCCACGCGCGGCACGCGGTCGCTCCGACCTTCGCGTGGAAGCTCCGTCGTCCCGGGGCGAGAAGGCGCACGGCGGCTGGAATGGCCGCGAAGAGCGCCGTGGCCGCCATCGCCGCCGGAACGCGGTAGGCGATTCGAAGCCAACGCACGGGTGTATTCTACCGGTCCATCCCGGAGTGACGGATGCCCCTCGAAATCGCCATCATCGAGCCCGGCGGCGCGACCCGCCACGTCCCGCTCGAGGGGAACCAGCTCCGGATGGGCCGGTCGAGCGACAACGACCTCTCCTTCCCGAGCGACATGAGCCTCTCGCGACACCACCTGGTCCTCCTGCGCGCGGAGGACGGCTGGTACGTCGAGGACCTCGGCGCCAAGAATCGAACGACCCTCAACGGCCGCCGCCTCGAGGGGAAGACCCCTTTGACCCCCGGCGACCGCATCGGGGCGGGACAGGTCGTGGTCGTTTTCGGCGGCACCAAGACGGCGACCGGTCCGGTCCAGTTCGTCGCCGGCACGGAGGACGGACCGCTGCACGCGACCGTGATGACGAGCCTTCGCGGCGTCCTCTCCCGGGAGAGCACCCTCCCCGGCGCGAAGAAGACCGGCGAGCCCGCCAATTATCGCGGGCTGCCGCTGGACCACCCGGGGGTCGCCGCGCTGATCCGCGCCGGGCGCGAGCTGGCGGGGCATCGTCCCCTGGACGAGCTGTTCGAGCTGATCCTCGACCTCTCGATCCAGGCGGTCGGCGCCGAGCGGGGCGTGCTGATGACGCTGGAGGGGGACGACCTCGTCATCCGGGCGGTTCGTGGAGACGGGTTCAAGATCAGCTCGGTGATCCGGGACCGCGTCATCAACGAGCGGGCCTCGCTCCTCGTGCGCGACACCAAGCTCGACGAGGCGTGGAGCGTGCGGGAGAGCATCGTCGGCCAGCAGATCCGCAGCATCATGGCGGTGCCGCTGCAGACGAACGACCGGGTGATCGGCCTCGTCAACGTGGACTCGCGCTCGTTCGTGCGCCCCTTCACGCCGGACGACCTCGACCTGCTCACCGTGCTCGCGAACGTCGCGGCGATCCGCATCGAGCAGCAGCGGCTCGCCCTCGTGGAGCAGCAGGAGCGGCTGATCACGCGCGATCTCGAGCAGGCGGCGGAGATCCAGCGCCGTCTCCTTCCGCGCTCCGCGCCGTCGGTTCCCGGGTTCGACATCGCCGGCCACAACCTTCCCTGCCGCACGGTGGGCGGCGACTACTTCGACTTCTTCCCGTACTCCGACGGTCGCATCGGGCTCGTCCTCGGGGACGTCAGCGGCAAGGGGATGCCCGCGGCTCTCCTGATGACCGCGCTGAAGGGCGGCGTGCAGGTCCTCCTCTCCGAGGCGCCGGACGACGTCGCCGTGCTCATGTCCCGCCTGGACCGCGTCGTCTCCGCGAACTTCCCGCGCAACCGGTTCGTCAGCCTCTTCTTCGGACTCCTCGATCCGAGGACGGGGGAGATGACGTACTGCAACGCCGGCCACAACCCGCCTTTCCTCGTGCACTCCTCCGGATCCACCGAGCGGCTTCCGAGCTGCGGGACGATCCTCGGGATCTTCCCCGACATGGGGTACGACATCAGGACGTGCCGGCTCGAGCCGGGGGACGTGCTCGCCCTCTTCTCCGACGGCGTGACGGAAGAGCACAACCCCGCCGGCGAGGAGTTCGGGGAGCAGCGGCTGGAGAGTCTCCTCGTCACGAAGGGGCGCGAGGGCGCGGTCGCGCTGGTGGAGGGTATCCGCCAAGCGGTGCTCGCGTGGGCCGCGGGGGCGCCCGCGGCCGACGACGTGACCGTGGTCGTCGCTCGCCGCGTGCCGTAGCCCCCGCCCGATGGCGGCGCTCGAGTTCAGGCCGTCGCGCCTTCTCCCCGGCGCCCACGCGCAGACGATCGCGCAGTCGCTCGTGCCGGGCCCCCGCGTTCCGGGCCGGGCCCGGATCCTCGACGTCCCGGTCGCGGAGGGAACGTCGATCCGCCTCCTGATCTCGGAGCCCGCGCAGCCGCCCCGCGGGACGCTGTTGCTGGTTCACGGACTGTCCGGATCCGCCGACTCCGGCTACATGAAGCGGACCGCGGCGTCCGCGCTCGCGCGCGGCTGGCTCGTCGCCCGGATGAACCTGCGCAATTGCGGCGGTACCGAGGCGCTCGCGCGGACGCTCTACAACGCCGGTCAGAGCGACGACGCCGGCGCCGCGCTCGCCGCGCTGGAGCGGGAGAGATCTCCGCGGCCGTTCGCGCTACTCGGGTTCTCCCTCGGCGGCAACATCGGCCTGCGGTACGCCGGCCTCTCGTCGCCGGGCTGCCTGGCGGACGCGGTCGTGGGGATCAATCCGCCGGTGGACCTGGGGCGGTGCATCGAGGCGATGGAGCGGCGGGGGAACGCGCTGTACCACCTGTACTTCACGCTGGGTCTCTGCTCGCACCTCCGCAGGATCCGGCGCGTGCGTCCCGTGCCCGGGCCGCCGGCGACGTTCCGCGCGGTCCGGAGCGTTCGAGGGTTCGACAACGCGTTCACCGCCCCCGATGCGGGGTTCGCCGGCGCCGGCGCCTACTATCGCGGCTCCAGCGCGGCCGACGCGCTGTCGGGGATCCGGCGTCCGGCGCTGATCCTCTCGTCCCAGGACGATCCGTTCGTCCCGGTCTCGATGTTCGCGCCCCACCGGGGGGCCTCGGCGTGGCTCCGCATGATGCACCCGGGAGCCGGAGGCCACTGCGGCTACTGGGCGGGGAGCGCCCCGCGATTCTGGGCGGCCGAAGCGTCCCTCGCCTTCCTGGACGACGCGCTTCCCGGAGGCTAGCCGCCGGAGGCTTCGTCGATCGCCGTCTCGGCCTTGGGCTCGCGCCGCGCGAAGAGCCCGCCCACGAGCCCGGAGACCGCGGCGATCACGGTCGAGCCGATCGACGCGAACGCTCCGACCGAAGCGCGCAGACCCTGGAGCGCGTCGCCGATCCCCCCGACCGCTTCGAAGAGCGACGAGGCGCGCTGGACCCCGTGGTCGAGCTGCTCGGCGGTGGCGTTGATCCGGGCGACGGTTGTCGAGATCTGGGCGAACAGCTCGTCCGCCTTGCGCCCCGTGACCGTGAGCGTCTCCTCGGCCACCTTCAGGGTCCGCCTCAGCTGGAGAAGGGCCGGAACCGCCGCTCCGACGAGAATCGCCGCGAGGGCGACCAGGATCCAGACGGCCGATGCGGGCATGCTCCTACCCTACCAGACCGGCGTGACATTTCCGCACCACGAACCTAGATTTCGACCGAATCCGGGAGACCTCACGTGGCGAACATCCTGCTCATCGGGGACGACCGGGAGCGGACCGGCGGCGTCAAGTCGCTGCTGGCC
>DASRJG010000004.1:0-24953 GCA_035649595.1 Candidatus Polarisedimenticolaceae bacterium
CAGTCGCGGGGCTCGAGGTACTCCTCGTAGAGCTCCGCCTCGCGCGTTCCGGGCTCCGGCGCCCAGTCGTAGCGGAAGCGTACCCGCGGCGGGAGCGACATGAGGATCGACTCGGCGCGTCCTCCCGTCTTGAGCCCGAACAGGGTCCCCCGGTCGTAGATCAGGTTGAACTCGACGTAGCGTCCCCGGCGGTAGAGCTGGAACTCGCGCTCGCGCTCGCCGTAGGGCGTCTCGCGGCGGCGGCGGACGATCGGGAGGTACGCATCGAGATACGCGCTGCCGACCCGGCGCGCGAACTCGAAGCAGCGCGCGAACCCCCACGCGGCGAGGTCGTCGAAGAACAGGCCTCCGATCCCCCGGGGCTCGTTGCGGTGGGGGAGGAAGAAGTACTCGTCGCACCATCGCTTCATTCGCGGGTGGACATCGTTGCCGAAGGGGGCGCACGCCTCCCGCGCGACGCGGTGCCAGTGCTCGCAGTCTTCCCGGTAGCCGTAGAACGGGGTGAGATCGAAGCCCCCGCCGAACCACCAGACGGCCGGCGCGTCGGCGGTCGCGGCCGTCGTGAGGAACCGGACGTTCATGTGAGAGGTCGGGACGTGCGGGTTCCGGGGGTGGACGACGATCGAGACCCCCATCGCCTCCCAGGCCCGCCCCGCGAGCTCCGGACGCCGCGCCGTGGACGCCTCGGGCAGGTGGGCCCCGTGCACGTGGGAGAACCCGACCCCGGCCTGCTCGAAGACCGGGCCGTCGAGCAGCACCCGCGTCAGGCCGCCGCCCCCCTCGTCCCGCTCCCAACTGTCGCGGTGGAACCGGGCGCCGGCGTCCTCCTCCTCCAGGAGCGCGCACGCGCGATCCTGGAGGCTCAGCAGGTAAGCGCGGACCTGCGCCGGGGCGTCGGGCTCCATGCCCGCATTATGTCCGAACGAGCGGAAGGGGCCCTAGATCGGCCCGCCCGTCGCGCCGATGCTCACCGAGCCGCCGGAGGTGTGGACGTAGAGCGTCTCGCCTCCCTTGCCGATCGTCCCCTGGATGCTCGAGCCGGTGACCCTTCCGACGATCTTCACGGGCACGTCGGTCCGCACCGATCCTCCCGAGGTCGACGCGTCGATCACGAGATCGACGTTGGGGTCGATCGCCACGGTGATGCCTCCGCCGGAGCTCTCGATCTTCCCGCCGCGCGCGTTCCCCTTCGCGAAGCCGACCTCGACGTGCCCGCCCGAGGTGTCGGCATCGACGCGTCCCTTCGCGTCGTGGATCTCGATGTGGCCGCCGGAGGTCTCTGCGGAGAGGTTGCCGTCGATTCCGTGGACCTCGATGTGCCCGCCCGACGTCTCGACCTTCGCATCCCCCGCGATCGACTTGAGCGAGATGTGCCCGCCCGAGGTCTCCGCGGTGAGCCGCCCCTTGAGGTCCGTCACCTCGATGTGGCCGCCGGAGGTGTCGATCTTCGCATCCGCCTGCAAGGAGCGGAGCGCCACGTGGCCGCCGCCGGTCTCGATCGCGGTGGCGGTCTTGCCCGGCACCTCGATCTGGAACTTCACGCGGGAGTTGTGGAACCAGCCCGACCAGAAGTTGAGGGGCTCCTTCTTCCTCATGGTTATCCGAACCTCGCCGGGGAGCTCCTCGAACTTCAGGGTGAAGCGGCTCTCGAGATCGTCCTTGTCCGAGGTGAGAACGACGTGGGCGCCCGACGAGGCCGACCCGGTGACCTCGACGCTCCCGACGTCCGACAGGACCGTCAGCTTCCCTCCCGGCTCGAGCTTGAGGCTCTTGTCGATCCTCGTCTCGGCGTGGACCGGAAGGGTGAGCGCCAGGATCGAGACCGCCATGACGATGGCGGCGCGAGCGTGCGTGCGATTCATGGGACTCTCCTCCAACTGGGGATTCAGGGCGGAGTATGCCCCCGCCGGCATCGCTGAGAACGAGCCGGAGCGCCGCGGGGTTTCAGAAAAGACGAGCAGGAGCCCGCTCAGGGACCGGCGGTGGCCTCCAACGACCTCAGGACGAGCCGGATCATGATCAGGTCCTCGTCCCCTTCCGGGTAGAAGAGCCCGCCGCAGACCGTCGCCGGCTCGCTCGCACGGGTCACGTGCATGACGAGCAGGTCTCCGCGAAAGCTCTTGTTGGCGACCCGCGCCTCGATTCCGTTGACGATGTCCCCCACCTGGACGCGGGAGAGGGCGGCGGGCAGGAAGAGCGAAAGTCCGGAGAGGCTGATGTCCCGGAGGCGCGCCTCGACGACCGGTCCGTTGGGGAACGGGTACCTGAACACGAGGGCGGCTCCGGCATCCGCCGGGACCGGGTAACGAGGCTGGAGGCGCCGATTGCGGACCGGTGCCGCGCTGTTCACGTCGACCATTGCCGGGTCAATATGGGGTCGCTTGGAGGCACGAGCCACCCACCGTGCCCCTCCCCTCGCCCGCGGTCGGCGAGACGGGACTCTCCCTGGTAAGGTGGAGGAGGCATGCCCGTCCGCTGGGGAACTCTCTCACTGCCGCTCGTCGTCGCCCTGCTGCCGCTCGCGGGGGGATGCTCACCGAGCCAGGAGAAGTCCGCCTCAGGCTTCCTGGCCCTGGAAGTCTCGGCCTCGGGGCGTCCCGTGGCCGGGATGCGGTCCGCCGTCCTCACCGTCGCGGGTGTCGAGGCCCGCCGCGCCGACGGGAGCTGGGTCGTGGTCGATTCGGGGCGGCCCGGGGCGCTGGCGTTGAAGCTCGCGGAGGGCGGCCGCCCTGCGGCGCTTCCGCCGGATCTGCTCCCGGAGGGGCAGTACACCGCGCTCACGATCCGGATCGACGAAGTCGAGGCGACCCTGGGCAGCGGCGGCGTCCTGAAGATCGCCCCCGACGGAGCCGGATGGGTCGCGCAGGTCCCCATCGACTTCGCGGTGGTGGCGGGGCACGAGACCCTCGTCGGCCTGAGCGTGAGCCTGGACGGCTCGTTCCGCTCGGCCCACGGAGAGCTGGAGTTCGAGCCGGACGTCGAGGTCCGGAGCGTCCGGCGCGTGCGCTAGGCCCACCAGGGTGACAGCCGGCGCCCGGTCGGCCCGGGCACCGTCGCATAATGCGAGACGTCGTTGAACAGGACGAGCCGCGCGACGCCGTCCGGCTTGACGTCGAGGATGTTGAGCCCGCAGGGGCTCTGATCCAAGCGATCCCGATAGCCCCGCAGCTCGACTCCCAACAGATGGCCGACGACGAGACGGATCGTGGCCTTGTGGGAGACCACGAGCGCCGCGGCCCCGTCGTGGGACGAGGCGATCGCGAGGAACGCGGGGAGCGCGCGCGACAGGACCTGGAGCCCGGTTTCTCCCCCCGACGGGGCGAACGTGAACGGGTCGCGCTCCCAGCGGTCGTATTCCAGGGGGAACGTCCGCTTGATCTCGTCGCGCGACCTGCCCTCCCAATGACCGTGATCGGTCTCCCGCAAGGCGGGGACCTCGACGATGTCGATCCCACGGCCCTCGACGATCAGCGCGGCGGTCTCCCTCGCCCGGCCGAGCGGCGACGCATAGGCGGCGGCGATCGGCTCCGCGGCGAGGCGCCGCGCGAGAGCGCGGGCCTGCGACCGTCCCTCCTCGGAGAGCGAGACGTCGGTCGCGCCCGCGTACCGGTCCTCCGCCGAGAGGACGGTCGCCCCGTGGCGTGCGAGGAAGATCCGAACCATGACGCGTCCTCTTCTAGTCGAGGCTCTTCCGGAACCGTCGCGCCGCCAGCGTGAGCACCGTGACGCCGATGGCGAGCATCGCCAGGACGTCCGGCCACAGGACGTCGATGCCGGATCCCTTCAGGAAGACACCTCGAATGATGTGCGCATAGTACTTGAGCGGGATCACCACGGTGGCCTTCTGGATCACCGGCGGCATGTTCTCGACCGGGAAGATCAGGCCGGAGAGGTAGATCATCGGCACCATCACGAGGTAGACGGCGCTCATCATCGCCTGCTGCTGGGTCCGCACCAGCGTCGACACGAACAGCCCCAGCCCCAGCGTGCACATGAGGAACGGAACGGTCATCGCGACGAGGAGCGGCAGCGAGCCGCGCAACGGCACCCGGAACAGCCCGACCGCGATCGCCGACACCAGGAGCGTGTCGAGGAAGCCGACGCAGGCGTAGGGGAAGAGCTTTCCGAGCACCAGGTGCCAGGGGCGGATCGGCGTCACGATGATCTGCTCCAGCGTGCCCATCTCCTTCTCGCGCACCACGGCCATCGAGGGGAGGATCATCGTCACCAGCATGAGGACCATCGCGAGGATCGCGGGGACGTAGAACCAGCGGCTCCTGAGATCCGGGTTGTACCAGACGCGTGGGACGAGGCGGACGGCCGCCGCAGGGACGGCTCCTTCGGCCCGCCGCGCGACCTCGAAGTCCGCTCCGGCCGACGCCACGATGCGTGAGGCATACCCGAGGCCGACGACGGCCGACGTGCTGTCGCTCCCGTCGACGATCAGCTGGAGCTTCGGCCTCCCTCCGCCCGCGACCTCGCGCCCGAACCCACGCGGGATCACCAACGCGATCTGCGCCTCGCCGCGCACGAGGGCCGGCTCGACGTCCTCCTCGCCTCTCGCGACCGATACCAGCTCGAAATACCCGGACGAGGTGAAATCGTCGACGACCGCCCGCGAGGCCTCCGAGCGGTCCTCGTCCAGGAGCATCAGCGGGATGTCGGTGACGTCGTTGTTCGCGGCGTAGCCCAGCGTCAGGAGCTGGACGATCGGACCGATGATCATCGCCGGGATCATCCGCTTGTCCCGCCGGAGCTGCTGGAACTCCTTGACGATGACGCGCCAGAGGACCCTCACGTCATCGCACCTCGCGGGACAGCCGTCGCCAGGCGATGGCCAGCACGATCGCGGCGTACAGCGTGAGGAAGCCGAGGTCGGGGAGGAACGCCGACAACGGCCCGCCCTTGAGGATGACGCCGCGCGCGATGACGAGGAAGTACCGCGCCGGCACCGCGTACGTGATGGCCTGCAGCACCGGAGGCATCGCCCGGATCGGGAAGATGAACCCGGAGAGGAAGATCGCCGGGAGCATGGACGTCAAGCTTCCGACCTGGAAGGCCATCGCCTGGCTCTTCGACATCGAGGACACGAGCAGGCCCCAAGCGAGCGCGCCCACCAGGTAGACGACCGTGGCGACGAACAGGTCGAGGTAGGAGCCGCGGACCGCGACGCCGAACAGCACCCTCGCCGCGACGAGGATGATCGCCGTCGCCACGAGCGAGATGACGAGATACGGGATCGTCTTGCCGATCAGCAGCTCCTCCGGACGCAAAGACGTCACCAGGAGCTGCTCCATCGTGCCACGCTCCTTCTCGCGCACGACGGACAGCGCCGTCGAGAGCACCGCCGTCAGCATGAGGATGAAGCCCATCAGGCCGGGCACGAGGAAGTTCGTGGACCGCAGCTCCGGGTTGTACCAGACCCGAGGCACGAGCTCGATCGGCGCGATCGTCACGCCCTGCGTGCGGACCAGGCCTTCCGCGTACGACAGCACGGTGGTCGCCGTCGAGGCGTCCGCGCCGTCGAGCAGGAGCTGGACCGAGGCGTCGCGCCCGGCGGCGACGTTTCGCCCGAAGTCCTCGGGGATGACCAGGACGGCCTTGGCCAGCCTGCGCTGGAGGACCTCCCCGGGGTCGTCCCCGGGCGCGAGCCGGCCGCGATCGTCGAAGTAGGTCGAGTTCACGAACGCCGCGACCAGCTCCCGGCTGGCGCGGGTCGCGCTCTCGTCCTGGACGACGAGGGCGATGTGCCGCACGTCGAAGTTGAGCGCGAAGCCGTAGAGCAGGAGCATGAACGTCGGGATGCCGAGCAGCATCATCAGGCTGAAGGGATCGCGACGCGCCTGGCGGAGCTCCTTCCCGGCGACGGCGAGGATCTTCCTCACGCGGAGGTCTCGCGCTCGACGGTGTGGATGAAGACGTCCTCGAGCGACGGCACGATGCGCTCCGCCGCCGCGGGGACGTTTCCGCGGGCCTGGAGCAGGGCGAGCGCTTGGCGGCGCCCGTCCTCGGCATCCGCGACCACGACGTGCAGGCGCGTACCGAAGACCGCCGACTCGAGCACGAAGCTCTCCGCCTCGAGCGTCTCGAGCGCCTCCAGCAGGCGCGGACAGGACACCTCGAGGATCGCCCGCCCCGCGAAGACGCTCTTCAGCTCGGACACCGACCCCAGGCCGACGAGCCGGCCATCGTGCATCAAGGCGATCCGATTGCAGTGCTCCGCCTCGTCGAGGTAGTGAGTCGTCACCAGGACGGTCACTCCTTCCCCCGCCATGGCGTCGATCCGGTCCCAGAACGCCCGCCGCGAGATCGGATCGACGCCCCCGGTCGGCTCGTCCAGGAAAACGACTCGTGGACGGTGCAGGACCGCGCAGGCGAGGGCCAGACGCTGCTTCCACCCCCCGGGAAGGGAGTGCGTGGCCAGCTCCTCCTTCCCCTCGAGGTCGGCCATCGCCACGGCCCACTTCCTGCGCTGCGCCCCCTCCGCGCCGTGCAGGCCGTAGATCCCTCCGAAGAACTCCAGGTTCTCGCGGACCGAGAGGTCCTCGTAGAGCGAGAAGCGCTGCGTCATGTAGCCGATGCGGCGCTTGACCTCCTCGGCATGGCGCGCGACGTCTACGCCGAGCACGCGGGCTTCCCCGGCGGACGGCGTGAGGAGACCGCAGAGCATCCGGATCGCGGTGGATTTCCCGGCGCCGTTGCTCCCGAGGAGACCGAACACCTCCCCTTCGCTCACGCGGAGGTCGAGGCTGTCCACGGCGACGAAGGCGCCGAATCGCTTCGTCAGCCCCTTCGTCTCGATGGCGGGTTCGGCGCTCACCGTCCCGACTCCAGGACGCGCGCGATGAAGACGTCCTCGAGCGCGGGCTCGATCGCCCGCGAGGACTGGACGTCGACACCCTTCGCCCGAAGCCGACCTGCGATCCGCTCCGCGGCGGCGCGGGCGTCGGCCTTCTTCGTCCCCGCCAAGCCGACGTGGAGCCGCTCGCCGAACACCTGGATCCCGGACACGTCGTGGTCCGCCTCGAGGATCTCCCTCGCGCGCCCCTTCGGCGAGGCGAGGACCTCGAGCATGGCGCCGCTCCAACCGTCGCGGAGGCGCTCGGGTGCATCCGCGATCAGGATGCGCCCGCGATCCATCAGCGCGACGCGCCCGCAACGGTCGGCCTCGTCCAGATACGGCGTGGTCAGCAGGATGGTCAGGCCGGAGCGGAGCAGCCGCGAGAGGATCCTCCAGAAGTCGCGGCGCGAGACCGGGTCCACCCCGGTCGTCGGCTCGTCGAGCACGAGCAGCTCGGGCGTGTGGATCAAGGTGCACGCGAGCGCGAGCTTCTGCTTCATCCCGCCGGAGAGGCGCTCGGCAAGACGCTCGCGGAACGGGCTCATGCGCAGCAGCTCCAGGAGCTCGTCCCGCCTCGGACGCCAGCCGGGGACCCCGTGGACTCGGGCGAAGAACGCGATGTTCTCGCCCACGGACAGATCGCCGTACAGCGAGAACCGCTGCGGGAGATAGCCGATGCGGCGTGAGAGAGCGCGGCGCTCCCCGAGGGGATCGAGCCCGCACGTCGTCACCCGCCCCGCGTCCGCGCCGAGGAGCCCCAGGAGAATCCGCAGCGTGGTGGTCTTCCCGGCCCCGTCCGGGCCGATCAAGCCGAACATCTCCCCGCGCGCGACCTCGAAGGAGATGCCGTCGACCGCGGTCACGCCGGCGAAGGACTTCCGCAATCCTTCCACCTGCACGAGCCCGTCGCTCAAAACCGTGCCTCCGCGGGCATGCCGGGCTTGAACAGACCGTCGGCGCTCTCCAGCCCGACCTTGACGCGATACACGAGCTTGACCCGCTCGTCCCGGGTCTGGACGTTCTTCGGCGTGAACTCCGCCTGCGAGGCCACGAAGATCACCTTGCCGGTGCGGGCCTCCCCCGCGTCGGTGACGACCTGGGCTTCGGAGCCCAGCCGGATCCTTCCGAGGTCGGGCTCGGCGACGTAGACCACGAGCCACGGCTTCGAGAGATCGGTCACGACCAGGATGGGCGCGCCGGCCGCGAGGAGCTCCCCCGGCTCCGCGAGCTTCTGGGTCACGACGCCGGCGACCGGGGAGACGACCGTCGCGTCGGCGAGCTGCTGCCGGAGCTGGGCGATGCGCGCCTCGGTCGCATCGCGCGCGGCCTTCGCGGCCTGGATCTCCTGCGCCCTGTTGCCGGCCTTCGCGCGCTCGAGGGCCTGGCCGGCGGCCTCCAGGGCGGCGGCGAGGGCGTCCCTCCGCGCCAGCGCGTCGTCGCGCGTCTGCAGCGTCGTGACCCCCTCGGCGACGAGCCGCTCCTGCCGCGTCAGCTCCTTCTCGGCCGCATCCAGCTCGGCGCGAGCGCTCTCCGCTCGGGCGCGCAGCTCCGCGACGTCCTCGGGACGCGAGCCGGCGAGCCGGAGCCGGAACTGAGCGTCGGCTTGATCGCGCTGGGCCTCGGCTTCCCGGAGCGCGAGCGCGACGTCCACCGTGTCGAGGACCGCGACCGTCTGACCGGGCGTGACCGCGTCCCCTTCGTCCACCGGGCGCTGGAGCAAGCGGCCCCTGACCTTCGCGACGATCCGCACGTCCGTCGCCTCGATGTGCCCCGATGCGATCACGCGGTCCGACGTCCGCCGGCCTCCGCAAGCGGGGAACGCGAAGACGGCGCAGACGAGGATCAGGGGTAGACCGAGCGAGCGACGCATGACTACGACTCCTTCCGGAGGCCACGGGCGAGCAGGTCCTGGACGTGCCGGACGAAACGCTCGGGATCGGGGGGCGCGATCGGCACCACCCCCTCGGCGATCATCCGGTCACGCAGCGGACGCGCCGCGAAGAAGAACGCCAGACAGCCGATGACGGTGTGGTGGGTGAAGAGCGGATCGACCTCGCGGAAGACCCCGTCCGCAATACCGCGGGCGACGATCCCCTGAACCGCCGTGAAGATGCCGCGGAGCTTGGGCAAGAGCGCGGCGTCCAGGTGACGCCCCGCCGACATCGCCTCGCGGAGCATCATCGCGGACAATCCCGGCCGGCGAACGTGCAGCTCCCCGAAGATCGAGACGAATCGCGCGAGCTCGACGTCCGCCGGGAACGATTGCGCGTCCAGCTCCGCCAGCCGCTCGACCGCCCACCCGAAGTCCCGCTCGAGGATCGCCGTGTAGAGGCCCTGCTTGCCGGCGAAGTGGTAGTTGATCATCGCCTTGTTGACGCCCGCGCGGAGAGCGATCGCGTCGACGGTCGCCCCGTCGTAGCCCACCGCCGCGAACAGCTCCGTCGCCGCGACGAGCAGCGCCTCCCGCGTGCCCGCGGCATCGCGCTGTCCGGTGGGGCGCTTCTGCGGCTCCCGACGGGTCATGGTCCCTACCAACTATCCAAACGTTTGATTGAGATGTTAGCCGGATTCCGCGGCGTCGCAAGGCCCACGGGCGTCTTTTCGCGCGACACCTATATTCACGAACGTGGAAAACCTGGAGAACGGTGGTGCGGCCGCGGGCCGCCTTCCGCTCCTCCCTCTGGTCAACGGCGAGCCGGGGACCGGGGCCGGGGCTCGGATCGCGGACATCAACCCCTCGACCGGCGAAGTATTCGCCTGGATCGCGTGCGCGGACCGGGCGGAGATCGATCAAGCCGTCGAGGCTGCGACGTTCGCGTCGAAGCTCTGGCGGGGCGCCCCGTACGAGGAGCGCGCCCGGCGGCTGGGACGTCTCGCGCAGCGTCTCCACGAGGAAGCCGAGTCGATCGCCAGCCTGATCGCGCTGGAGCAGGGAAAGCCGTACGCCGAAGCGCTCGCGCTCGAAGTGCTCCCCGCCCTCGATCACATCCAGTTCCTCTCCCGGCACGCGCGGGAGCTCACGCTCGGCGAGCCGATCGAGCCGCGCCACCCCCTGTGGTCGCACAAGCGTGCGCTGTACCTCTACGATCCGATCGGGGTCGTCGTGCTCGTGACCTCGTCGTCCCTCCCGTTCGCGCAGCCCCTCATCCAGACCGCATCCGCGCTCGCGATGGGGAACGCCGTCATCCTCAAGCCTTCGGAGCTGACGCCCCTGACGGCGCTCCGCGTCGGCGAGCTGTGCGGCGAGGCGGGCTTCCCGGCGGGACTCGTCAACGTCGTGCCCGCATCCCCCGAGGACACGCTCCACCTGGTCGCGCACGATCAGGTGGACAAGGTCTTCGTCACCGGCGCGCACGAGACCGGACAGAGCATCATGAGCGCCGCCGCGGCGGCGCCCCGGCCCGTCGTCTTGAGCCTCGGCGGAAAGCATCCGAGCATCGTGGCGGGCGACGCCGACGTGGACCGCGCAGCGCGCGGCATCGTCTGGGGCGCATTCGCCAACGCGGGGCAGAACTGCGGCGCGGTCGAGCGGGTCTACGTCGAGGAGAGGATCGCGACGCGATTCGTGGACGCCCTCCTGTCCGCCGTGGATGCGGTGCGCACCGGGGACCCGCTGGCGCAGGACTCGGACCTCGGGCCGTTGATCTCCGAGGCGCGGCGCCAGACCGTGCACGAGCACGTCGGGGAGGCGGTCCTGTTCGGCGCGAGGCTCCTCCGCGGAGGACAGCCGGCCGAGGGTCCGGGGTACTTCTATCCGCCGACGGTCGTGCTCGACCCCCCGGACGGCTGCCGCCTCCTTCAGGAGGAGACCCTGGGCCCGGTGATCCCGGTCGTCACGGTCGAGAGCGTGGAACGGGCGATCCAGCGGGCCAACGACAGCGCGTTCGCCTTGACCGCCAGTGGCTGGACCCGGTCCGAGGGAACGGCCGAGAGGATGATGGTCGGGCTGCAAGCGGGGGTCGTCACGATCAATGACGTGCTCTACGCGTACGGCGAGCCCGCCGCCACCTGGTCGGGGTTCAAGCGTAGCGGGCAGGGGGCGAGCCACGGGCTCGCGGGCCTGAAGGAGATGAGCCGGCGCCGCTTCGTCTCCTTCGACGCGCAGCCTCTCGGAGCGCCCGTCTTCGCCTACCCGTACGGATCGGCTGCGGGGAAGCTCGTCGCTTCCGTCGTCGACACGCTCCACGCGCCGGCGCGGTGGACGCGGGGCCTCGCCCTGTTCCGGCTGATCCGCTCGTCGCGGTTCCGCTCGCGCGTCCCGTGGCGCTCGTTCCTGGTCGCGCGCAAGGTGATGTCCCGTTAGTCGATGAGATCGTAGATCTCGCGTAGCGCTCCGGCGGCGTCGGCGAGGGCGTCGCTCCATGCGGACGAGGTCACGAGCCCGAGCGCCTCGGGGAGGTTCCACCGCAACCCGACCTCCCACCAGACCCCTCGCCGGGCCACTTCGTCGAAGGAGCCCTCCCATCCGGTGTCGCTCTCGAACGTGAGGCGGGAGCCCTCCGGCCAGGGCGCCGCGGCGTAGACGCGGAAGGCGAATCCCACGGTGGAGGCGAGCCCCGCGATCGCTTCCCCGAGTCCCCCGACGCGGCAGCGGAACTCGAACCGTCCGAACGCATCGGCGGCGGTGTCCCACGCGACCCGGATTGCGGTGTGGTCGGCGTGGACGCCGACGTTCAACTGCTGGGCCGCCTGATAGCCGTGGGGGAGCCGCGAGAACGCGAGCCAGGTGCAGAACGGCACGTACCCTTTGGGCCAGTCGAGCCGCGGAAGGTGGACGTGGAACGGTGCGCCCCCCGCTTCGTCGAGAAGGGGCCCGAGGTCCTCGGCGAGGAGCCGGAGGCCGGGGTGGAAGGCCTCGAGGATCGCCCGGCGGCGCTCCTCGCGGTCCCGGACCGCGAATACGTCGAAATCCTCGCGCCGGAACCCCGGGAACCGCGGCGGGGGCCGAAGGAGCATGGGTCGATCCTAGGGCAAGTCGTTCCACGCGTCGCCGGGTTGGGTTACCGTAGGCCCTTCGACGGGAGCCCATCCATGACGCGACATCCTTCGTTCCGGACCCTGACGCTCGTCTTGGCGCTGGCCGCCGCTCTGCCGGCCGCCGCGCAGGACATGGCAGCCTTCGAGAAGAACCTGACCGTCCGCACCCTCCCCAACGGCTTGACGGTCCTCGTCTACCGTCGCCCGGTGGCGCCGGTCTTCTCGTTCTTCACCTACGTGGACGTCGGCGCCGCGCAGGAGGTGCCGGGTATCACGGGCCTCGCTCACATGTTCGAGCACATGGCGTTCAAGGGGACGAGCGTCATCGGCACCAAGGATTTCGAGGGGGAGAAGAAGGCGCTCGCCTCGGTGGATGAGGCGTATCGGGCGTACGACGCCGAGCGCCGCAAGCCTGGCGGCGCCGACGCCAAGAAGCTCGAGGAGCTGAAGAAGTCGTTCAAGGACGCGCAGGAGGCCGCCGACCGGTTCATCGAGAAGAACGAATTCAGCCGGATCGTGGACGGCGAAGGAGGGGTCGGAATGAACGCCTCGACCAGCTCCGACCAGACCGTCTACTTCTACTCGCTCCCGGCGAACAAGGTGGAGCTGTGGGCGTACCTCGAGTCGTCGCGGTTCCTCGACCCCGTGTTCCGCGAGTTCTACAAGGAGCGTGACGTCGTCATGGAGGAGCGGCGACTGCGCACCGAGAGCACCCCCGGCGGGCGTCTCTTCGAGCAGTTCACCGCCACCGCCTTCCTCGCGCACCCGTACAAGCAGCCGGTCGTCGGCTACATGAGCGACCTCCAGTCGTTCAGCCGCGAGGACGCCGAGCGTTTCTACAAGACGTACTACGTTCCGGCGAACATCACGGTCGCGATCGTGGGGGACGTGAAGGCGGACGACGTCCTGCCGCTGGTCGAGACGTACTTCGGGAGGCTCCCCGCTGGACCGAAGCCGCCTCCGCTCCGGACGGTCGAGCCGCCCCAGACGGCCGAGAAGTCGGTCGTGATCCAGGACCCCTCCCAGCCCGTGTACCTCGAGGCCTACCACCGGCCCGACGACTCGGATCCCGACGACGCCGTGTACGAGGTCATCGCCGACGTGCTGTCGTCGGGAAGGACCTCTCGTCTGTACCGCAGCCTGGTGCGGGACAAGAAGATCGCCGCGACCGCGGGCGTGCTCAACGGCCTGCCGGGGACGAAGTACCCGACGCTCATCGGCGTCCGGGCGACGCCGACACCGGGGCACACCAACGCGGAGGCGCAGGCCGCCATCCGCGAGCAGCTCGAGCGGCTCAAGACCGAGCCGGTCACCGACGCGGAGCTGAAGATGGTCAAGACCCGCGCGAAGGCGTCGCTGATTCGAGGGCTCGCGGACAACCGCGGGATTGCGGGGGCGCTGGCGGTCTCGCAGGCGCGGTACGGCGATTGGCGCGAGATCTTCAGGAGCGTGGATCGGATCGAAAAGGTGACGAAGGAGGACGTGATGCGAGTCGCAAAGGCGACGTTCGTGGAGACGAACCGCACGGTCGGGACCATCGAGCACGCCGAGCCGGCGAAGGCCGCGAAGTGAGAGGGGGACGGGTGATGAGGCCCATCCGAGGCACCGCGGCGACGCTCGTCCTGCTGGCGGGGTTGACCGCGCTCCCGGCCGCGCCGGTGAAGCGCTATGCCGAGATCAAGTCGCCGCCGCTGCCCGCGTTCACGATTCCCCAGCCCGTGACCTTCACGCTGAAGAACGGACTGCGCGTGTTCCTCATCGAGGACCACGAGATCCCGGTCGTGTCGGTCCGCGCGCTGGTCAGGACGGGGGCGTTCTGGGAGCCGCAGGGCAAGGTCGGGCTCGCGCGCCTCACCGGCACCGTGCAGCGCACCGGCGGAACGTCGTCGATGAGCGGGGACCAGATCGACGAGTTCCTCGAGTCGCGGGCGGCGTTCGTCGAGACGGGAATCGGCGGCGACACCGGCTTCGCCTCGATGAACTGCCTGAAGCAGGACTTCGACGACGTCTTCAAGGTGTTCCTCGACGTCCTCCGCAACCCGGCCTTCTCACAGGACAAGCTCGACCTGGCGAAGGTGCAATCGAACGCCGCGATCGCGCGCCGGAACGACAGCGTCGGCGGCATCACGTCGCGGGAGATCGGGCGGCTGGTCTACGGTCCGACGTCCCCCCTGGTCTCGCTCGAGGAGTACGGGACCATCGGCGCGATCACGCGCGAAGACCTCGTGGCGTGGCACCGGAAGTACTACCACCCGAACAACATGATGCTGGGCGTCTCCGGTGACTTCAGCGAAGCGGCCATGCGCAAGACGATCGAGGGCGCGTTCGGGCCGTGGCCGAAGGGACCGGCGTTCGGGGAAGGACCCGTCACCTACCGCGAGAACGCGAATCCCGGGATCTACTTCATCGAGAAGCCCGACGTCACCCAGGTGAACATCGCGATGGCGCACCTCGGCATCGAGCAGAAGAACCCCGACTACTTCGCGGTGCAGGTCATGAACGAGGTCCTGGGGGGCGGGTTCTCGGGGCGCCTCGTCAACTCGATCCGGACGAAGAAGGGGCTCGCCTACAGCGTCAGCGGCGGTCTCGGCGCGGCGTTCAACCGCCCGGGATTGATGCGGCTGGGGATGCAGACGAAATCCGCGTCGATCTTCGAGGCGATCGCGGCGCTGAAGGAGGAGGTCGCCGGCATCGTGTCCAATCCCCCGAGCGACGAGGAGATGAAGCACGCCAAGGACTCGATCCTGAACTCGTTCATCTTCAACTACGATTCCCGCGCGGGGATCCTGGCCCAGCAGATGTCCTACGCGTACTACGGCCTCCCGGCGAACTACCTCGAGACCTACCGGAGCAACATCGAGAAGGTCACGAAGGACGACGTGGTGCGGGTGGCGAAGAAGTACGTTCACCCCGACGACCTGACCCTGCTCGTCGTCGGCCGGGCCTCGGACTTCCCGAAGCCGCTCGACTCGATGGGCAGCGTGACGCCCGTGGACATCACGATCCCGAAGCGTCCGGGGGCGTGACCGGGGCGCCGATGTGCGCGATCCCTCGGAACCTCCTAGGATGAAAATGTCATGTCGCAACCCAAGGGCATTCGCGTCATCGTAGGGGTTCTGGCCCTCGCGCTCGCCGGTGCGGGGGCGTGCGGCGCCGAGCCGCCGATCGCCCCCGAGCACATGGTCATCGCCCTCACGCCGGCCGACAAGCAGGCGGCCCTGGATTTCGAGGCGCGGCTGAAGGACTACCTGGCGCTGCATCGGAAGCTCGAGGCGACCCTCCCCAACCTTCCGAAGGACGCCACGCCCGAGCAGCTGGACAAGAATCAGCGGCAGCTCGGGAAACTGATCCAGGCCGAGCGGGCCGGGTCCAAGCGCGGCGAGTTCTTCACGCCGGGGATGCAGAGCCTGGTGCGCCGCACGCTGAACGCGGTGCTCGCCGGTCCCGACGGCAAGACGATCAAGGCGTCGATCATGGACGAGAACCCGGGTGTGCCGAACCTGAGCGTGAACGACCGGTACCCGGACTCGATCCCGCTCTCGACGATGCCTCCACAGGTCCTCGAGCCCCTTCCCAAGCTGGAGGAGGACATCGAGTACCGCTTCATCGGCAAGAGGCTCGCCCTCGTCGACGCCCACGCTCACATCATCGTCGACTTCACCGAAGACGTCTTGCGGTAAGGGATGGGCGAAGCATGATCAAGCCCATCCCCCGCCTCGTTTCGCTCCTGTTGGCCGCGACGCTGGCCGCCTTCGGCTGCCGCGGCGGAACGCCGGTCACCGCCGGTCCCGCCGAGGTGGAGGCCCCCAAGAGCCCCGCCGAAGGCGTCGTGCCCCTCCCGAACGCGAAGGGTACACTCAAGTTCGTCGTGCTCGGCGATTTCGGGACGGCGGCCCGCGGGGAGTACGACCTCGCGGCGCAGATGGCGCGCTTCCACGAGCGCTTCAAGTTCGACTTCGTGGTCCTGGTCGGAGACAACCTGTACGGCGCCGAGCGGCCGCAGGACTTCAAGCAGAAGTTCGAGGACCCCTACAAGGCGCTCCTCGACGAGGGGGTGAAGTTCTACGGAGCGCTCGGGAACCACGATGCCCGTGAGCAGCGGTTCTACAAGCTGTTCAACATGGACGGCAAGCTGTACTACTCCCTCAAGGCGCCGAGCGAGAAGGTCCGGTTCTTCATGCTCGACAGCACGTACCCCGTTCCGGAGCAGATCGATTGGCTGGAGAAGGAGCTGAAGGGCTCGAACGAGGATTGGAAGATCGCCGTGTTCCACCACCCGCTCTACTCGTCGGGCGGACGCCACGGCTCGGACCTCAAGCTCCGCGAGACGCTCGAGCCGCTCTTCGTCAAGTACAACGTCAGCGTCGCCTTCACCGGACACGACCACTTCTACGAGCGCATCAAGCCGCAGCACGGGATCGTCCATTTCGTGGTGGGCTCGGGGGGGCAGCTCGCGATCGGGGACATCGACAAGCGCTCGAGCATCACGGCGAAGGGCTTCGACACGGACAATGCGTTCCTCGCGGCCGAGATCTCCGGCGACACGATGACGTTCAACGCGATCTCCCGCGCGGGAAACGTGGTCGACTCCGGGACCATCGAGCGCAGGAAGACCTCCGGAGAGTCTCCGTGAGGGTCGGCCCCCGGGTCGCCCTGCTCGATCGCATCGCGGTGGCCCTGATCGTCGCAGGACTCGCGCTGGGAGCGCCGGGCGTCTCGGTGGCGCAGGCGCCTCCGCTTCCTTCCAACCACCAGGCCCTGCACGAGCCCGAATCCTCCCCGCATACGCTCATCCAGGAGCTGCGCGACGCCGCTCTCCGTCTTCCGCTGGCGACGCTGCTGGGAACCATGCTGGCCCTGCGTCCCCGCCGGCGCGGCACGCCCCCGCGGCGGTCCGCGGTCGTCGAGACGCAGATCATCCTCGCGATCGTCGGCGCCGTCGTCATGCTCGTCGTGGGGGCGTCGCTGGCGCGCGCGTTCGGGATCGTCGGGGTCGCCGGCCTCATCCGCTACCGGTCGAAGATCGAGGACCCCAAGGATGCGGTCGTCATGCTCGCCGCCCTGGCGGTCGGGCTCGCCTCCGGCGTAGGTCTGTACGCGCTCTCGGCGTTCTCGACCGCGTTCCTCGTCGCCGCGCTGTGGGTGATCGAGAGCTTCGAGCCGCGCACCCGGATCTTCGAGCTGAGCGTGAAGCTCGGAGACAAGACGGCGGACCTGCGCCCCAAGATCGACGCGCTGCTCCGACGGTACCGCTGCGAGTTCGAGGTCCGGACGGTTTCCGAGGGCGAGGTCGCCTACGTCGTGACGGCGCCGTTCGCGATCCGGACGGACGACGCCTCGAAGGCCCTCGTCGCTCTCGAGCCGGACGGCAAGGGCGCCGTGGAATGGAAAGAGATCACGCGGAAGGAAGCGAAGTAGGGGCCGGTCGGTGTTGAAAGCCATCGTCCAACCCGAAGCCGGCCTGGGTCCCGTGGTGCAGGCGATCCGCCGGGCGCGCAGCTCGATCGACATCTGCATCTTTCGCATGGACCGCAAGGACGTCGAGGCCGCCCTCGCCGCGGCCGTCACGCGCGGGGTGCGCGTGCGGGCGCTGATCGCCCACACCAACACCGGCGGCGAGCAGAACCTGCGCAAGCTCGAGCAGCGGCTGCTGGCGGCCGGAATCATGGTCACGCGCACCGCCGACGAGCTCGTGCGCTACCACGGCAAGTACATGGTCGCCGACGACGTGCTCTACGTCTTCGGCTTCAACTTCACGAAGCTCGACATCGGCAAGAGCCGCAGCTTCGGGATCGCGACGAAGGACGCTCGGACGGTGAAGGAGGCCTCGAAGCTCTTCGAGTCGGACACGACGCGCCAGCCCTATGTCCCGTCGCGCTCGAACCTGGTGGTCAGCCCCGAGACGGCGCGCGAGATGCTGTCGCGGTTCCTCGGCGGGGCGAGGCGCGAGCTCGCGATCTACGACGTCAAGATCCAGGACCCCGCGATGATCCGGGTCCTGAAGGACCGGGCGCGCCGCGGCGTGCGCATCCGGGTGATCGGGACCCTCAAGGAGCCGATCGAGAACGTGGCCGTGCAGCGGCTCCAGCCGTTCCGCCTCCACGTGCGGGCCATCATCCGGGACGGGACGCGCGCGTTCGTCGGAAGCCAGAGCCTCCGGAAGATCGAGCTCGACAAGCGGCGGGAGCTCGGCGTGCTGATCAACAACCCGAGCGTCACGCGCCAGTTGATGCAGGTCTTCGAAGCCGACTGGGACGTCGAGGCGGCCGCGCCCGCGGACGCGAAGCACGAAGAGGCCGCCGGCTGACGCCTAGCGGGTCGGGCAGCCGGGATGCTCCGTGATCTCCCGGCGCTTCTCCTTGAACAGCTCGACCCAGTCCGCGATCGTCACCGCGCGCTCTCCGTTCGCGCCGTCCTTCGTCTTCAGCTCCAGCCGGTCCACGCGCGCGACCCGGAACAGGTCCGCGATCTGCTGGTCCGAGAGCTTGCCGAGCTGCTCGGCGAGGAGCGCCCGCCCTTCCTCTCCGACCACGGGATCCTTCAGCGTCGTGTGGCGGAAGATCCCTCCGACGGCGCTGAGACGCGCCTCGCACTTCTCGGCGTCGCGCCAGACGCGGCGCGATCTCCACCCGTCGTAGTCGATCCGTCCCGACCCTCCCGTGGTGAACCCCCCTTCGCCGAAAACCGACCCGAGGTCGTCCACGTACAGGATCGGCCGGCGGCAGCCCACGGGGCCCGAGGCGTCCCGCTCGATCGCTTCGCGCGGGCACGCCAGGGTGTTCTGCGCCGCCTTGTTGTCCGCGTTCTGGACGAACGCGTTCAAGAGCTTGAGCGCGTCGGTCTCGGCCCGCGTCGCGCCGCCGCGCGCGGGGTCCACCCGGTCGAGGAGCTCCCAATCCCAGCCCTGGTGGTCCTCGCGTTCGATCGTCAGGCCGTCCACCTCCTCCTCGATCGCCGCGATCTCGAACCGGTACGTGCCGACGTGCGCGCGACGCGGGAGCGATTTCAGGAAGCCCCGGTCGTCCACCGGTCTCCGCTTCTTGTGGCTGACCCACTCGAACGGCTGCTCCGGGCACCCGCGGCAGGTGACGTGCGCGGGGATCATTCGGTCGGCGTAGAACCCGAGCGCCCAGAAGATCCGCGTGCCCAGCACCTCGCCGTAGGCTTCCTTGTAGTGGCTGGGGCCGTCGTACTTCACCTTGACCACGGTGCCGTCCTCGAGACGGCACGAGAACTTCTCGCTCCACCCGGTCATCTGCTTCGGGACGAAATCGCACGTGACCTCGTCGTCCACGGCGATCGGGAGGCGGCCGGCCGGTCCCTCGAAGAGGTTCTTCGCCGTGACGTCGGTCGGCTCCCACACGCGCGCCCGAGCGACGTACTCGAGACGCTCCTCGGAGGTGGGCTTCGGGAACCGCTCCTCGCCACCCGCGGCGCAAGGAAGGATCGCGGAGGCCGTGAGCCCGAGGAACGCCGCGAAGCGTCCGGCGCTAGAGCAGCGTGGCACGGAGCACCGTGACCGCGGAGCCGCCGAGCCGCACGCGGCCCCCGACGACCTCGCAGCGAACGGTCCCTCCACGCGTCGACGCTTGGAAGCCGACGAGCGCCGTCTTCCCGAGCTTGCGGGACCAGTACGGCGCCAGCGCGCAGTGCGCCGACCCGGTGACCGGATCCTCGTCCACGCCCGCGGCGGGCGCGAAGAACCGGGAGACGAAATCGCGCGAGGGCGAGGAGGAGGCCGCGGTGACGATCACGCCGCGGGCGTCGAGCTCGGCAACTCGGCGGAGGTCGGGACGGACCGCGAGCACGGCCGCCTCGTCCTCGAGCTCCACCAGCCAATCCATGCGATTTCGTCCCGTGAAGCGATGCGCCGTCGCGAACGCCGCGCGCAGCGGACCCGGCGGCTCGGCCGCGGCGACGGGCTCGGCGGGAAAGTCCATGACGATCCCGAGCGCGTCGCGCCGCGCGGTCAGGAGGCCGCTGCGCGTGTGGAACCTCGCCTCGGCGTCGTCCGGAAGGAGGCGCTCCTCCCAGAGCACGTGCGCGGAGGCGAGCGTCGCGTGGCCACAGAGGTCCACCTCCACCGTCGGCGTGAACCACCTGAGGTCGTAGCCGGTCTCGTCGCGGCGAACGAGGAATGCGGTCTCGGCGACGCTCATCTCCGCGGCGACGGCCTGCATCCAGCTCTCCGCGGCGGGCTCGTCGAGGATGCAGACCCCCGCGGGATTGCCGGAGAACGGACGGTCCGTGAAAGCGTCCACTTGATGGATGATCCAGCTCACGGAGCGAGGTTAACAGGCCCCCGCGGCGCGCTGCTACCATCGCCGCTCGCGATGAGAGGCCTGCGCCACCCCTGGGTCCTGTTCGACGCCGGCGGCACGCTCTTGGGGCCGAGGGAGTCGTACGGAGCCGTCTACGCGCGCCTGCTCGCGGAGGAAGGGGTCGTCGTCCCGGCCGACGTCGTCGATCGCGCGCTCCACGCGCACTGGGCGCACGTCGACCGCACGCTCCCGGAAGGGGCGGACCGGTACGGGATCCACCCCGGCGGCGAGCGGGAGTACTGGCTCCGCTTCGTGGAGGGAACGCTCGCGCGGGTCCCCGGCGTTCTCGACGGCCCGGTGCTTGCGACCCGGATGGTGGACCGGCTTCGGGAGGCCTTCCTCGATCCGGGCGCCTGGTCGGTCTACGACGACGTGGTCCCCGCCCTGCGCGCGCTGACGGGCATGGGTGCCCGGCTGGGAATCGTGTCGAACTGGGACTCGCGGCTGCCGCTGCTGCTCGAGCGGCTGGGCCTCGCCGGGTGGTTCGACGCCGTCGCCGTCTCGCACGAGGTCGGCTACGAGAAGCCCCGTCCCGAGCCCTTCCTTCGCGCCCTCACGACGCTCGGCGGATCTCCCGGCCTCGCGCTCCACGTGGGCGACTCCCCGGAGCTGGACGAGGCCGGCGCGAGCGCCGCGGGGATCGCGTGCGTGCTCGTGGACCGGGACGGTGCCGACGGAATCGCGGGCCGATTCGTCCCGGACCTGTCGTCCGTTCCGGCGATCGTCCGGGGTGGAGCGGCCTAGCCCTTCGCCGCCGGAGTCTTGAGGATCTCTCGCTTCTTGGCCTCGAGCGCCGCGCCGAGATCGGTCTCTCCCGACAGCAGGACCGAGTCGATCACCCCGTCGGGGCGGATCACGACGATCGTCGGGGTCGAGATCACCTGGTAGGCGCCCGCGATCTGCAGGTCCTTGTCCACGAGGGTCGGGAAGACGAACCCGCTGAGCTTGCAGTACTCGGCGGTCCGGGTCTTGGTCGCGTCGTCGGTCACGCGGGCGGCCGAGATCACGTTCATCCCGCTCTGGTGCCCTTTCAGCCAGTCGTTGAGCTTCGGGAGCGAGTCCTTGCAGTGCGGGCAGTCGACCGACCAGAAGACCAGGACGTTGACCTTGTCGGAGGCGAGCATCGAGGAGAAGCTGCGCGAGACCCCGTCCGAGATGAGGGGGGCGTCGAAGTCGGGGCACTTCTTACCGACGAGCTCGGTGACCGGGTAGTAAGCCGCGAGCGGACCGTAGGTCCCCAGCCGTCCCGTGCTCGCCACCCTGCGGATCGCCCCCTCGAGGTCCAGTTTGTACTCCAGCGTCTGCTTGAGGCTCCCGCCGTTCGCCAGCCTGAGCTTCCCCTCGCCGTCGACGATCGCGATGTGGGGGACGGCGCGCACGCCGAGCTCCTGGAGGATGCGGAACCCCTCGTCGTGCAGAACCGGCGACTTGAGCTTCAGCGCCGCCGCCCGGGTCTTGATCGGGGCGACGTCGGTCGAGCCGTACGTCGGCGCCGCGACGGCGAACAGCGCGACCTTGTCGGCTCCCGCGGCATCGACGACCGCCTGGGTCTCCTGGAGGATCTTCTCCGCGCGCGGGTTGTTCGGCATCCAGTAGACGAACACGATCGGCTTCTTCCCGAGGTAGGTCGCGAGATCGACCGTCGCCGGTTGGCCGGGCGTCGGGTTGAGATTCGTGAATTTCGCCGCGGGGAAAGGGGTGCCGAACTCGACGGGCTGGACGGTGGCGAGGGCCGGCTTGGGCGAGGCGGGCGGGGTCTGGGCGCAGGCGCCGCCGAGCGCCGACAGTCCGGCCGAGGCCGCGAGAGCGAGGGCGACGAGGGGGCGGTTCTTTCGGGTCATCGACGCGACCTCCGATGAGCGATGGATTCTAGCCCACGGGCGCCGGGCGCGCTCACGGCAGGAAGTAGAAGGCGATTCCGAGGATGAGGTAGACGCTGAGGAGCTGCGCGCCTTCCATCCAGTTCGATTCGCCGTCGATCGCGACCAGCGTGGCGACGCCGGCGGCGATGGTGACCGCGACGACCTCGAACGTCGAGAACACGAGATCCATCGGACGCCCCAGCGCATGCGAGGCGAAGACCAGGACGGGCGCCACGAAGAGCGCCACCTGGATGCTCGAGCCGATCGCGATGTTGACCGCCAGGTCCATCTGGTTCTTCATCGCCATCAGCACCGCGGTGGAGTGCTCGGCGGCGTTCCCGATGATCGCGACGAGGATCACGCCGACGAACACCTCGGTGAAGCCGAACGCCTCCGCCGTAGGCTCGACCGCGCCGACGAGGAACTCGCTCATGACGGCGACGCCCACGGTCGCCGCGGCCAGGACGAGCAGGCTCCGCCGGAGGGACCAGGCCGCTCCGGACGGCGCGTGCGTCTCTTGAGGGGCCTCTCCCGTGTAGAGGTGCCGATGCGTCTTCAGCGAGAAGAACAGGCTGGCGATGTAGATCACGAAGAGCACGATCGCGATCTCGAGGCTCATCCGCCGCTCGCGCGCGACCGCCGTCCCGTGGACGATGTGATGGAAGATCGCGGGGACGACCAGCCCGATCGCCGAGAGCACCAGCAACGTGGCGCCGAGCGCCGCCGACGTCCTGTTGAACGTCTGGCGGCGGTGCTTGATGCCGCCGCACAGAATCGCCAGGCCGAGCACGAGCAGGATGTTGCCGATGATCGATCCGGTGATCGACGCCTTCACGACGTCGTAGAGGCCGGCACGGAGCGCGACCAGAGCGATGATCAGCTCGGCCGCGTTTCCGAACGTCGCGTTCAACAGGCCCCCGACGCCCGATCCCATGCGCCCCGCGAGGTGCTCGGTCGAGCGCCCCATGTAGGCGGCCAGGGGCACGATGGCGGCGGCCGACATGCCGAAGACCCATGCCGGCGGAGCGTGCGACAGCTCGAGCGCGACCGCCACGGGCACGAAGACGAGCAGCACCGCCATCGGTTCGATGCGCACTTTTCGTCGGAGCATGCCGTCTCCGTAATCGGCGGGCGATGACTTTGCACTCTATCAGGGTCGCTGCGAGCGACGGCGTCGAGGGATCGCATTTGACGATTGTCTCGAGGGGATCGCGGACCTAAGATTCGCACCATGCGTATGGCCGCGCCGGTCCTCCTCGCATTGGCCGCGGCCTCCGTCGGGTGCGCGGCCGCGCGTCCGGCCGTCACGACACCGACCGCCCGCGCCGAGGAGATCACGTCCGCGACCTCCGGGTCTCGTCCACCCGCTGTCGAGGCCGAGGACGAGACGGAGCCCGAGCCGGCGTCCGAGTCGAGCGACGGCATCGTCCACGTCGTCCAGCCCGGACAGACCCTCTGGCGGATCGCCCGCGCGTACGACGTGTCGCTCGACGCGCTCGCCGAGGCGAACGGCATCGAGGATCCCACGCGCGTGGACGTCGGGACGCCGATCTTCATCCCCGGCGCCCGAGCCACCATCGACGTCGCGCCCTATCCGGCTCCGATCCCCGGCCTGCATCCCGGCCCCCAGTTCCGGCCGGAGCCGTCCGCCGATTTCGTCTGGCCGATCGAGGGGGGCGCGTTCATGCGGCCGTTCGGCGAGCCGCGTCGTCATCACCGGCACGCCGGCATCGACATCCGCGGCGCCAAGGGACAGGAGATCCTCGCAGCGCGCGCGGGCACCGTGGCGTTCTGCGGAGGCACGCACGGCGGCTACGGCACGATGGTCGTTCTCGATCATGGCGACGGCATCCAGACGCTTTATGCGCATGCCCAGAAGGTGCTGGTGAAGACGGGGGACTCCGTGTCGCGGGGTCAGCCGATCGCGCTCGTGGGCCGGACGGGGAACGCCACGACCGAGCACTGCCACTTCGAGCTGCGCGTCGAGAACCGTGCGGTGGATCCGATGCCGTTCCTGACGGCGACCACGGAGGCGCGGCGTTGAAGCTCGAGGTCCGCTGCGGGCACTGCGGGGCGGGGTACCTCGTCGAGGAGTCGCGGGTCCCCGTCGCCGGGGGGATCGTCCCGTGCCAGTCCTGCGGCCGGACGATCGAGCTCCACGCTGGGACGGCGCCGGAGACGCCTCCGACCGTCGCGAACGCGGCGCCGGCGCGGCCGAACGAGGTCTGCTGTCCTCGGTGCGGCCTGCACTTCGTCCCGGGGGGCGCGGAGCCGTCCCGCGGATCCGGGCGCCCCACGCTCCTCGTCGTCGAGGACATGGACTACTTCGTCGAGATCGCGCGGGGGGCGCTCGCGGGACGCTACGAGCTCAAGACCGCCAAGACGGTCGACGAGGCGCGTGCGATCCTGCTCGGCGGAGGGATCGACCTCCTCCTCCTGGACCTGACCCTCGATCATGGCGAGGACGGCTTGCGACTGCTCCGCGAGCCCCCGGGAAAGATCTGTCCGGTGCTCCTGTTCACGGCGCAGGACGAGTCCGAGATGTACGGCGACGGCTGGGCGCAGCTGCGCGCGATGGGGATCGACGACGTCGTGATCAAGGGAATGAACATGGACGAGACGCTGGCGAGGAAGGTCGCCGCGATGCTCGGCGAGCCGCTGGCACAGGACGCCTTCCGGCGCTGAGAGGCTCCCCGGTTCTAGAACCGGAGCGAGCCGCCCACGTAGACGCTCGCGCCGCCGAGATCCAGCTTCCCGGGGTTCACCGCCGTGAAGGCGCCGCCGGGGGAGGCCTCGGCCCACGAGTAGCGCCCCTCGAACGTCAGATTCCATGACGGGGAGACGGGCAGCTCGAGCCCGGCCATGACGTGCCGCTCGAACTCGAACCCCGTGTCCTTCAAACGGTCGTAGACGATCGAGAGATCCGACGCGACGAAGTCTCCTTCCTCCTCG
>DASRJG010000005.1:0-7114 GCA_035649595.1 Candidatus Polarisedimenticolaceae bacterium
CCGACGGCGAACGGGTTGTAGGCGAGCGCGGTCAGGAGCCGCCCGAGCCGGTCCCGCTGCCGGAAGTGCTGGTCCACGATCACGCGGTTGGTCAGGCCGAGGCCGGGAGCGAGCGTGACCATCGCGGCCCGCGGCGTCGCCCCCTCGTCCCCGAGCGCGATCATGTGCTCCGGGAGGAAGGCCGCTCCGGCCGACGTCCCGGCGATCGGGACGCCGGCGGCGTTGAGCCGCCGGAGCGTCTTGGCCGCGGATGTGCCGCCGAGGACGGTCGAGAGCCTGAGCTGGTTCCCGCCGGTGATGAAGATCCCCTGCGCCTCGGCCAGCGAGTCGAGCCAGGAGGTCCGCTCGCCGTCCGCGCGCTCGTCGAAGTCGAACGTGCGCGAGCCCTTCGCGCCGAGCGACTTGAACAGCTCGACGTAGCGCCGTCCGGTGTCGTCGCGCTCGGAGGCCGTCGGGATGACGGCGATCCGCGCCCGCCGCCCGCCGCACAGGTCGACGAACCGCTTCAGGATCTCGGAATCTCGATCATGGTCCTCGGCGCCGCCGATCGGAACGATCGCTCCGCGACGGCCGCCGTCCTCGACGCGCGACGGGCTCAAGCGGCTCCTCCCACGAACCGGGGATAATGACATATGGCCAAAGTGGAGCGCGTGAGCGACGCGGCGTTCCTCGTCGTCTTCGACGAGGCGCCGACCGAGGAGGCGGGGCGGCGCGTGAGGCGCCTGCACGCCTCCCTCCGCGACGCGGCGCCGGCGGCGCTCGTCGACCTCCATCCGGCGTACGCGACCGTGCTGGTCCGCTTCGATCCTCTTCGGATCGACGCGGCCCGGCTCGCGGGCGAGCTGGCACGGCGCGCGGAGCGGACGGCCTCGAATTCCGAGGAGCCGATCCGCGTCGTCGAGATCCCCGTCCGGTACGGCGGCGACTCCGGGCCCGACCTCGACGAGGTCGCGCGGCTCACCGGCCTTTCGAGCGACGAGGTCGTCGCGACGCACGCGGGAGCCGCGTACGAGGTGAGGTTCCTCGGGTTCTCCCCCGGCTTCCCGTACCTCGCGGGGCTCCCGGAGCGCTTGTGGACGCGGCGGCTCTCCGCGCCGCGCCGGAGGGTCGCCGCCGGGAGCGTGGCGATCGCCGGCGCGCAGGCCGGGATCTACCCGATCGCCACCCCCGGGGGGTGGAACGTGATCGGCCGGACCGATGCCGTCCTGTTCGACGCGGCGCGGCCCCGCCCCGCGACCCTCGCCCCCGGGGACCGGGTGCGCTTCGTCCCCGTCCGATGATCACGGTCGTCGCGCCGGGTTTCCTGACGACGGTCCAGGACGCGGGCCGTCCGGGCTTCGCCGATCTCGGCGTCTCGGCGTCGGGCGCGGCCGATCCGATCGCGCTCGCGGTCGGGAACCGGCTCGTGGGGAACGATCCGGCGGCCGCCGCGCTCGAGATGACGCTGGTCGGCGGGACGTTCCGCTTCGCCGCCGGCGGCTGGATCGCGCTCTGCGGGGCGCCCGCCGCGGCGAAGCTCGACGGCCTGGAGATCCCGGGATGGTCGGTCCAGCGCGTGCGGGCGGGGGGCGAGCTCGCGTGCGGCGCGATGACGCAGGGCGCGCGCGCCTACCTCTGCGTGCGCGGCGGGCTCGACGTCCCCCCCGTGCTCGGGAGCGGCTCGACGCACCTCGCGAGCGGGCTCGGCGGCCTCGCCGGGCGCGCGCTCGCGGCCGGCGATCGCCTGGAGCTCGACGACCGGATCGTCGCGGAGCCCGCGTCGCGTCCGGTGGATCCGTCGCGGATCCCGGGATACCGCCCGGGCGATCCGTTTCGGGTCACGGAGGGGCTCCAATCGTCCTGGTTCATGCGCGAGGCCCAGGCGGCGCTCGTCGCGACGACCTGGCGCACGACCGACGCGTGCGACCGGATGGGCCTGCGCCTCGAGGGCCCCGCCCTCCGGCTCCAGGCGCCGCGAGAGCTGACCACGGAGGGAGTCACGCTCGGCGCGATCCAGGTCCCCGCCGACGGCCGCCCGATCATCCTGTTCGTCGAGCACCAGACGACGGGGGGCTATCCGAAGATCGGCTGCGTGATCTCCGCGGACCACGCCCGGCTGGGACAGCTCCGCCCCCGCACGGCGCTCCGCTTCGCGCGGGTCGAAGCGGACGAGGCGGTGCGGCTCCTCCGCGAGCAGGCGCAGGCGATCGATGCGATCGTCCGCTGAGCCGGTCCCCCGCGCGGCGTGGCTCGCGCTGGGAGCCGCCTCGCTCGGCTGGATGCTGGACGCGTTCGACGTGATGCTGTACGCCTTCGCGCTCACCGCCATCCGCGACGAGTTCCATCTGAGCGCCGCCTCGGCGGGGGCGCTCGCGTCCGTGACGCTCGTGGCCTCCGCGGCCGGCGGGATCGCCTTCGGCGCGCTCGCCGACCGAATCGGCCGGGTCCGCGCGTTGACCCTGTCGATCCTCGTCTACGCGGTCGCCACGGGGCTGACGGCGACGTCCCGCTCGATCGCGGAGCTGGTGCTCTGGCGGACCTGCGTCGGGATCGGACTCGGCGGGGAGTGGAGCGCGGGCTCCGTCCTCGTCGCCGAGAGCTGGCCCGCCGCGCGGCGCGGGAGCGCGATCGGCCTGATGCAGTCCGGATGGTCCATCGGCTACGCGCTCGCCGCGGTCGTCTCCGCCGTGATCATCCCCGCGCACGGATGGCGGGCGTTGTTCGCCGTCGGCGTGGCGCCGGCCCTGCTGACGTTCGCGATCCGCCGCTGGGTTCGGGAGCCGGTCGCCGCCCGCGACGCGGCCCCCGAAGCGCGCGTGGGGCTCGCGCTGTTGACGCGCCCCCCCTACCGCTCGCGCGTCGCCGTCGCCACGACCCTCGCGACCGCGATGCTCTTCGCCTACTGGGGGCTCTTCACCTGGATCCCGACCTTCCTCGCGGCTCCGGTCGCGCAGGGGGGCGCCGGGCTGGGGCTCGTGCGCGGCACGGGGTTCATCCTCGCCATGCAGGCGGGGGCGTTCGCCGGATACACGACCTTCGGCGCGCTCGCGGACCGGGTCGGCCGGCGACCCGCCGTGAGGGGGTTCGTCTTCGGGGCGGCCGTGATCGTTCCGGCGTTCGCCTTGGGCTCGCCCGGTCCGGCGCGTCTGTGGGCGCTCGCGCCCGCGATCGGGGCCCTCGGGAGCGGCGCCTTCTCCGTCTTCGGCAGCCTCCTCGCCGAGCTCTTCCCCCGGGCGATCCGCGGAACCGCGCAGGGGCTCTGCTACAACGCGGGGCGGGCGGTCTCCGCGGCCGCGCCGTACACGTTGGGCGCGGTCGCGGACGCGCGAGGGCTCGCCGGCGCGCTCGTCGTCACCTCCGCGTTCTACGCCGCGGCGGGGATCGTCGTCGGCTTCCTTCCGGAGACCAAGGGCGCGGAGCTGTCGTGACCACGATCGACCTGAACGCGGACGTCGGCGAGGACGCGGGGGACGGTCCGCTCTACCCGCTCATCAGCTCCGCGAACGTCGCCTGCGGCGGGCATGCGGGAGACGAGGCGTCCATGCGGGTGGCGGTGCGGGCGGCCGTCGCGCACGGGGTCGCGATCGGCGCGCACCCGAGCTATCCGGACCGCGCCGGCTTCGGACGCGTCAGGATCGAGATCGACGCGGACAGGCTGGCCGCGAGCATCGCGGAGCAGGTCGCCTCGCTCGCGCGGATCGCGACGGCGCTCGGCGCGAGGCTCGCTCACGTCAAGCCCCACGGCGATCTGTACAACGCCGCGGCGTCGGACCCCGGGATCGCGGCGGCGATCGCGAGCGGCGTGGGCCGTGTCTCGCGCGACCTGATCCTCGTCGGCCTCGCCGGATCGGCCTCGCTCGCGGCGTGGAGGGGAGCGGGCTTCCGCGTCGCGGCCGAGGGGTTCGCCGACCGCGGCTACGAGCCAGACGGGACCCTGGTTCCTCGTACGCGCGCCGGGGCGCTCATCGTGGATCCCATGGCCGCGGCGGCGCAGGCGGTCGCGCTCGCGCGCGAGGGGCGCTGCGAAACGATCTGCGTCCACTCCGATACCCCAGGCGCGGCGGTGATCCTCGCCGCGGTGAGGAGAGCGCTGGAGTCGGCGGGGTTCGCCATCCGTGCGTTCGCTCCCGATTAGTCCTCGTCGTCCGCGCGGAAGCCCCGGCCGCGCTTGATCGCGGCGCGCCGGACCTTCGATTCGACGCGACGGCGCTTCTCCACGCGCGGGACCTTCGTCGCGACGCGCGGCGTCGGAGGCACGAGCGCGTGGCGGAGCAGCGTTTCGAGACGGGTCCGCGCGGTCTCTCGGTTCGCATGCTGGCTTCGCGACGCCTGGCAGACGACGCGGAGCGTCCCGTCGGCCGCGATTCTGCGTCCCAGGACCTCCACGAGCCGGGCGCGCGCCTCGTCGGGGAGGGACGGGGAATGCAGGAGGTCGAACCGGAGCGTCACGCGGCTCGATGTCTTGTTGACGTGCTGGCCGCCGGGACCGCCGCTCCGGGAGGCGGTGTACGTCAGCTCCTCGTCCGGGATCTCGATCCCGTCGGCGATTCTCAGCGACACGCTCGCACTCCCGCTCGCTTATATCTCATCGCAGCGATTGCCGTGCGCGAATGAAAAAGGGGCGCCCGACAGCGGGCGCCCCTTCCTTTCATCTGTCGTGATGCCTCGAGTCGCTTACCAGACCTCGCAGGCGTTCGCGGGTTTCATCGGCGTCCCCTCCGCGCAGCTGAACGTCTCCGCGAACTTCGCGTAGTTCGAGAGAGGTCCGTTGACGCGGAACCGCGGGGGCGAGTGCGGATCGACCGTGACGAGCACGCGCTCGATCTCGGGAGTCGCGAGCGAGCACCAGGTCTGGGCGAAGCCCACGAACAGGAGCTGGTCGTTCGTGAGGCCGTCCACAGCGGGGGTCGCGACCTCGGGATGCTTCGTCTCGTACGCCTTGTAGGCGAGGTAGGCTTCCTTGATCCCGCCGTTGTCGGCGATGTTCTCGCCGAGGGTGAGCTTGCCGTTGAGCTTGAGGCCGGGCTGGATCTCGTAGTTGCCGTACTGCGACTCGATGCAGGCGGCCCGCTCCTCGAACTTGGTCGAGACCGAGGGCTCCCACCACTCGGTGAGCTTCCCTTGCGCGTCGAACTTGCGTCCCTCGTCGTCGAACCCGTGGGTCAGCTCGTGGCCCATCACCATCCCGATCCCGCCGAAGTTCATCGCCGGCGGGAAGTCCTTCGAGAAGAACGGCGCCTGGAGGATGCCGGCGGGGAAGACCATCTCGTTGTTGAGCGGGTTGTAGTAGGCGTTGACCGTCGGAGGCGTCATCCCCCACTCGGCCTTGTCCACGGGCTTCCCGATCTTCGCGGCCTCGCGCTCGTACTCGAAGCGTCCGGCGGCGACGAGGTTCCCGAAGTAGTCCCCCTTCTTGATCCTGAGCTTCGAGTAGTCCTTCCACTTGTCGGGGTACCCGATCTTGTTGACGAGCGTCCCCTTCTTGCCGAGCGCCCGCTGACGGGTCGTGTCGTCCATCCAGGCGAGGCTCGGGAGGTTCGATGCGAACGCGCTCTGGATCGACTCGACGAGCTCGCGGGCGATCTTCTTGCTGTCGCCGGCGAACTGCTTCTTGATGAACTCCTGGCCGAGGATCTCGCCGAGCGCGCCGTCCGTCTGCGCGACGCAGCGCTTCCACCGGGCCTGCTGCTCCTTCTGTCCCTGGAGGGTCTTGCCGTAGAACGCGAAGTTCTCCTGGTCGAACGCCTTCGGGAGCGCAGGCGCGGCGTCACGCAGGACGTTCCACCTGAGGTAGGCCTGCAGCGTCGCGGCGTCCGTGCTCGCCGCGAGCTTCTGGAGCCCCTCGAAGAACTCCGGAATGGCGACGTTGATCTGCGTGATCTCGGGATGCCCGGTCGCCGTGAAGTAGCCGTCCCAGTCCAGCTCGGGGGTCAGCTTCTTGAGGCCGGCGCGGTCGAGCTTGTTGTAGGTCTTGTCGGGGTCGCGAAGCTCGGCGCGCGGCCGGGAGTTCTTCGCGAGCTCGGTCTCGAAGGCGACGACCTGTCCGGCCATCGTCTTCGCGTCCTCCGGCTTCTCGCCGGAGAGCTCGAACATCTTCTGGACGAAGGCGACGTAGGCGTCGCGCATCGGCTTCTTGTCGTCCTTCAGATAGTAGTCACGGTCGGGGAGACCGAGACCGCCCTGGAACATCTGCGCGATGTTCGTGTTCGGGTCCTTGAAGTCCGCCTCGACGCCGATGCCGAAGAGCCCCGGGATCGTCGCGGCGTGCATGCGGCCGACCATCGCGAGGAGCGTCTTGCCGTCCTTGACCTTGCCGACGTCCTTCATCCAGGTCTCGATCGGCTTGGTCCCGGCGGCCTCGATGCCGGCCTCGTCCATACAGGTCCCGTAGAACCAGCCCAGCTTCTGGCGGTTCGGGTCCTCGCCGGGAGTCTTCGCCGCGTCCTCGAGGATCTCGCGGTTGATCGTGCGGTTGCGCTCCGCGATCTCGCTGAAGCCGCGTCCCCAGCGTACCTGGTCGGCCGGGAGCTTCGTGGTGTCGATCCAGCCGCCGCACGCGTAGCGGTAGAAGTCCTGGCATGGATCCGCCTTGGTGTCCATCGCGGCCTTGACCGTGGCCGCGACGCCGGAGGCCGAGGCCTCCGCGGCGAGGATGGGGCTCGCGACGAGCAGGGCCGCGAGCAGGATCAGTAGACGACGCATGAGATTCTCTCCTCCCGTCTCGATCTTCGTTACGTGTCGGACCGCGGTTTCCTACGGTCCGTCCAGCACCTGAGTTTCACGGCGCGCGGAGCACATGCAGCACCGGCGCTTCGACCGGGCCCTCCGGGCCCACGCGGACCGTGATGTATGGGGGGTCGCAGATTAGCACGCGCCCCCCGACCCCCGCAGCCACGACCCGATAGGCTCCGGGGGAGAGCGAGCGCACCGTGAACCGCCCGGCGGCGTCGAGGGAGACGCGCGCGGCTTCCTTGAGGATGCTGTCCGGCCCGAGGATCACGATCGCCGCGACCGACCGGCGCTCCGCGCCCTCCACCGCCCCCGAGAGCGTGCCGGGCCCGCCGGAGGTGGCGGCCGCCGCGCTCGGAGGCTCGCTCTCCGTCGGCGGCGCGACCTCCGGAGGGACGGCCCGCCC
>DASRJG010000006.1:0-35290 GCA_035649595.1 Candidatus Polarisedimenticolaceae bacterium
AGGTCGGATGCCGGCCGCGACAGGGCGGGGGCCAGCAACCGCGCGGCGGCCTCCGGGTCGCGGACCCGGGACGGATGCGCGTAGAGCGAGTGCGTCATCACGCTGACCGCGAACTCCCGCCCCTGCCGGTCCACGATGGAGCCGCGCCGCCCGTCGATCTCGATCACCTGGCGGTGCTGATGCGACGCTTTCGCGCGGAGCCGGTCCGCCTCGATGATCTGTAGGTCGATGAAGCGCGCCGCGAGCGCTACGCCGGCCAGCGCGATCCCGGCGGCGACGACCACGACGCGGGTTTGGATCGAGCTGGGCTTCACGGGGGTCGGGGTCCTCTCCACGCGTCGGGTCGCCTGCGATCAGCGCGGCGGAAGGCTGGGGGATGGGCCGGGCGGAGCCGCGCCGGGAAGCTCCCCGTGAGCGACGACGACGACGTGCGACGCCGGCGGGTGCTCGAGGACGAGCTCTCCCGACGCGCGGGCCTCCACCGCCGGAAGCGATTCGAGCATCGCGCGCTCGACGCGGTATCGACGGTCCGCCTCGACGAGCCGGGCCTCCTCCGCGCGAAGGTGCTCGATGGCGTAGCTCGTCTGGACGTAGGACATGGTCTGCAGCAGGTAGACCGCGAAGGGCGCGAGCGCGATCGCGACGCCGAGCACGACTCGCCAGACGCGGCGGGCGTGGGTATTGTCGACCTCGCGATGGACGGAGCTGTTCCTCCATCGCCGGACGGAGTGCGTTGCGGTGCGGCTCACGGGAGTCTCTCCGCCGCGCGCAGTCGGGCGCTGCGCGCGCGAGGGTTGGAGGCGACCTCGTCGTCCGACGGCACGACCGCTCCGGACGTCACGAGCCGGACGAGGTTCGCGCGCCCGCAGCCGCAGACGGGAAGGTCCGGCGGGCAGACGCAGCGGTGCGTGAGCTCATGAAGGGCGGTCTTGACCGCGCGGTCCTCGAGCGAGTGGAACGAGATGACGGCGAGGCGTCCCCGCGGCCGGAGGAGAGACACGGCCCCGGAGACCAGCTCGGGGATCCCCTCGATCTCGCGATTCACGGCGATGCGGAGCGCCTGGAAGGTGCGGGTGGCGGGATGGATGCGGAACCGTCGCGCGGCGGGGCCTGCGCCCGCCTCGACCACCTCCCGGAGATGCCGGGTGGTGCGGATCGGCTCGTGGCCGCGCTCGCGGACGATGGCCCGCGCGATACGGCGCGCGTTCCGGTCCTCGCCCCACGTCGCGATGAGGTCGGTCAGCTCCGGCTCGTCCAACGCGGCGATCAGCTCGGCGGCCGACGGCCCCCCCGAGGCGGGATCCATCCGCATGTCGAGAGGTCCGTCGGCGGAGAAGGCGAATCCCCGCGAGGCATCGTCGAGCTGCGCGGAGGAGACGCCGAGGTCGGCGAGGACCGCATCGACGGACCCGACGCCGACGCTCGCTGCCAACGAGGTGATCTCGCGGTGGTCGCCGTGGACCGGGACGAAACGGTCTCCGAACGAGGCGAGGCGCGCACGGGCGTGCTCGAGGGCCGAAGGATCGCGATCGATTCCGATCAGCCGGCCGGCGGGGCCGAGACGCGAGAGGAGCGCCTCCGCGTGACCCCCCGGTCCGAGCGTCGCGTCGATCACGACGGCGCCAGGCGGCGGGTCGAGGAGCCGGAGCACCTCGTCCAGCATCACGGGCTGGTGCAGAACGTTGCCTTCGCTCAACGTCGGCTCTCGTCGTGCGGGATCGGCGGCCAGCATGCGCTCGTTTCGCTCGACTGTCAGATGCCCAGCTCGGAGAGCGTCCCCAAGTCGGCATCGGTGAGGGGATCGCCGTTCAGGCGCTCCTCGAAGGCGATCCGGTTCCAGACCTCGAGATACTCGTGCTGCCCCAGGACGACGACCTCGTTGCGGACGTCCGCCCGCTCGCGCAGCAGCGGGTGGACCAGAACACGTCCTTGGGCATCCATCGAGCTCATTTGACCGTAGTAGTTCACGGCGCTCTTGAATCGCATGACCGACGGGTTGAGCGACGAAGCGCGTGCGAGCCGCTCCTCGACGCGAAGCCAGACATCCATCGGGTAGATCCGGACCGATTCGCCGCGCAGGCTCGTGACGAAGTACTCGGAACCGGGCTTCAACTCCAAGACCGCGCGGAAGACGGACGGGAGCTTGAGGCGGCCTTTCTCGTCCAGTTTCGCGAGCGCGCTCCCACGCAACATCGCTTCGCCTTTCGTCCACCGATCCGGAGAGGACGGGGCGTCATGCGACTCCTTGCCGCGCCTGCCGTACCTCGCCTCTGTGACTCGTGCCGCCCGTTCGGGTCGATGGAGCGAGATGGGCGTTTGAAGCCCACTTCACTCCACTTTTGACCACCTGGCGGATATTAGAGAAGGCGCAAGGAGCGTGTCAACAGATTTTGTCCAGAGTTTTCGCGTCTTGCGAAGCGAAAGTGGGACGGAAACCGTCGAGCGAGCTTACTCCGGCTCGTTACGTTCTTCGCCGGGCATCGGCGTTCCACCTTCGGCGCCGAGTGGATCGACGCCGTCGGGCCCGTCCTGGATCCCGCGCGGCTGACCGACGCTCGGAAGGTCGACGACCACGACGCCCTGAGGGGTGCGGAAGGCGATGACCAGCCGATCGCCCACGACGTGGAGCGCGGGCGACGAGCCACCCTCCGAGTTCGGCACGATGATCGGATCGGACCACGACGAAGCGCCCGCGCGCAGAACGGCGAGGCCGATCCGCGTGGGGTTCCTCGTCCCGAAGGCCAGATACGTCGTGCCCGCGGCGTCGAAGGCGAGGGCGGGATCGACCTGGTCGATGCCGTCACGCCGGCCGATGAACGCGGGAGCGCTCCAGATCGACCCGCCTGCAGGCTTGGTGACGACGGCGAGGTCGAATTCGCCGGAGGCGCGGTAGGACCAGGTCGCCCACGTCCGTCCGGTCGCGTCGACCCCTGCGACCACCGGCCCGTCGATTTGCGGGATGTGGTCCGTGACGAGCGGGCGCGAAGACGTTCCTGCGACGGCGAGGGTTCCGGCGGTCAGCGCGACGAGCACGCCGGCGAAGGCGCGATTGCTACGCATCGCTGCGCCTCCTTTCTACGAACGCATCGAACGCTTCGACCTCCGGGAATCGGTGCTCCAGGCTGGAGCGCAGCGCCTTGAGCCGCCCGAACGCGATCTTCTCTCGGGTCGGATTGTTCTGCTCCGTGGCCATCTTCCATTCGTAGAAGGCGTTGAAGAAGAGGATGTCGGGGTACTTTTCCGGCGACCCCGCCAGCGCGTCGGACTGGCGCAAGCAGGTCTGTGCCTGAGAGGTTTCGCCCGCTCGGAAGTGCGCTTCGCCCAGGTTGCTCCAGGCCTGCGCCTCGAGACGGCGAAGCCCCTCGCCCTTGGCCTCGGTCAGAGCGGCGCGCAGGAGGCGAATCCCCTCCCGCACCTTCCCCATGGCCACGTAGCAGTCGCCGACGTTGATCCGGACGCGAACCGCTTCGTTGCGATCGCCGCAGGAATCGTAGAGGGCGCCCGCGTCCCGGTAGTGCTCGATCGCCGCGACGAACTGCTTTCGCTGCGAACGGACGCGGCCCAGCGTGTGGAGCGCGCGCGCGGCGGGGAGCGTGAGATCCTGCGCCTTGGCCAACGTCAGGGCTTTCTCCGCCTCGATCTCCGAGAGCAGCAGATCGCCTTGATCCGCGTGCAGGTTCGAGAGGTTGAGCAGGGCACGGGCGCTGATCGTCGGCGAGAGCTCCGGCGACGAGCGCAGCGCTTGTCGCAGCTCGTTCTCGGCGAGCGCCAGCTTCCCGAGGCGCGAGAGCGCCATCGCGAGATTGACCCGCGTCTGCGCGATCAGATCCTGCGACAAGCCGCTCGCCGCGTCGTCGTGCAGCCGATCGAGCGCGTACTCGTAGCACGCGAAGGCGCGACCGTAGTCGCCGGTCCTCAGCGCCGCGTTTCCTTCGTCGACCAGAGCTCTCGGCTCGCCTCCCTGGGGCTTCAGGCTTTCATAGCTCTCCAGGTCGACGACGTCGGAGAACGCCTGGACCGAAACGTTGAAGACGCTCGCGAGCACCCGCAGCTTGTCGAACGACGGGTAGCAGATTCCCTTCTCGTAACGGGAGAGCTGCGAATTGTCGATCTCACCGCCCTCGGCCTTCGCGCGTTCTTCGACGCGGCGCAGCGAATAGCCGTATCCGGCGCGGAGGCGTCGGAGATAGTTTCCCAGCCGAACGCTTCCTTTGAGTGAGGTTTCAGCGTGAGCTTCCATGGCCGATATCCCCCTGCAACCGCCTTTCCAATCCGCCCCACTCCCGGTTCCAGTGTAACGGGAGGTTCTTCCCTGCGGCATTCAATTACTGCAAGAACCTAGGTCGATCAAGTCGAGAAAGCTCGTTGTGCGGGACGGCGCGGAGTCTTTGCAGCACCCGCGTCCGCAGAGGCGGCACTCTACAATGCCTGGCCGATGACCCGATCGCGAGCGGCGTCCGAGGCTCTCGTCCCCCCGGGAAGTGGGGAAACTCTGCGGGCTTTCGCTATTTTCGCGGGATTGCTGGCGATTTTGATCTGGGTCGCCCACACGTTCGCCTTCCAGGGGATGAGCCGCCTCGCGGCGAGGTACCCGGTCCTCCGGGCCCAGGAAGAGGCGACGCGCGTCGCGGAGGCGGCGGCCTCCATGGGGCGAGGCCCGACCGGGATGGACTTCTACCGTCTCCAGAGGAATCGCCGGGAGCTGGAGGCGATCCTCGCGGAACGTCTGGCGGAGCGTCCTTATCTCCGCTTCGTCGAGATACGGGACCGGTTCGACATCAAGGTCGCGTTCGTCGGATCCGAGGGGGCGATCCGCCAGACCGCGCGCACTGCGTTGACGATCGCCGGCCAGTATCAAGGCAGCGTCCGCGTCGGGATCGCCGCCGAGCCGATCGACCGGGAGATCGACGCGATACGAAAGTGGCTCGCGATCCGCGTCGCGATCGTCGCGGCCGTGGGCGTCGCACTGCTCGTCGTCGGGCTGTTCTATGTCCTCTACCTCATCCGAAAGAACCGCTCGCTCGAGCACCAGCGCCAATCCTCGGAGCGGGCTGCCTATCGTGGCGTGCTGGGCTCGGGGCTCGCCCACGAGATCCGCAATCCCCTCAACTCGATGAACATGAACCTGCAGATGCTCGAGGAGGAGCTCCAGGGCGTCCCCGCGCTGGAAGGCGGCGAGCACGTCGAGATGCTCCGCTCGATGCAGGGTGAGATCAAGCGAATCAAGAACCTGATCGACAACTTCCTTCAGTACGCTCGCCCGGCGACGCCGCAACTGAAGGTGGTCGATCTGAACGAGGTCCTGGGGGCGACGGCGCGATTCCTTCAAGCGGATTTTCGCCAATCCGGCGTGGAGCTTCAGCTCGATCTCGAGCCGCTTCTCCCTTCCGTCGAGCTGGACGAGAGTCAGCTTCGTCAGGCGCTGCTCAACATCCTCGGAAACGCGCGTCACGTCGTCCCGGCGGGCGGGCGCGTCGTCCTGCGCTCCCGCGCCGGTGCCGGTGGCGAGATCCTGATCGAGGTCGGTGACACCGGACCGGGGATCCCGGCCGAGATGATCGAGCGGATCTTCGAGCCGTTCTACTCCAAGCGGGCGGGGGGCACGGGACTCGGCCTGGCCATCGCCCGTCAGATGGTGGAGAACCACGGCGGCCGCATCGAGGTCGAGAGCCAGACCGGAGTGGGCACCACGTTCAGGATCCGGCTGCCGCGGCGGCATTCCCGCGCCCTCGAACCTCCCGGCGTCCGGGCCGCGCCGTGACGGATCCGGGAGGATCACCGGCCGCCCGCGCGAAGGACCTCCGCATCCGGATCGCCCGGCATCGCAAGCTCTACTACGTCGACGACGCTCCGGAGATCTCGGATTCCGAGTACGACACGCTCGAGCGCGAGCTCGCCGCGATCGAGGCGGAGCATCCCGAGCTGATCGCCCCCGATTCTCCCAGCCTGCGCGTCGGCGGCGAGCCGTCCGATGCCTTTGTCACCGTCGCGCACCGCACGCCACTCCTGTCGCTCGACAACGCGCTGTCGCCGGACGAGCTCCGGGCCTGGGGCGAGCGGCTGGAGCGGGCGGTCGGCGGCGCCGTGACGGCGTTCGTCGTCGAGCCCAAGATCGACGGGCTTTCGATCGCGCTCTGGTACCGGGACGGGCTGCTCGAGCGCGCGGTGACCCGCGGCAACGGAACCGTCGGGGAGGACATCACCGCCAACGTGCGCACGATTCGCACCATCCCTCTCCGGCTATCGCGATCGATCGCGTTCGTCGAGGTGCGCGGCGAGATCTTCATGCCGCGCGCGTCGTTCCAGGCGCTCAACGCGCAGCGGGCCGAGGCGGGGGAGGCGCCGTTCGCCAACCCGCGCAACGCGGCGTCCGGCTCGGTCCGTCTCCTGGACCCGAGGATCACCGCTTCGCGCAGGCTCGGAGGGTTCTTCTACGCCCTGGCGTCCGTCGAGGGCGAGGCGCCGCCCGCCACGCAGTCCGAGGGCCTGGCGAGGCTTCGGGAGCTGGGGCTCAGGGTCAATCCTCTCAACGCGGCGGCACGATCCCTGGACGAGACGCGCGCCGCGATCGAGCGCATCCGCGATCTCCGCGGGACGCTGGACTACGAGATCGACGGCGCCGTCGTGAAGGTCGACGATCTCGACGTCCAGCGCCGGGCCGGCGCCACGAGCAAGTTCCCGCGCTGGGCGATCGCGTACAAGTACGCTCCGGAGCAGGCGCGAACACGGATCCGGGAGATCGTGATCCAGGTCGGACGGACGGGAGCGCTGACCCCCGTCGCCGAGCTCGAGCCGGTGGTCCTCGCGGGGACGACCGTCTCTCGGGCGACGCTCCACAACGAGGACGAGGTCGCGCGGAAGGACGTCCGCCTGGGCGACACGGTCGTCATCGAGAAGGCGGGCGAGGTCATCCCTCAGGTCGTCGCGGTCATCCTCGAGGATCGGCCTTCCGGCTCGATCCCCTTCGCGATGCCACGGACATGCCCGACGTGCGGCTCGGAGGCCGTCCGCGAGGAGGGAGAGGTCGCGAGCCGCTGCACCGGCGCGGCTTGCCCCGCGAAGCGCCGCGAGGCGCTGCTGCACTTCGCCTCGCGCCCCGGCATGGACGTCCAGGGGCTCGGAGACGCCCTGGTGGACCAGCTCCTCGCAAAGGATCTCCTCCGCGACGTCGCCGGGATCTACGACCTCGGAGCCGAGACCCTCGCGGCCCTGGATCGTATGGGGACGAAATCGGCCGGCAACCTCGTCCGCGAGATCGAGGCGTCCAAGGGGCGCCCGCTGCACAGGCTCCTCTTCGCGCTCGGTATCCGGCACGTCGGCGAGCGCGCGGCGCGCGTCCTCGCCTCGACGATGGGCTCGCTGCGCGCGATCGACGAGGCGCCGCTGGAGATGCTCGAGGCGATCCCCGACATCGGGCCGAAGACCGCTGCCTCGGTCAAGACGTTCTGGGCGCAGCCCGCGAACCGCGATCTCCTCGCGCGGCTGGCGCGGGTCGGCGTCCGGACGGAGGCGACGCCGGAGGAAGCCGGGCCCGCGCCGCCGCCGGACTCGCCGCTGCTGGACAAGACCGTGGTCCTCACCGGGACGCTTCCGGGGATGAGCCGGGAGGAAGCTCGATCGCGCATTGAGCGGGCCGGCGGGCGGGTGTCCGGATCGGTCAGCGCGAAGACCCACCTCGTCGTCGCGGGCGACGACGCCGGATCCAAGCTCGATCGCGCGCGCAAGCTCGGCATCCCCGTGGTCGGACCGGAGGAATTCGCGCGGCTGCTCGCTGCTACAATTCGCGATCGGGCATGAGCGACAGCATCCACGCCGTCATCATCGAAGACGAAAAGCCGAATCGCGAGAGCTACGAGCGCGCGCTGTCGAAGATCGGATATACGGTCACGTCGTTCGGCGAAGCCGCGCCCGCGCTCGACTTCCTCAGGGCGCACCGCGACGTCGTGCTCGTCATCACCGACCTGATGATGCCCGGCGTCGACGGCTTCGGCGTGCTCGCGGCCGCCCGCGAGATCGACCCCGAGGTCGGCGTGTTGATGATCACGGGGCACGGCTCCGTCGAGTCCGCCGTGGACGCCATGAAGCGCGGCGCCGACGACTATCTCACGAAGCCGGTCGACCTCTTCGAGCTGCGCAAGCGCGCCTCGGCGATCGTCGAGAAACGCTTGCTGTCGCGGCGCGTCGTCGAGCTCGAGAACAGGCTGGGAGAGAAGTTCGGGAACCTCGTCGGACGCTCGAAGGCCATGGAGGCGCTGTTCCGTCAGATGGAGATGGTCGCTCCCACGCGGTCGAACGTGCTGATCATCGGCGACTCGGGCACGGGGAAGGAGCTCGTGGCCAACGCGCTCCACGAGAACTCCCCGCGCAAGGACGGACGCTTCCTGCCGATTAATTGCGCGGCCATCCCGGCCGAGATCCTCGAGTCCGAGCTGTTCGGCCACGAGCGCGGATCGTTCACCGGCGCCACGGGCCGCAAGATCGGCAAGTTCGAGCTGGCCGACAAGGGGACCCTGTTCCTCGACGAGATTGGCGAGCTCCCCGTCGACATGCAGGTCAAGCTCCTCCGCGTGCTCGAGACGCGCGAGTTCATGCGCGTCGGCGGAACCGCCACGATCAAGGTCGACATCCGCCTGATCGCCGCGACCAACGCCGACCTCGAGACCGCGGTGGAGCGCGGGGCGTTCCGGAACGACCTCTACTATCGCCTCAAGGTCGTTACGCTCCGGATCCCGCCCCTCCGCGAGCGCCGCGAGGACATCCCGCTGCTCGCGAACCATTTCCTGGCGACGTTCGCGAAGGAGAACGACCGCGAGGGGATGAAGTTCGCGCCCGACTCCATGCGGGCGCTGGTCAACGCACGCTGGGAGGGGAACGTCCGCGAGCTTCGGAATCTCGTCGAGAGCCTCGTCGTGCTCACGCCTTCTCCGGAGATCGCCCTCGGCGACCTTCCCGAGGAGATCCGCCGCCATGCCGGGAGCGAGATCGTCCCGGCCGCGGCGGAGGCCCCCGAATCCGGCGGGGAGCCGGGCGCGCCTTTGACGATGGAGGAGATCGAGCGCCGGGCGATCCTCGCCGCGCTGGAGCGAACCGGGGGCAACCGCACGCAAGCCGCCGAGGCACTGGGGATCGGGCTGCGCACGCTGCAACGGAAGCTCAAGGAGTACAAGGTCGCCGGCTTCGCGGATCCGGATTCATGAATCCAACGACCGCCATTCCGGCCGGTTGGACGGGGCCCGGCGCCAGTTTGGCGCGAACGGGCGTCGCGGGGGTTGGAATTCTCGCGGCTTTCGGAAACGTCGTGGCGCCCCTCCCGCGGCACGGCAATTGCCCCTCTTCGACAGCGCGATGAACCCGCTCGCGCGCCAGCGCTACACGATCCTCGTCGTGGACGACGATCCGTCGGTGCTCGATTGCTACCGAAAGCTGCTGAGCCGCTCGGGGTACAAGGCCGTGATCGAGAGCGACCCGCGACGGGTGCTCATCGGCGGCCGGGCGCTCGACGACGTGGACCTTCTCCTGGTCGATTACAAGATGCCGGAGATGGACGGGCTGTCGCTCCTCGCGGAGCTTCGACGGCGCGAGTTCCGCGCGCGCTGCATTCTGATATCCGCATTCCTGAACGAAGGCGTCCGTCAGCAAGCCCGCCACCTGGGCGTGGACCACATCCTCGAGAAGCCGGTCGACGTCGGCTCGCTTCGCGGGGCGCTCGCCGAGCTCCTCCCGGAGGAAGGCGATCGGAGCGCCGGCTGGGTCAGCTGAACGGGACGGTCGGGAGGTCGAGAGCCATGAATCGCAAGGGAAGCTTCGCCGCGCTGCTCGGCGTCGTCGGCATCAGCATCGTGTTCGGGATGATCGTCGGCGGTAAGCTCAACGCTCCGCCGGTGATGCACGCCGCCGCGCCGGCGGCCTCCGCGTTTCCCGCCGCGTCCAGCGCCGCGGAGCACACGGTGGCGCTCCCGGATTTCTCGGAGATCGCGGCGTCGATCCTTCCCGCCGTCGTCGGCGTGCAGAACACGACGGTAGACAAGAAGGGGGGCGGCGACAGCGGCCAGCAGGACGAGGACGGCGACCAGTTCGACGACCCGATCTTCCGCTTCTTCTTCGGACCGAACGGGCCGCAGGACCGGCGCGCTCACCCCCGCATCGTCCCTCGCGAGCCCCAGCGGCGCGTCTCGTCCGGATCCGGATTCATCGTGACCGACGACGGGTACATCCTGACGAACAACCACGTCGTCGAGGGAGCGACGAAGCTCCAGGTCACGCTGGACACCGGCGAGAAGTACGAGGCCGAGGTCATCGGGACGGATCCCATGATCGACCTCGGGCTGATCAAGATCGACCCGAAGGGGAAGACGCTGCCCACCGTTCCGCTCGGTGATTCCGACACGCTTCGCGTGGGGCAGTGGGTGATGGCCGTCGGCAATCCGCTCGCGCTCGAGCGAACCGTCACCGTCGGCGTCGTGTCGGGCAAGAAGCGACAGGTCCAGGTGAGCGACACCGTCGTTCCCGCCCTCGCGAACTTCATCCAGACCGACGCCGCGATCAACTTCGGGAATTCCGGCGGACCGCTCCTCGACGGCCAGGGGCGCGTCGTGGGGATCAATACCGCGATCTTCCGGGGCGAGCTCGCCGAGGGCATAGGATTCGCGATTCCGATCAACGAAGCCCGCAAGGCCGCGGAGGAGCTGCGCTCCGGCGGCTCCGTCAAGCGCGGCTACCTCGGGATCTGGATGAACACGCAGCCGATCGGGGCGAAGGCGCAGTCCTACTATCACCTTCCCGACCGCAACGGCGTGATCGTGACCAGAATCACTCCCGGTGGACCGGCGGACGACGCGGGGCTCCAGGAAGGCGACCTCATCCGGAAGCTCGACGGCGATCCGGTCAAGGACAACCAGGACCTCCTCGCGAAGATCGCCGCGCGGAAGCCCGGCGAGTCGGTCAAGCTCGAGGTGCTGCGCGGGGGCAAGACGGAGCGCATCGACGTGAAGCTCTCGACGCGACCCGTGTCCTTCGACGACCCGGGGAACGAGCCGGAATCGAAGCAGGACGGAGAAGCGGTGCCCTCGAGCGAGGGTCTCGGGATCAAGATCCAGGCGATCCCCCCGATGATGCGCCAGCAGCTCGAAATGGACGCCAACGCGTCGGGCGTGATGATCGTCTCGGTGGATCCGGAGTCGGACGCGGCGGAGGAGGGGATCGCGCCGCGGCAGGTCGTGACGTCGATGGACGACACCCCGGTGAAGACCGTCGCCGATTGGAATCGGATCGTGCGGGCCCTCAAGCCCGGTCAGACCGTGAAGGTCGAGCTGGATCTCGGCCATCGCAAGGAGCTCGTGTTCCTCACGGTCCCCTCGAAGTCGAAGTAGCGAACCGTCGCATCCCTGACCGCCGCGCGGCCCTGATGGCCGCGCGGCGTGTGTTATTTTCCCGACCGCATGGCTGCCCGCCGTAAGCCGCTCGTCCTCGTCGCCGACGACGAAAGCGACATTCGGGCGTCCCTCCGGATGATCCTCGAATACGAGGGGTACGCGCTGGCCGAGGCGGCATCCGGCGAAGAGGCCCTCGCCAAGCTCGAGACCGAGCGCCCCGACGTGGTGCTGCTCGACATCAAGATGCCGCGAATCGACGGGCTCGAGGTTCTCGCGCGCATCAAGCAATCCGATCCGGCGCTGTCCGTGGTCGTGATCTCGGGCCACGCGACCATCGCGACCGCGATCGAAGCCACGCGCCTGGGCGCCTTCGACTTCATGGAGAAGCCGCTGGAGCGCGAACGGGTCCTCGTCGTGGTGCGGAACGCGCTGGAGCGCTCGCGGCTGGAATCCGAGAACCGCGACTACAAGCTCACCTACGAGGAGCGCTTCCAGCTGGTCGGCGCATCCCGGGCGATGCGGGCGGTCCACGATCAGATCGCCCTCGCCGCGCCGACGAAGGCCTCTGTCCTCGTCACGGGGGAGTCCGGGACGGGGAAGGAGCTGGTGGCCAGGGCGATCCACCGCAACAGCCCGCGCGCGGCGAAGCGCTTCGTCAAGGTCAACTGCGCGGCGATTCCCGAGGAGCTCATCGAGTCCGAGCTGTTCGGACACGAGCGGGGGTCGTTCACGGGTGCGGTGCGGGACCAGACCGGGAAGTTCGCGCAAGCCGACGGTGGAACGATCTTCCTCGACGAGATCGGCGACATGAGCCTCAAGACCCAGTCGAAGGCGCTGCGCGCCCTGCAGGACGGGGAGATCGAGCCGGTTGGATCGGCGAAGTCGTTCGTCGTGGACGTGCGCGTGATCGCCGCCACGAATAAGCGCCTGGAGGAGGAGATCGCGGAGGGGCGCTTCCGCGAGGATCTCTTCTTCCGCCTCAACGTCGTGCCGATCCATCTCCCGCCTCTGCGGGAGCGGCGGGAGGACATCCCGGCGCTGGTCGCCGCGTTCGCGGACGCTTTCTGCCGGGAGCACGGCTCGCGACCGAAAGCCTTCGCCCCCGACGTCGTGGAGGCGCTCGCGGGGCTTCCGTGGCGAGGCAACGTGCGCGAGCTGCGCAACGCGGTCGAGCGCCTCATGATCATGACGCCCCGGGACACGATCCGCGCGGACGACATTCCGGAGGGTCTGGGGCTCTCGCTCGGCGGCGCGACGGCGCCGTCGTCGGTGCCGCCCCCCGCGGCGTCCGCGACACTCCAGGACTTCAAGGACGCGGCGGAGCGGGCGTTCATCGTCGCCAAGCTGGAGGAGAACGACTGGAACGTGGCCGCGACCGCCAAGGCGATCGACACGCCGCGCTCCAACCTCTACAAGAAGCTCGAGGCGTACGGCATCCGCCGGGAGGGCGGCGACTCGTGAAACCCCGGTGATCGGCGATCGCGACGTCGTCGTCGTGGCCGGCGTGCGCACGCCGTTCGTACGGGCGGGAACCGTCCTCCGCGGCGTCGGGGCCGTGGAGCTGGGCCGGACGGCGGTGCGGGAGCTCGTCGAGCGCGCCGAGATCGACCCGGAATCGCTCGACGAGCTCGTGGTGGGGAATATCGCCGGCCCAGCCGACGCCGCGAACGTGGCGCGAGTGATCGGCCTCGAGGCGAAGCTGCCGCAGAAGGTTCCCGCGTTCACGGTGAGCCGGAACTGCGCCTCGGGGATCGAGAGCGTCGTGGAGGCCGCCTATCGGATCCGCTCCGGCGACGCCGATCTCGTGGTCGCCGCCGCCGTCGAGTCGATGTCCCGCATCCCCTTCCTGTTCGGGGAGGACGCTCAGGACCTCTGGACGTCCATCGCCCGGGAGAAGAGCGCCGTCAACCGCATGGGCCGCTTCGTCCGGTTCCGGCCGCGGCACTTCAAGCCGGTGATCGCTCTCGAGCTGGGGCTCACCGATCCCGTCTCGGGGCTGAACATGGGGGAGACGGCCGAGGTCCTCGCCCGGGAGTTCGCGATCCTGCGCGAGGAGCAGGACGCCTTCGCTCTGCGCAGCCACAAGCTCGCCGCTGCCGCATGGAACGAGGGCCGCATGCAGGGGGAAGTCGTTCCGGTCCCCGTCCCGCCGCGCTACGAGGAGACGGCCGACCGCGACAACGGGATCCGCGAGAACCAGTCCCCCGAGGCCCTGGCCAAGCTCCGGCCGGTGTTCGATCGCCGCTTCGGCACTGTCACGGCGGGGAACTCGTCGCAGATCACCGACGGCGCCGTCGCGCTCCTGCTCGCTTCCGGGGAGAGGGCGCGCGCGCTCGGACTTCCCGCTCTCGGCAAGATCCGGTCCTGGGGGTTCGCCGGGTGCGATCCCGCGCGGATGGGGCTCGGCCCCGTGCTCGCGACGCCGATCGCCCTGCGGCGGGCCGGAGGGCTGACGATGGCGCGCATGGAGCGCGTCGAGATCAACGAAGCGTTCGCCGCGCAGGTGCTGGCGTGCATGAAGGCCTTCGACTCGCGCGCGTTCTGCGAGGCGAACCTCGGGACGGGCGCTCTCGGCGCCCCGCCCCCGGATCGAGTCAACCTCAACGGCGGCGCGATCGCTCTCGGGCATCCGGTCGGCGCTTCGGGCGGTCGATTGATCCTGACGATCCTGCGGGAGATGGCGCGTGCCAACGTGTCGCTCGGGCTCGTCACGCTGTGCGTCGGCGGCGGTCAGGGCGCCGCCGTCGTGGTCGAGCGGAGCTAGGCGGTGAACGGCGGCCCCGGCATGAATCACTGGATCGATCCGAACGGGATCGTCCACGTGGTGTTCGACCGCCCGAACGACAAGGTCAACCTTCTCGAGCCGGGCCTCCTCGAGGACCTCGGCGAGCTGCTCGACTCGGTCCGCGAGCGCGAGGACGTCCGCGGCGTGCTGTTCGCGAGCGCCAAGGCCGGCACGTTCATCGCAGGCATGGACGTCGAGGTCATCGCGTCCTTCACCGACGCCTTCAAGGCTGCGGAGGGTGCGAGATTCGGGCAAGCGGTCTTCCAGAAGATCCACGACCTGCCCGTCCCATCGGCGTGCGCGATCAACGGCGCGTGTCTCGGCGGCGGGACCGAGCTCGCGTTGGCGTGCACCGTCCGGGTCGCGGCGGATTCCAAGGCCGTGAAGATCGGCCTGCCGGAGACGCAGCTCGGGATCGTCCCCGGCTTCGGCGGCACCCAGCGCCTCCCCCGCCTGGTCGGCCTCGTGCCGTCGCTCGACCTCATCCTCACGGGGCGCCAGCTCGACGCGAAGCGCGCGCATCGCATCGGTCTCGTCGATCTCGTCGTGCCCGAGCCGTACCTCGAGCGCGAGACCGTCAAGCTGATGATGAGGGCTGCCGCGAACGGAGCGCGCCGTCGTCCGTGGACCTCGCGCTTCGCGGAGAGCCTCCCGCCGTGGCGGCGCTTCGTCATTGCCAAAGCGAGGCGGGCGACCGAGGAGAAGGCGAGCCCGGAGAGCTACCCGGCGCCCTTCCGCGCGCTCGAGGCGATCGACGCGGCGTTCTCGATGCCGATGACCCAGGGGCTGGATCTCGAGGCCAGGATCGTCGGCGAGCTGGTTCCGACCCGGACGGCGAAGAACCTGATCTGGCTCTTCAAGAGCCAGTCCGCGCTCAAGAAGGACGCGGGCGGCGTCGTCGCGCTGCCGCGGAAGGTGAGGCGCATCGCCGTCCTGGGCGCGGGGATCATGGGCGGGGGGATCGCGCAGCTCGTCGCGGACAAGGACATCCCGGTGCGCGTGAAGGACGTGCGTGCGGATGCTCTGCTCGCCGCGCTCAGGCACGCGTCGAACATCTGGCGGGAGCAAGTGACCCGGAGGCGGATCACGCCGCGCGAGATCCGGCAGAAGCTGGGATTCCTCTCCACCACCCTCGACGACTCCGGTCTGGCGCGGGTCGATCTGGTGATCGAGGCCGTCGTGGAGAGCCTCGACGTGAAGCAGAAGGTGCTCGCCGCCGTGGAGGAGCGGATCGGCGAGCGGGCGATCTTCGCGTCGAACACCTCGACCCTTCCGATCTCCGACATCGCGGCCCGGGCGGTGCGCCCCGACCGCGTCGTCGGCATGCACTTCTTCAACCCGGTGCACCGGATGCCGCTCGTCGAGGTCATCGCGGGGCACCGGAGCTCGCCCGAGGCGGTCGCGTCGGTGCACGCGTTCGCGCTGGAGCTCGGAAAGGTGCCCGTGGTGGTGCGCGACGCCCCCGGGTTCCTCGTCAATCGCATCCTCATGCTCTACTTCAACGAAGCCCTCAGGCTGCTCGCCGAGGGGGTCGCGGTCGAGGACGCCGATCGGGCGATGCGGATGTTCGGGATGCCCATGGGACCGTTCGCGCTGATGGACGAGATCGGCCTCGACACCGGGCAGCATGCCTCGGCGGTCCTCGAGGGGGCGTTCGGCAAGCGGATCGGCGCGGCGACCAACGCGCTCCAGGCCATGGTTTCCGGCGGGAAGCTCGGCAAGAAGAACGGGCGCGGGTTCTACGCCTACAGGGACGGCAAGCGCACGCGCCCCGATCCGGCGATTCCGCGGCTCATCGGGGCCGGGACCGTCCTCCAGCTTCCGGTCGAGACGCTCCAGGAGCGGATGGTCCTGGCGATGGTGAACGAGGCGGCGATCTGTCTCGAGGACGGCGTCGTCCGGGAGCCCCGGGACGTCGATGTCGCCATGGTTTACGGGACAGGCTTCCCGCCGTTCCGCGGCGGACTTCTCCGCTACGCGGATTCCATTGGAACGGCGGTTCTTGTCGACCGGCTCTCCCGCCTCGCGGACGCCCACGGCGAGCGATTCCGTCCGGCCGGGCTCCTCCGGGACATGGTCCGCGAGGAGCGCCGCTTCTACGCCGGGTGAAACCCGTCCCCACCGTCCCCGTTAGAAGGGCGTGTCGGCGATCGCTGGGATAGAATCCGGCGGATGCCGCTGCGCTTTCCACCGAGCCACAGGGGGTCTGCGATGACCAGTCCGTCGTCCCGCCGTGTACTGAAAGCTTCCCTCGCAGCGGTCGCTCTCGCGGCCCTTCTCGGGCTCGCGGGTCCCTCGACGGCCGCCGCCGATGACAACGTCCCCACCATGGACCGTAGCGACATCGAGGCCATCCTCAAGAAGAAGGTCGCCGATCTCGCCAACGAGAAGAACAAGGACGGCATGGGGTTCAAGCGGGGGACGTTCTCCAAGACGTTCAAGCGGGTCGACGCCTCGACGTATCTGGTGGCCTTCCATCAGGACACGATCGTCGATCAGGCGCAGCCCGATACGGACGAGATCAAGACGGAGCGATTCGAGCTGACGGTCACGAAGACCGGCGGCAAGTGGGGAATCGCAAAGCAGGATCTCAAGGACACCTACGTCGGCCTCTATCGCGGGTATTTCGGCGGGGAAGGCGTCTTCAAGTTCGGCAAGCTCCAGTTCGAGAAGGAGGGGCTGAAGGTCAGCGCGACGAACGGATGGGGCTACACCCAGCGCGTGCTCGGGCACGTGACGGGCTACGCCGTCTTCGCGGACGACCTGAGGTTCGACTACGCCCCTCCCGCGGACACCGCCGAGACGAGCCACTACTCGGCCCTCTACAAGAAGCTGGCGAAGGACCACCCGGAGGATGCCGTCTTCAAGCCGTCGCGACTGGCCATCTACTGCGACGCGAAGACCTGCGAGGAGCTCGCGTCGGCGGTGTTCACCGACCTCCAACAGGTCGGTGAGAAGAGCACCGGCAGCGGCACCGGCGCCGACGGCGCGGCGGGTCGCATGCTCAAGCGACTGCAGGAAGCGTCCGACGAGGTCAAGAAGAACCGCCGCGAGAATCCATTCGGCGGCTTCGACCGCCCGGACGATCCCGACAACCGGTACTGGCGTTTTTCCTTCAAGCGGGACGGGGCCAAGGAGCACTTCGCGGCGCTGACCTACGACAACCTCGAGCCCTGGCAGATGTCGTATTTCGTCACCGACTATGGTCAGCTCTACGCCTATTACAGCGAGGACACGCGGAACAAGGGACTCGACCCGCTCATCCTGGAGGAGCGAGGCGACAAGGAAGCGCGCGATTTCGACCTGGTCGCCATGAAGGGCGCGGTCGATCTCGCGCTCGACGACCCCTACGCGTACGCCGGTGACATCACCTACAAGCTCAAGATCAAGAGGGAGCTGAAGGACCTGCCCTTCTTCGTCGCCCGCGTCCGCTATCCGGGCGAGAAGGAGGCGACCAAGAGTCCCAAGCTGTTCATCAACTCGATCCAGGACGCTCAGGGGAACGAGCTGACCTGGTCCCGCTTCACGTCGTCCGGCGGGCTGGTGGTGTTCCCGAAGACGCTTCAAGCGGGCGACATGGTGACTCTGCGCCTCCAGTTCCTGAACTACGACGCGATCTACTCGCTGAACCCCTCGTTCTACGGGCTGTCGCGCGGAGGTTGGCTCCCGTTCGTGCGCTTCGGCGATTTCATCGACGACTTCGACCTCACGGTCCGGCTTCCCGACAAGTATCAGATCCTCGGCGTCGGCAAGGTGGAATCGGATACCGCGAAGGACGGGATCCGCACGGCTCATTTCACGTCGCCTTCGCCCGTGACGTTCCCGACGATCATCTTCGGCGACTACATCACGGACGACGCGGGAGACTACAAGGCGACCAAGACCGACGGGACCGTGATTCCCGTTCACGTCTTCGTCGACAAGGGAAGTCTCGCCGGGCTGAACACGCAATTCACGAAGACGGAAGACATCGACGATTACTTCCGCTCCGCCGCCGCCGGCGCCCGCGACATCCGCGGGAAACAGCTCCGGGCGATCGCCACGCAGGCCGCCGTCGCCTTGAACCTCTACAAGGAGATCTACGGGGTCGATTACCCGTTCGCCAAGCTCGACCTCGTATCCGATCCCCTCGGTGATTTCTACGGGCAGGCTCCGGCCTCCCTGATCTACCTCGGTTCCGGTGTGTTCCGCGGCGAGGGCGAGGTGGTCGACCGGACGTCGCGCAGCGCGTCGAACATCTCGAAGTTCAACAAGGATGTCGTGGCGCACGAGACGGGGCACCAGTGGTGGGGCGGCCTCGTGACGAACGCCAACGATCGGAACTACTGGTTCGTGGAGACCCTGGCGGAGCTCTCATCCGCGATCTACGTGGAGCGGACGCAGGGGAAGAAGAAGTACCTCGAGAAGGTCGAGGAATGGCGCAACACGATCATGGACAACGATCCGCTCAACAGCGTCCAGAACGGGTACACCACCTGGTCCGGCGAAGGCTTCCGCTCCGCGGTCGCGAACATCTACAACAAGGGACCCTACGCCTTCCACATCTTCCGGTCGACGTTCGGCGACGAGAAGTTCTTCCAGCTCCTCCGCGAGATGGCGCAGACGCTCCAGCACAAGGAGATCGTGACGCGCGAGATGCAGGACGTCATGGAGAAGGTCGTCGGCGGCAACATGGACTGGTTCTTCGATCAGTGGCTGCGTGGGGTCGGAACGCCCCAGTACGCGCTGTTCTGGACGAAGCGGAAGAACGAGCAAGGGAAGTGGATCGTCGAGGGGAGCATCAAGCAGCGCGTGGTCATGGGCCAGGACAAGACCGAGCTCAAGGGGGTCTACTACCGCGGCGTGGCCCCGTTCACGTTCGTGGACCTGAACGGGAAAGAGGTGAAGTCGGCGAAGCCGATGCTCGTCCAGGGCGCCGAGACGCCGTTCCGCGTGATCGTCGCGGACGAGCCGGCCCAGGTCTTCTTCAACAAGGACGGCGAGATCCTCGCCGAGGAACTGCTGATCAACCGGAGCTGGTAGGCTTGCCCTGATCACGATCCGCAGGCTCACGAAGAGCTACGCCGAGGGCGCGGTCGCGCTCCGCGACGTCAGCCTCGGCATCGAGCGCGGCGAGTTCGTCTTCGTCACCGGGCCTTCGGGCGCGGGAAAGACCACGCTCTTGCGGCTGCTCCTGCGTCAGGAGCTCCCGACGCGCGGCGAGATCCTCATCGGCGGCCGCGATGTCGTCGGGCTCCCCCCGTCGAAGGTTCCGGAGCTCCGGCGATCGATCGGGGTGGTGTTCCAGGACTTCAAGCTCATCCGGCGCAAGTCCGCGCTGGAGAACGTCGCCTACGTCCTCAACGTCGCGGGCATCCCGCGGGGAGAGCAGAAGCGGCGCGCTTATCTCGCCCTCAAGGGCGTCGGGCTCCAGCACCGGCTCAACGTCAGACCCGAAGCGCTGTCGGGCGGCGAGCAGCAGCGCGTCGCCATCGCCCGCGCCGTCGTCAACGATCCGGAGCTGCTGCTCGCCGATGAGCCGACGGGGAACCTCGATCCCGATCTGGCGGTCGAGATCATGCGTCTGTTCCGGGAGATCAACGCGCGGGGGACCACCGTGGTCGTCGCGACGCACGACCGTGAGCTCATCCGGAGGATGCAGCGCCGCACCATCGTTCTCGAGCACGGCCGGATCGCGGAAGGCGCGGTCGTCGCGTGAGCGCGCTCCTCGGACGTCTGCGGTACTCCGTCGCCGACGCCGTGGACGAGTGGAGGCAGAGCCCGGGCCCGAACCTGCTCGCCGCCGCCACGCTGGCGGCCGTTCTGTTCGTCGCGGGGATCGATCTGCTGCTCGTGTCCAACGCCTCGGCGCATCTGAGCCGCTGGCGGCGCGATCTTCGCGTGTCGGTCTATCTGGTGGACGGCGCGGCGGACGCCGAGATCGAGGCGGCCCGAACGACGATCGCGGGAACCCCCGGCGTGGCCGCCGTCGAGCGGATCGACAAGGACGAGGCGCTGCGCCGGTTCCGGGCGTCGTTCGGCGAGCTGGCCGACCTTCCCGGGGAGATGGGGAACCCGCTCCCCGCCTCGCTCGAGGTGTTCCTCACGCCGGGGCCCGGCGCGCGCGGCGCGGCCCGGGCCGTCGGTGAGGCGCTCCGCGGCTCCCCCGCGGTCGAGGAGGTTCGCTACGACCAGGACGTCCTCGACCGCGTAACGGGGGTTCTCGACCTGGCGCGATGGGGAGGAGCGGCGCTGGGGGCCGTCGTCCTGACCGCCGTCGCCTTCGTCGTCGCGGGGGTCCTCCGGCTGACCGTGCATGCGCGCCGCGACGAGATCGACATCATGCACCTCGTCGGCGCGCCACCGATGCTCGTCCGGGGGCCCTTCCTGGTCACCGGCGCGGCGCAGGGACTCGGCGGGGGGCTGCTCGCGCTGTTCCTCGTCGAAGCCGCTCGCCGCGCCGCGCGAGCCCACGCGTCCGGCGCACCCGGCGGCCTCTTCGACATCGCGGCGGGTAGCCCGCTCCCGCCGGGTCCGTCGTCCCTCCTGATCGCGCTCGGAGCCCTGCTCGGCTTCGCGGCCGCGTGGTTCGCGGTGCGCGAGGCCAAGGACGTCACCAGTCGAACGTGATGTAGAACTCGGTGCGCACGCCGCCCACGTCCGCCTTCACGGGCACGAGGTCGAACTGCGGCGTCGAGGGATCGTCGTTGAACACGAAGTGCGTGTAGGAGAGCCGCTTCGCCCAGGACCAGTTGAGCTGAAGCCCGCCGAGGAAGAAGAACTGGAAGCCCGCGCCGTACGACGCCCTCAGGTCCTGCAGACGGTCGTTCTTGTCGTCCCACCAGTCGAACGGCACGGTCCGGGCCGACCCGAAGCCGTCGGGCTCGACGCGCACGGCGAGCAGGTCCGGGTCGTAGAACTGGTTCTCCGAGAGCCACGCCGTGGCCGCGTCGAGGAAGAAGAACCCTCGAATGTTCCGGATGGGGCCGATCGGGAAGCGCAGCTCGTCGACGAACGGAAAGCGCAGCTCGACGTTCCCCTCGGCCACGTTCGAACCGAAGAACTCGCGGAACTCGTAGCCCCTCAGGTTGTTGAGGCCGCCCACCCCGTAGAAGATCTCCCGGTCGCCTTCGTTGAAGATGCCCAGCGCCCGGAATGCGAGCGTCGAGCGGCGCGTCAGCTGCTTGTAGGCCCGGAAGTCGAGGTGGTACTCGAGCACGTCCCCGGGGAGGCTGTCCCCGAGGTTCAGGCCGTAGGTCGCCCCGATGTCGAAGCGCTTGCCCTGGAACGGACCCCAGGACTGGAAACGCGTGGTGTCCCCGACAAGCGAGGTCTGGAAGATGACGAAGCGATCCTTGACGCTCTGGAACACTGGTTGGAAGTTGATGTCGTAGCCACGGAAGACGTCCTGGGTGCTCTCGGTCGCGCCCACGGTTGCGTCGACCCGGTAATACCGGTTGAGCGGGAACTGCGCGAACACCGCGGCGCCGGTGTTCCGCTGCGTCTGGTGGCGATCGACGTCGAACCCGTTGGGCGAGAGGTAGTAGTCGCGCAGGTCGAAGAGCGACGCACCCCACCGCACGCGATGCTTCATGTTGGTGTAGGTCACGACGAAATTGGAGAAGTCGGAGACGCTGAAGTACTGCAGCCCGACGCGGTGGTCCCCGAGCAGGTCGGAGAACTGGAGCCCGACGTTCGAGAGGAACGTCCCGTCGTCGGCGACCCCGATGCTGACCGAGGGCGCTTCGAGGTCCCATCGCAGCTTGTAGGGCTTGGCGTTCTGCACGTCCGCCTTCAGCTTCAGCGGCGGCTCGAAGGGAACGGCCTCGGGAGCCGCCGCTGTGGCGGTCTCCGCGCCGGCCTTGGACTCGGGCTGCCTCAGCGGGATCCGGTACAGCCGGAAGGTCCCGTCGAAATAGGCGGTCATGACGAGATAGGGCTCCCCGTCCCGAGGTGAGGTCTCCACCGGCGAGAAGCAGCCGCCGACGACGTCGGTGTACTGGCGCGTCTCCCCCGACGCCAGGTCGAGCGCCACGATGTTGAACACGCCGTAGTTGCCGCGATCGGAAGAGTAATAGATGGTCTTGCCGTCGCGAGAGTACGACGGCTGGATGTCCGAGAACGCGCCGAACGTGAGCTGCGTCTTCCGGGTCGGGTCGGAGAGATCGACGGAGAAGACCTTCCAGTCCGTGCCGATACGGCGGTTGTAGAGGATGGACGTGCCGTCGGGGGCGTACCACGGATTCCCGTCGAAGTCGTCGTCTTGCGTCACGTTGCGGATCGCCTTCGACGTGAGGTCGAGCTCGAAGATGTCGACCACGCCGTCCTTGTTCCCCTCGAACGCGACGCGCTTGCCGTCGGGGGAGAACGCGGGGCTCGAGCACTGGGCGATGCCCGGGATCGGAATCAGCCGCTCGAGATTCCCGTGCAGCGAATCGAAGATCGCGAGCGGCCGCTTGTTCTCCTTCCTCACGAACACCGCGATCTGGTCCCCCGTGGGAGACCACGACAGGTCGCGCCGTCCCGAGAAAGCTTCCGTGACGAGGTAGCGATAGCGGTTCGTCCAGCCCTGGGTGAGGTTCTTCACCTTCTTCCCGTCCTCGGCCGAGAGGACGACGAGGTCGAGCTCCATCTTGGGCGTCGCGAGGGTGGCGATCAGCTCCCCCGAAGGCGAGAGCGTCGGCGAGAAGGTGAAGACTCCCGGCTCCTGGATACCGATCTCCTTCCCGTAGTCGTCCGGACTCTTCTTGTCGAGGAGCACGGGGAAGTACTTCTTGCGGAGAAACCTGTTGAAGTTCCGATTGAAGGCCCCGATGTCGGTGCCGAACGCCTCCTTCACCGCCTTCTCGATGTTGCCGGTCAGGAGCACCTTCCGGTACTCGTAGATGAAGTTCCGGACGCCCTCCTTCCCGTAGTCCTGCTCGATGAAGTCGAAGACCGCGTGGCCGTAGCGGTAGTTCAAGTAGGAGAGGTAGTCCAGCGACTGGACGGGCGGGATGATGTTGTTGACGACAGCGTCCCGGATCACCATCCGGTCCAGCGTCTCCTCGTCCTGCGCGAAGTACGACGCCATCCCCTCGACGAGCCAGGTGGGAATGCGTGCCCGCAGGGCCCGGCCCACGTAGCCCTCGAAGAACAGCGAGTACTGGAAGATGTGCGTGAGCTCGTGGCTGATCAGCTTGTACAGCTTGTCGGGCGGCTGATCGATGGGCAGGACCATGCGATTCTGGATCGGCTCGGCGAACGCGCCGACGGCCTCGGGGAGCTCCTCGAGCGTGATGTTGGTCGACTCGAACTCGCCGTGCGTCTTGTAGATGACCATCGGGATGCGGAACCGCAGCTCGTGGTCCAGCTCTTTGCTGAGCTTCACGTAGGCGCTCTCGGAATAGGAGACGATGTCGTCGAGGAACGGCTCGGACGCGGGGTAGTAGTAGATGTCGAAGTGCGGGGCCTTGTAGACCTTCCAGCGGAAATCGTCGTACGCGATCTTGTTCTGGCCGAAGACGCGGTCGTATTGCGCGAGGGACGACGGCGCGCCCGCCAGGGCGAGGATCAGGGCGAGGAGCGCGGGCGCTCCGCGACGGCGATGCGGAGGGGTCATCGGGCCTCCGGTGATCATCCTTTGAAGAGGAAGCGTTGTTCCGAGCGCGTCCGCGGGGCGATCACGGACAGCACGTCGCCCGCGATCGAGTTCCCCAGCTCGTAGAAGGCGCTGATGGGATCGTTGGCGGCGCCACGGAAGAACGCCTGTCGGCTCATGCGGTCCCTGAAGAGAAGCGATCCATCCGAGCCGCGGAGATAGAGGACGTCCAGCTCGAACGTGAACTCCTCCTGCTCGACGAACCGCGTCTGCTTGATCTTCTGCCCCGTGCTCTCGCTCACGATGTCGACGTCCTCGAACCCGGAGGCGTCGCGGCGCGTGTAGCGCATGGCGCCGCTGACGATGACGTCCGCGCCGTGCTCGCGCCCGAGCCAGCGGAAGAACGCCGCGTTCTTCGCGAGGTCGTCGAGGGTCTGCTCGGGCACGGGCGGGATCGGGATGACGTCGAGCACGTCGTAGGAGGTGTGCTTGCGGAACTCGGCGCGGAGGAACCTCACGAGCTCCCTGTTGACGTCGAGCAGCTCCGAGTCGTTCACGAGGAATCCCGAGACCAGCAGCGTCTTCACGCCGTCCAGCGTCAGCCGCGGCGGGAGGGGGAGCGCGACGGCGACCGCCACGACGTCGCGTCCCTTCTTCTTCGCGGGGGGCGCGGCGCGCTCGGAGGCGGCGCCGTCCGCGGCGCGCTTCCAGAACAGCGCCGAGCGCGAGGCGTTGTCCCGGATCCGCGAGTCCTCCGATGCCGCCAGAGCGCTTTCGAACAGCGCGCGGGCGCGCTCGGGGTCGCCCAGCGCCTCCGACGCGATCGCCAGATTGTTCATCACGCGGGCGTCCGCGGGGTCACGCTGGAGCGCCTTTTCCCATCGGAACTTCGCCTCGCGCCAGTTCCCGTCGCGGGCCATCGTGACCCCGAAGCGGAGGAGCTCGTCGACACTCGGATCGGCCGCCCGAGCGACGCCGAGGGCGGATCCCAGCGCGAGGCCCCCGCACGCGATCAAGACGCGGCGCATTCGATTCCGGACGATCATGCGAGTCTCGAGCCAGCGACCGAGCCCTCATTCGTCTCTCCGGCGCCGGGTTTTCGCATAATACACTTGGTCGCGATGCCTCCCCGCTGCATCGACACTGCAAGAGCCCCGCTGAACGGGGCCTTCGCGGCGCCGCCCTCGAAGAGCGCGACCCATCGCGCCGTGATCGCCGCGGCCGTCGCGCGGGGCGTGAGCCGGATCGAACGGCCGCTCGACGCCGAGGACACGCGCCGCACGGTGGCCGGGTTGAGAGCGCTCGGCGTCCGCGTCGAGGCGACGGACGGATCCTGGACCGTCGAAGGAGCGGCGGGGACGATCCGAGGAGGGGGCTCGCTCGACCTCGGTGAGTCCGGGACGAGCGCCCGCTTGTTGCTGGCGCTGGCCGCGACGGCCGAGCTCCCCTCCGTGCTCGACGGAGCGCCGCGCCTGCGGGAGCGGCCGATGGCGGAGCTGATCACGTCTCTCCGCGCGCTCGGCGCGAGGATCGAGCCGGACAGCGCGACCGGCCTGCCGGTCCGCACCGGCGGGGGACGGGTCCGGGGCGGTGCCGTCTCCGTTCCGGGAGCTCGCAGCAGCCAGTTCACGAGCGCGCTCCTTCTCTCGGCGTCGATGTTCGATCGCGGCGTGACGCTCGCGGTGACGGAGCCGCGCGTGTCGCAGTCCTACGCGCGGATGACGGTCGAGACGCTCGAGCGATTCGGGGCGGTCGTCGCGCACGACGGGGCCGGGATGTTCGAAGTGCGGCCGGCCGAGCTCCGCGCGACGGCGCTCACCGTCGAAGGGGACTACTCCTCGGCGTCGTATGCGATGGCGGCCGCGGCGATCATCGGCGGGCGCGTATGCGTGCGGGGGTTACGGTCGGGCAGTCTGCAGCCCGACGCGCGCTTCCCACGGGACCTCGCGTCGCTCGGGTGCAGCGTCGTGCTCGACGGCGACCAGGTCACCGTCTCGGGGACGGGTCCCATCCCGTCCTTCTCCTGGGACCTCGCCGACGCGCCGGACCTCGCGCCCACCGCCGCGATCCTCGCTTTGTTCGCCGAGGGGCGATGCACGATCTCGGGGCTCGCCCATCTGCGACTGAAGGAGTCCGACCGGCCGGCGGTTCTCGCGGACAACCTCGCCCGCCTCGGAGCGGCGGCCTCGATGGACGGCGGCACCCTCACCATCGATCCGCCCGCCCGGGGCGCCCTGCGCGGGGCGCTCGTCTCCTCCGCGGGGGACCACAGGATCGCGATGGCGTTCGCGATCGCGGGTCTCGCGATCCCCGGCGTCGCCATCGACCGGGGCGACGTGGTGGCGAAGTCGTACCCGGGGTTCTGGGACGATCTCGCCGGCCTCGTCAGAACTGGAAGCTCAGGCCCAGGTTGAGCGAGGAGACCACGATCTCGCGCGAGAGGAATCGGGCTGTGGTCCCGAGCGCGGTCTGAGTCGAGTTCGAAGGGATCGACAGGCTGGTCGGCATGATGGCCACGTCGAGGTACCCGGTTCGGTTCCAGTCGGCGATCACGTGGAAGCCTTCGAGGACCCTGAAGCGCACGCCGACCTCGAACATCGTGTTCCATGCGGACTTCGACACCTTGGTCTCGATGTGACCGGCCCCCACCAGCCCATTCGGCTGGCTGGGGTCGCGGGCGATGTACGTGAACGCCCCGGAGTCCCCCTCGAGCGATTCGTTGAGCAGGGCGGCCTGGGCGACTCCGTAGAGTGTCAGGCGTTGACGGAAGAAATTCCCTTGGACCTCGCCCGAGCCGACGGGTCCCCAGCCGGTGGTCGACTCCTGCATGATGATCACGCCGTTCTGGACGCCGTCGGAAAAGCCGATCCCCGACTCCCCGGGCGAGGACATCAGCCACGCAGGGACGGGGAAGGCTCCCGAGTAGTCGAGATAGCGGAGCCCCGCGGTCCAACGCGCGCGTACCCGAACACCGCCGAATTCGCGGCGGTAGTAGAGGTCCCACGTCTGGACCTGATTCCCGAGATCTTCCGGGACCGAACGCGAGAGCGCGTGGGTCGTCGTCGGATAACGCATCTCTCCGGCGTCGGGGAGCATGTCGTTGTCCGCGTCGTCGGTTGCGGGGTTCCAGACCGGCGGCGTTCGCGATGACTGCAGGTGGCCGTCGTGAATCGACAGGTGCCACCACGGCAACGGACCCGGCGGCGTCGTGGCGACCCCGCTTTCGTCGATGTAGCTGTTCTGGAACCCCGTGGACTCGAGGTCGTACGCGCCGTCCGCGACTCCGTTGTAGGTGAGCAGGTACTGGCCGCGCCCGCGCGGCAGAGTCCAACCTACCGTGAACTGACCGGTCTTGTCCGAGCCGAACTTCACGGTCGTGTCGGTAAACGAAGAGGCGGTGGTCGTGACGGGGGTTGCGACGTCGTCGATCGACGCCGGACCACCGCGGACCTCGAGGTAGAGCGCGAACTTGTCGCCGAAGAACGGCTCCTTCTTCTTCGGGGCCTCGGCGGCGGCGGGTGGGGCCGGAGGGGCGGGAGGCGCGGGGGCCGGCGCGGGAGCATCCGGCTTCGGCTCCGGCTCCTGCGCCCGAAGAGCCGTGGCCCCGAGCAAGGCCAGGAGCATTCCTATCGCCGCGCGCCGCTTCCACGTCATGGAACGCCCCCCGAAGCCTCTCGCGCCGCAGGGAGCAGCGCCTCGAAGCCCACGCTTCACCATTTCCAATGGTCCGAAAGTCTGCCTATATAGAGAAAAGGGAGACAGCCGTCAAGCTTGCGGCCGCGGATCGGCGCGATTCCGCTGCATCGGTGCAGAGAAAGCCGCGTGTTATCATCCGCCGGCCTCGCCGCCGGAAGGACGCGAAATGAGAGCGACGCACGTCGGTGTTTCGGCGTTCATCCTCCTGCTGACGACCGGATCCGCGCTCGGGGCTGGATTCGGCTTCGCCGAGCAGGGCGCGAAAGCGTCGGGCCAGGCCGGTGCATGGATCGCGCGGGCGGACGACGCCGCGGCGAATTGGTACAACCCGGCGGCCCTCGTCCACCTCGAGGCACCCGAGGTCCAGCTCGGCCTGAATTATCTCGACACCGGGAGCGACACTCAGTTCAGCCCGGCGCCCGGGGTCTCGTTCGACGCGGCCGCCAATGCGACGACGCCCGCACATTTCTATTTCGCGCAGAGGATCGGCGAGCGCCTCGCCTGGGGGATCGGTCTGAACACTCCATTCGGCCTGATCACCGAGTGGAGCGATCCCCCGCTGACCTTCTCCAGCCGGCGCGCGGAGCTGCGCACGTACCTCGTCAACCCCAACGCCGCCGTCAAGCTCGGGGAGCACTGGTCCATTGCCGCGGGCGTGGATTACCTCTCCGCCGAAGTTCGCGAATTCTCGCGCGACGCGGTCATCGGCCTCACGCCGACGACGGTCAATCTCACCGGCGAGGGGGATGACTGGGGCTACAACCTGGCGGTCCAACTCAAGACGGGGGCCTTCTCCGCCGCGGCCCAGTACCGATCGCACATGAAGCCGGAGATCGACGGGCGCGTCTCGTTCAGCGGCCCCCTCGGAAACCTGCTCAATTCGAGCGCGTCCACGGCCATCGCGTTTCCGGCCGAGACGCTGCTCGGGGCCGCCTGGACGTCTCGGCGCGTGGACGTCGAGATCGCGGGATACCTGACGGAGTGGAGCGACTTCGAGCGGATCAGCATCGACACGGGAAACCCCGCGACCAGCCTCGTCATCGTCGAGAACTGGGACGACACCTGGTCCTATCGCTTGGGCGTCGCCGTCCGGCCGGGATCGGACGAGCGGCACGAGATCCGCGCGGGCGGCGTCCTCGACGAGAGTCCGGTCCCCACCCAGTACCTGCGCCCCTCGATTCCCGATTCCGACCGGACCGGGTACTCGCTCGGCTACGGCTACCTCGCCGACCGCTGGGGGATCGACGCGTACGCCATGCAGCTCGAGTTCGACGACGCCACCGCGAACGGCTCCCTGCTCGACGGAGTCATCAACGGAACCTACTCCACCTCGATTCTCCTCGTCGGGGCGACGTTCAAGTACCGGTTCTGAGCTTGGAGCGGTCGGTCGTCGCAACGCTTCTCGAACGGCTGGATCTCGACCCCCCGCCGAACGTCCGCGCGCATGCGCCGGGCGGTTGGGGGCCGAAACCGGGATTCGGCCGGGACGCCGCCGCGCTCGCGGGCGCGCTCCTGCACTACGGACTGGCAGCGGGCCAGCGCGTGGCCGTGCTGGGACCCGCGGGGACGGAGTGGCTGCAAGCGGGGCTGGCGGCCTTGCTCGCCGGCGGAACTCTCGTCCCCCTTGAGGGTTCGCTCTCGGACGAGATCATCCGGAAGGCGCTCGAAACGACCGAAGCGGTGCAGGCGCTGGCCGTGGACGAGCGCCAGCTCGCGCGCCTGCTCGCGATGCGCCCCGATCTTCCGCGTCTGGAGCTCGTGATCCTTCTCACGGCGGCTCCCTCCGAGCGCAAGCCGGCGGCGCTGACCGCGGAGAGCGCGGCGTCGGTCGGACGCGAGCACCTCTCGCGGCACCCGGACTGTCTGAAGGTGGGGATCTCCGCGGCGTCCCGGGGAGATGCCTGCGTCTTCATCAACTCGGAAGGCCGCGCATCGACCGTCTCGGCATCATCCCTGACGCGAGCGTCCTCGAGGATCGTCGACGCCATCGAGGCCCGCCCCGGCCGGAGCCTTCTCTCGACGCTGCGGCTGGCGCGGTACGAGGGTCTTGCCTTGGCGATCGGGTCCCTCGCGCGAGGTGTCACGCTGTACGTCGGGAATCCGGATGACCTGGCGGACACGGACCTTTCCCGGAACCCGGTGGACGCGGTCGTCCTGAGCGAGCGATCGCTGACGCAGCTCTTTCAGGCTTGGAACAAGGATCTCGAAACCCGGTCCGCGTTGAAGCGCGCGGTGGCGCGGTGGGCGCTCAGGCAGGGACGAAGCCGCCAGGCCTCCCCTTGGAAGCGCCGGCTCGCGGATCGCCTCGTGTTGAAAAAACTACGCCGTCGTTTGGGAGGACGTGTCACCCGCCTGGATGTAATAACGCCAATCCGGCGCGATCTCTCCCCGGATGTCAAAGCGTTTTTTGAATCCGTCGGGCTTCCAGTGCGAACGCACCGCCTGGATGGAGAGTCTCCCCTGGCCCGATGATTGCAGTTTTGAGGACCTCGAGAGAGGTCACCTTGCGGATCAACCGTGTCCTTTTGACGTTGTCCCTCCTGACGATCGCGGCGGGTGCCATCCCGGCGCCCGCGGCGGAGCCCACGCTCCCGGCCGCGCGCGCGTCCTCCGGGGGCGTCGAGGTCGGCGAGCGGAAGCTCGACGACGCGACGATCGAAAAGATCCTGAAACTTCAAGACCAGCAAGAGGTCGCGGTCCGGCTGGTGCTTCTTCCGGCCAGCGTCGAGGATCATCGCGGTCGAATCGTCACGGGGTTGAAGGCGACCGATTTCAAGCTGACGGACGAGAGCATTCCCCAGACGATCAAGTACTTCTCGGTCGAGAACGACGAGCCCGTGGCGATCGCGTTCATGCTGGACGTTTCCGGGAGCATGAGGCAGAGCGGAAAGCTCGAGGCCGCGAAGGAGGCGATCCGCTTCTTCGTCGATCAGCTCCGTCCTCAAGACCGGTTCGCCTTGATCTGTTTCGCGGACGCCCAAGTCGCATGGGTCACGGAGTTCACGTCCGACCGGGGACGCTTTCTCGAGCGTCTCCTCGTTCAGGAAGGCTACGGGCAAACAGCGCTCAACGACGCCGTCGCCGCCACCCCGAAGCTCGTGGACGAAAGCACCAGCGGCCGCAAGGCGATCATCCTGATCACGGACGGAGTGGACAACGCGAGCCGCCTGACCGTGCGTGAGGCGGTGCAGACCGCGCGAAAAGTCGAGGTCCCGATCTTCACGATCGGCTTCTCGTCGCTTCCCTGGGAAGACGAGAAGAAGCAGAAGAACCTCGGCCTCAACATGGACGTCCTGCGGCTGTTCGCGGATGAGACCGGCGGCGACGTGTTCGTCGTGCGCGATCCCGACGAGCTGAAGGAGGCGGTTTCCCGGGTCTCGACCGAGCTGCGCTATCAGTACCTGATCGGCTACACCCCCGGCCTGGAGAAATGGGACGGCCGCTTCCGGTCGGTCCAGCTCGAGGCCCGAGGCGGTCGATACGTGGTTCGGACTCGTAAGGGTTACTACGCAACGCCCTAGCCCCTCGCGCCCCGGCCAATGTAAAAACGACATGGATGAATGCAGGATCGTTGCAATTCGGCGCGTCCCGGCGTGGTGAAATACGTTGACTTTGTAAGTAGAATGACGATTTCGTCATGGCATGCCGCTTGACACACCGAAGCGTGTAGTCCGGTTCATACCAGTATCGCCATTGCGGGAAGCGTCCCGGCTTTGTAAAGTCGAGACGGCGGTTCCGGGTGGGACGATCCCGGGGGCCCGGATGACGTTTCACCGTCTCGCGATGGCGCTTTTCCGGCGCTGGCGACGGTCAGAAGGAGCGGAGGCTATGCAAAAGAGGATGGTTTGGCTGGTCGCGGGCGTGGCGGCGCTGTCGCTGGTCGCGGCCAATGGGTGCGTCACAAAGAAGGCGTGGCGCCAGAACGTCGAGGCGACCGATACCCGTGTGAAGGGTGTCGAGAGCGGTCTCGAGACTCAAGAGAAGCGGACTTCCGATCTCGCGCGCGAGACCGACACGCGGATCACCGAAGTCAAGGGTACGGCCGAAAAGGCGGTGGAGATCGGCAGCCAGGCAATGAGCAAGGCCGAGACCGCGGAAAAGGCTGCCCGTGGGAAGATCCTGTGGACGACGACCCTCTCGGACGACAGCGTCAAGTTCTCCTTCGACGGCGACAAGGTTCCCCCCGAGGCGCAATCCATCCTCAACGAGCTCGCCTCGAAGGTGAAGAGTCTCGACAAGGCCGTCTATCTCGAGATCGAGGGTCACACGGACAACATCGGTAGCGAGGATTACAACGAGCACCTCGGCGTCATGCGCGCCGAAGCGGTCCGCAACTACCTCGCGGATCAGGGCGGCATCCCGCTCCACGCGATGAACGTCATCTCCTTCGGCGAGAAGAAGCCGGTCGCGGGGAACAATACGTCTCAGGGACGCGCGCAGAACCGGCGCGTCGTCGTTCGCGTTCTGGAGTAGCCGGCGAAAGCCATCGACCGAAATGCGGGGCCGGTCCCAGGCGTCATGACGCACGGGACCGGCCCTTCGTGTATCGGCGCCTGGTAGATTCTCCCCATGAAGCAGGACTTCGCCGCCGCGCTGGCCGAGCGGATCGTCGTGTTCGACGGCGCGACCGGCACGCGGCTCTACGAGCTCGGCGTCTTCCTGAACAAGTGCTTCGACGAGCTGAACCTCTCGAATGCGGCGCTCGTCGAGAACGTTCATCGCTCGTACGTCGCCGCCGGGGCCGATGTCGTCGAGACCAACACGTTCGGCGCCAACCGGCTGAAGCTGGACCGGCACGGGCTGGGCGACCAGGTCGCCGCCATCAATCGCGAAGGGGCGTCGATCGCTCGCCGCGCCGCCGGAGATCACGTCTTCGTCGCGGGGGCGATAGGCCCGCTCGGGGTGCGGATCGAGCCGTGGGGACCGACCTCGGTCGACGAGGCGGTCGAGCTCTTCGCCGAGCAGGCCGGCGCGCTCGCGGAGGGGGGCGTCGATCTCTTCTCCGTCGAGACGTTCTACGACCTGGCCGAGATCGAGGCCGCGGTTCGCGGGATCCGCCGGGTCTCTTCGCTGCCCATCGTCGCCCACATGACGCTCGAGGACGACGGGAGCAGCCTCGAGGGGGTCGCCCCCGAGGTGTTCGGCCCTCGGCTCGCCGCGCTTCCCGTCCAGGTGGTCGGCGTGAATTGCTCGGTGGGGCCGGCGGCGATGCTCGACGCCGTGGAGCGGATGGCCGCGGTCGTGGCGCTTCCGATCTCGGCGCAGCCGAACGCCGGGAAACCTCGCTCGGTGGACAACCGGAACCTCTACCTCTGCAGCCCCGAGTACATGGCGGTCTACGCCAAACGGTTCATCGAAGCCGGCGCGCGGGTCGTGGGGGGATGCTGCGGAACGACCCCCGAGCACATCAAGGCGATCCGCAACGCCGTGCGGGCGGTGGCGCCGGCGCGGCGGGCGCGCGTGGTCGCGGTCACGCCGGATGTCGCGCGCCCCGAGCCCGTCCAGGTACCCGTCGAGGAACGATCCCGGCTTGCGCACGCGATCTCCGAGGGCCGGTTCGTCGTCAGCGTGGAGATGCTTCCACCGCGGGGGCACGACCTGGCGAAGACGCTCTCGGGCGCGGCGAGCCTCCATCAGGCAGGAGTGGATGCGATCAACATCCCGGACGGCCCGAGAGCGACCGCGCGAATGAGCCCGATGGCCATGGCGGTCAAGCTCGAGCGCGAGATCGGGATCGAGACCATCATCCACTACTGCTGCCGGGACCGGAACCTCCTGGGGATGCAGTCCGATCTCCTCGGCGCCCACGCGCTCGGGCTGCGCAACATCCTGATCATCACCGGCGACCCTCCGAAGCTCGGCGACTATCCGGACGCGACCGCGGTCTTCGACGTGGACAGCATCGGCTTGACGAACATGGCGACGCGGCTGAACCGAGGGCTGGACGTCGGCGGCAACGAGATCGGCGCGCCGACCGCCTTCTACATCGGATGCGGCGTGAATCCGGGGTCTCCCGACCTGGAGCGGGAGATCGCCCGATTCGAGTGGAAGGTCGACGCGGGGGCGCAGTTCTGCGTCACGCAGCCGGTGTTCGACGTCGAAGCGCTCCTCCGGTTCCTCGAGCGTATCCGCGGCGTGCGGATCCCGTTCATCGCGGGCGTCTGGCCGCTGGCGTCCTACCGTAATGCCGAATTCATGAACAACGAGGTCCCGGGCGTGAACGTGCCCGATTCCATCCTGGAGCGGATGCGTCGCGCGGACACGAAGGAGAAGGCGCGCGTCGAGGGCGTCGCCATCGCCCAGGAGGCCCTCCGGGCGCTCCTTCCGTACGTACAGGGCGCGCAGATCTCAGCGCCTTTCGGCCGCTATCAGACGGCGCTCGATGTGGCCGAAGCGATCCCCCGAGAGCGCCTGACCTCGCCAGGAGGAACCAGTCGATGAGTCTTCGAACGGGTCGTTCTCTCATCCTCACCGTCGCGCTCGCGGCTGTCGCCCTGTTCGCCTGCGGCGGCAGCAAGCCAGTGGATCAGGCGGCCGCACCCGCCGCGTCGAGCGCGCCGCCTCCCTCCTCCGCCCCGGCACCGGACGCGACGACGACGGCACCCGCCGCCGAGCCGGCGCCGCCGCCCCCCGCGGCGCCTCCTCAGCCGCAGCCCGCTCCCAGAAAGCCGGCGCCGAAGCCGGCCGCCCAGCCCTCGCCGTCGCCGGCACCCGTGAAGCCCGAGCCCGCGCCGGCGCCGGTGGTGACCACGCTGGCGACGGGGACGGACATTGAGGTCGAGCTGCTCGACGCAGCGTCGAGCAAGACGAGCCAGGTCGGCGACAGCGTTCGGGCACGCGTCACGAAGGACGTCGTCGGCGACGGGCGCGTGGTGGTTCCGGCCGGGAGCGTCGTCAATGGGACCGTGACCGAGGCGGTTCCCCTGAAGACCATCGGCGGCGCCGCGAGTCTCGGGCTGCGATTCGACACCATCGACCTGGCCGACGGCGCCGTCCCGATCTCGGCGAGCCTGCATCAGAAGGGGAAGAGCGAGACCGGGAAGGACGCGGGAACCATCGCGGGCGCGGCGGCGGGCGGGGCGCTGCTCGGCCGGCTCCTCAGCAAGCACGACAAGACCAAGGGGACGGTGATCGGCGCCGCCGTCGGCGCGGCGGCCGGCACCGGCGCCGCCGCGGCGACGAAGGGGAAGGAGGTCGAGATCCCCGCCGGGACGCAGCTGGCGCTCAAGCTCGAGCAGCCGATCCAGGTCACGACTCGGCTCTAGCGCTGTCCCGCGGGGAGGTCTCCCCGCGTCATCGAGGGATGACAGGTTGGGAGGATTGGGCCGGGAAAACCCGACCCTTTCCTCCGTCCGCCCTTCTGGCCCACCCGTTGCAATTCCTCACTGCCGTCGCCGCGATGCGCGGCAGGAGGATCCGATGCAACGAATCGTCTCCGCGGTCGCGATCATCGCCGTCGCCTTCCTTTGCGCTCGCTCGGCAGAGGCGGCGCCGCCCGGCTCCCAAGGCGCATTCAACTTCCGGCTCGGTGGATTCTTCCCCTCGGGCGACAGCGAGTTCTGGGAGGTCAACGAGGCCGCGTTCACGCTCGACCACAGCGATTTCGACGGCATCGTTCTCGGGATCGGCTACACCGCCCCCGTCAGCAACTATTTCGAGATCGGACTCAACGCGGACTTCTACGGAGAGTCGGTGCGCTCGGCGGACCGCAACTTCAACGACCAGTTCGGCAACCCGATCCTCCATGATTCGCGATTGAGCATCTATCCCTTCACGGTGGACTTCCGGCTCCTTCCGGCGGGGCGCTATGCCGTGCGCGGTTCGGAGCACCGGCCGCGGTACGTGCGCCGGCCGGTTCCCTATCTCGGCGGCGGCATC
>DASRJG010000007.1:0-3271 GCA_035649595.1 Candidatus Polarisedimenticolaceae bacterium
CTCCGTGCGCTCCGCTCGATCGAGGCGCGCGTCCGGCTGTCGGCGGAGGAGCTCAACCTCCCGGCCGCGCCGCTGCGCGACGTGACGATCGACGCCGCGGTCCGCGACGGCGCGCTCCGGGTCGAGCCGATCGCGGGGACCGGCGCGAATGGCGGCCGCGCCCAGGGGCGTTTCGTCCTCGAGCCCGACGGCGACGGGTACCGGGCGCGCCTCGAGGGGCGTCTCGACGGCGGCCGGCTCCATCTGCCCAGGGGCGACATCCCTCCCTCCGAGACCCCCACCGTCGATCTGGAGCTGGAGCTTGCGGGGAGCGGGCGCTCGCTGCACGAGATCGCCTCCCGAAGCGACGGCCGCGTGCTGGCGGTCCTCGGCGCCGGGCACATCACCAACACGATCGGCGATCTCGCCACCTCCGCGCCGATCCAGGGGCTCCTCGACGCGCTCAACCCCTTCCGGAAGTCGAGCCCGTACACCGACTTCGAGTGCGGGATCGCCGCGGCGTCGATCACCGCCGGGAAGGCGGAGGTCGAGCCGATCGCGGCGCGCACCGACAAGATGACGATCGTCGGCCGCGGCAAGGTCGATCTGGACACCGAGGCGATCGACCTGGTCTGGACGATCAAGCCGCGCCGCGGCGTCGGGATCACCCCCGGCTCGATCGCGAACCCGTACATCAAGCTCGGCGGGACGCTCGGCGATCCGTCGATCGAGGCCAAGCCGCTGGAAGCCGCCGCGTCCACCGGCGCGGCGGTCGCCACCGGCGGCCTGACGCTCCTCTTCCGAGGGATCTACGACCGGATCACCGCCGAGAGGAAGGTCTGCGTGAACGCCCTCGAGCGCGCGCGCAAGGACGAGGCCGAGCGCAAGGCCGCCCCTTAGGCCGGTCGCGGCGGGAGCATGTACAGCGTCATCGCGAAGATCAGGTAGACCATCAGGACGAGGACGCCGACGAACCAGGCGGAGCGTCCGCTCACCGTCACCAGCGACGCCGTGATCGTTGCGATGAGCATCATCACGACCGCTCCCGGCCAGAACTGGAGGTCCATCGGCGAGGGGCCGAGCACGTAGCTGAGCAGGACCAGAACCGGCGCGACGAAGAGCGCGATCTGGGAGGCGCTGCCGAGGGCGATGCCGACGCTCAGGTCGAGCCGGTTCTTCCGCGCGCCGGAGAAGGCCGACGCCATCTCCGCGGCCCCGCCGACGAGAGCGACCACGATGAACCCGACGAACGCAGGGGTCATTCCGAACGCGACCGCCGCGGCCTGGACCGATTCCACGAAGGTCTCGCTGACCAAGGCCACCAGCACGGTCACCGCCGCCAGCACGGCGAGCGCCGTCCCGATCGGCCAGGGCTCCTCCCCCTCCTCCCCGTGCGCGGCCGCGCCGAACAGCTCCTTGTGGGTCTTCAGCGTGAAGACGAGCCCCAGCGCGTACGCGACGATGAGGAGGAGCGAGAGCCCGACGCTCAGCTTGTGCATGAACTCCGGGGGCGCCGCGGCGTCCGCGCCGGAGACCGCCGACGGGATCAGGAGCGCGACGGTCGCGAGGAAGAGCAGCCCGGCCTGCAGCCGAGCGTTGGCCCGGTTGTACTCCTGGAGGTGATGCTTCAGGCCGCCGAGGAGGAACGACGCGCCCAGCATGAACGAGGAGTTGGTGACGATCGCGCCGGCGATCGACGCCTTCACGAGCATGTACTCCCCCGCGCGGAGCGCCGCCAGCGCGATCACGAGCTCGGTCAAGTTCCCGAGCGTCGCGTTGAGCAACCCCCCGACCGTGTCGCCGGTCTTCGCGGCGACGGACTCGGTGGCGCGGCTGAGGAGCCCCGCGAGCGGAACGATCGCGAGGACCGAGAGGACGAAGAGGAGGGTGTGCGACTCGTGCGCGAGCGCCTTCGCGACGAAGACGGTCGGGACGAAGACGAGGAGCCAGAGCAGCGGCGTGTGGAGGATGTCCTCCAGCAGCCTCTTCATGGCGCCTGCGAGCCCGAGGCTTCCTCGACCTGCCAGCCGCCGCCGAGCGCGCCGTAGACGTCTACGACCGCCCTCAGCTCGTCGCGCTTGGCGCGGGCGAGCCGCTGCTCCGCCGGGAAGAGCTGCTGCATCGCGTCGAGGACCTCGAAGTAGGACGACTTCCCGGACTCGTACCGGACGTTCGCGATGTGGACCGCCTCGCGGTAGGCGTCCACGGCCTTGGACGACTCGATGCGGACCTCGATCAGCTTCTCGCGGCTGACGAGCGTGGTCGAGACGTCGGCGAACGCGACGGTGACCGCGCGCTCGTAGAAGACCTTCGCCTGCTCGAACTGGGCGACGGCGACCTCCTTCTCCCGCCGCAGGCGTCCGCCCTGGAAGAGCGGTCCGAGCAGCCCCGCCGAGATCGACCAGGTCTTCCCGGTCCCGAAGACCTCGGAGACGTCGTCCGAGACGCCGCCGAGAAGGCCGGTCAGGTTGAGCTGAGGGAAGAAGTTCGCGACCGCGACGCCGATCCCCGCATTCGCCGCATGGAGAGCCTCCTCGGCCTCGCGGATGTCGGGGCGGCGCTCGAGGAGCGCGGAGGGAAGCCCCGCGGGGACCTCGGGTGATCCCTGCTGGGCGTCGAGCGGCGCGCCGCGGGGGACGGGTTGCGGCGGACGCCCGAGCAGGACGTTGATCGCGTTCTCGGTTGCGACGATCCGGCGCTCGATGTCGGGGATCTGCGCGAGCGTGTCCTCCAGCGCCGCCTGGGCGCGTGAGGTCTCGAGCGCGGACGCCGCGCCCCCTTCCAGCCTCCGGTTGAACAGGTCGTAGGTGTCCTGGAACGACTCCGCCGTGCGCCGGGCGATCTCCAGCTCCGCGTCCAGCTCGAGGAGATCGAAGTACGCGCGCGCGACGTCGGTCACGACGGCGAGGTACACGCCGCGCCGGGCCTCCTCGGTCGCGAGATAGGCGGCGAGCGCGCTCTCGTTCAGCCGGCGCACGCGTCCCCAGAGATCGATCTCCCACCCGAGCCCGATGCTCGCCGAGTAGACGTTCCCGGACTTTCCTTGCGCCGCGGGGTTGACGAACTCCGAGGGCCGCTCGCGGCCCGCGGCGACCTGGTAGTCGACCTGCGGCCAATACGCCGACCGCGCGATGCCGTACCGGGCGTGCGCCTCGTCCAAGCGGGCGAGGGCGAGGCGCGCGTCGAACCCTTTGGCCAACGCCTCGTCCACGAGCGTCTTCAGGACCGGGTCGTCGAAGACCTCCCACCAGGGGGCGTCGGTGAGCGCCCGCTCCTCCGCAGGGCCGGCGTG
>DASRJG010000008.1:0-7468 GCA_035649595.1 Candidatus Polarisedimenticolaceae bacterium
TCGGGCCCCGGCCCCACGAAGTGCTCCCTGCCGATCAAGAGAATGAGTCGGAGTTTGCCTTCGGGCGTCCTCACGGTGACCACACGTCTCTCGAACATCAGGCCCTCCATACTCGAAAGCTGGAGCTCATAGCAGCCGGCCACGTTCTGCGTCCAAGACGTCCACACTGCGTCATGGAAGGCTCGCAGGGCTTCGTAGCGGTCCTGGGATGGGGGATAAATCACGCAGTCGTCGGCTGCGCATGCCGGTCCCACGCAACATGACACGGCGATCAGCCACAACCTGGCGATGGAGCGACGAAGCATCGTGGTCAGGGCTGCACGGTACGCCCGGGCCGCGCGCTTCGTCCGTGCACGATACCGGGCCTGCGGTGAAGTCACCGAGACCGGCTATTTCCTCCGCGTCAGATCGGCCCTGATGTACGCGGCCTCCAGCTTCTCAGGGTCGACGTCGGTGGCCTTCGTCGGGCACGCGATGATCGACCAGCCGGACCAGCTCTCTCCCTCGATCGGCGCGACCATGCCGGTCACGGTCGCCCCGGCCTCGACGGCGGGATGCTCCTTCTTTCCAAGCCAGCCGCTCGCGGTGGCGTACTCCACCGGGAGCCGCTCGACGCTGACCCCTTCCTTGCTCCTCACCGAGAGCAGGTAGCCCGAGCTGGCGCCGTCGCGCTCGAGCCGGAAGGCGTAGTCGCTCCCGTCGTTGCAGTGCACGGACAGCGATACGGCGCCATCGGCGGCCCTCGCGACCGTGACGGGCGACGGCCCGGGCTTGTCGGTGGGCCCGCACCTCGGACCGCCGAATCGGCCCGCGCCGATCGTCAGCATCGTGAGCCCCCAGTCACCAGCGAGGCGCGTGAGGGGGTCCGTGGCCCCGACCGTCGCGGGTCCCGCCGTCGCCACCGCCACGGTCGCTGCGGCCGCGCCGCTCTTCCGGTTCAGGATCGCGCTCGTCCATGCGGGCTCGTTCTTGAAGTGCTGCTGGCCCGCCTCCGCCCAGAACGAGGACTCCGCGGGGTCCTCTCGCTCGAAGCTCTTGAAGCCCCCGATGTACATGAAGTTGCCGGTCATCGCGCGTCCCAAGAAGCCATGCTTCGCGCCCTCGGGCGAGATCAGTCGCAGGTAGTGGGACTGCGCCGGATCCGCGTTGTCGGTCTTGGTCGAGGACGACGATTCGATGTCTCCCGCGAAGACCAGCTTCCCCGGTGCGACCTCGACCTCAGTGCGCGCGATGTCAGGCTTCGGGAAGGCGACGACGCCGTCGCCGCCGCCCGCCGCCAAGTTGAACACGCAGCCGACTGCCACGTACTTCCCCGGCTTCGCGTTGAGGAGATAGACATGGGTCCCCTTCGAGTAGTTCGAGGGGATGACGTTCTCCGCGGCGAACCGGTCGCGCTCCTCTTCGACCCGGACGAAGTAGACGACGTCCGCGTGCGACGATCCCATCTTCGCCGGCGGGATGACCTTGATCTTGATGCCGATGGAGCCGCGCGCCGGGTCCGGCGGCTCGAGCTTCAACTTCGCCCAGGACGGCGCCGTCGCGAGCACGACGCCGACGATGAGAGACACGAATCCGCGCATGAGGTCCTTGGCTCGCATGGCTTGTTCCCCCCTCCCCTGAAAAACTGGCGCGAGCATACACCCGCGCGCGGCGAAAGCGCGTTCCTGGCCGACAACCGCGCGCTTCCATGCGAGAAACCGGGAGCGCGGGATGCTCTTGTGTCCGCGGACGCAGGGACCTTAGCTTCGCGCCCGTGTCGTCCCCCTTGCTCGATTCACGATTCCTGATCGTCGAGGCCCTCGGCCGCGGCGGGCAGGGGCGTGTGTTCCATGCATACGACCGGCTGAGCCGGAGGAACGTCGCGATCAAGGCGCTCGAGGCGCGGCCGAAGGAGGCCTTCGCCCACGGCGCTGCCGAGTTCGCGGCCTGGTCGCGCCTGCGGCATCCGCACGTCGTTCGCGCCTACGAGATGTGCCGCGCGGTGTCCGGTCCGTTGGTTCCGGGAACGCCCTACCTGGTGCTGGAGCTGGTGCGGGGAGGCCGGGTGCATCTCGCCCTTCCCGCGGGACGCGTCGCGCCTCGCCTGCTCGAGGAGCTGGCGCGGCGGCTGCTGCGCGCGCTCGACCACGTGCACGCCGCCGGTCTCGTCCATCGCGATCTCAAGCCGGGAAACGTGCTGGTCGGTCCGGGGCGCGGGCGCCTGGGGCGCGTGAAGCTGACCGACTTCGGGCTCGCCTCCGAGTCGGGGCGGGCCGGCGTCCCGGGCCGGATCTCGGGCTCGCTCCCCTACGTCGCCCCCGAAGCGATCATGGGGTTCTCGCTCGACGGCCGCGCGGACCTGTACGGCCTCGGCGTGCTGCTCTACTACGTCGCGACCGGCCGCCTCCCGCTTCCCTCCCGCTCGCCGGACCGATGGCTGCGCTGGCACCTGAGCGGCCCACCGGCGAACCCGAAGCACGCTCGCCCCGATCTCCCGGATCGTTTCGGCGACCTCGTCGCGAGCCTGACCGCCCGCGCGCGCGAGGCTCGTCCGTCGTCCGCCGCCGCGGCGCTCGAGATGCTCGGCGCGGCGCGGGTCCGCGCGAGCGCATCGATCCCCCGGGTCTCGGCCGCCGAGCGCGCGAGGATCCGCTTCGCCCTCGACGCCGCCCGCTCCGGGGAGCTGCGCGAGCTCCGTTGCTCCGGCTCCGGCCTGGCCGCGCATGCGGTGCGCGCGGAGCTCGCGGTCGGTGCCTCGGCGCTGGGGATGACCTATCTGCGCCTGGGGCGCGAGCCCGGGCGCCGGGCATCGAGCCTTCCTCGCGTCGTGCTCGCGCTCCTGATGGAGCGAGGCGCTGCGGTCCGAGAGCTCGTGGATCCGGACACCCTCGCGCGGGCGCTTCCCCTCTCGCACCTCCGCGGGGTCCCGGTCTGGGACAGGCTGGACGACGATGCCCGTCTCCGTCCCGGGACGATCCCCGCCGCCGCCCGGGAGCTCGCGGCGCTCCTGCTCGGCGCGGCGCGGAGCCGCGGGATCGCGCTCGCGGTGGACCGCGCGGCGCTCTCCGATCCCCTCGCCGCGAGCGTGATCGTCCGGCTTCGCCGCGAGATGGCCCGCGCTTCGCCGCCGGCACCCGGCGCGGGCGGCCTCGTGCTCGCCCTTCCCGCGAGGCGCGTCACATGTGAGCGATGACGTTGTCGCCGAACTCCGAGCACCTGATCTCGGTCGCGCCCTCCATCTGCCGCGCGAAGTCGTAGGTCACCCGCTTGGAGCCGATCGCGCCGTCCATCCCCGCGAGGATCCTGTCGGCCGCCTCGTCCCACCCGAGGTAGCGGAGCATCATCTCGCCGGAGAGGATGACCGAGCCGGGGTTGACCCGGTCGAGGTTCGCGTACTTCGGCGCGGTGCCGTGCGTCGCCTCGAACACGGCGTGGCCGGTCACGTAGTTGACGTTCCCGCCGGGGGCGATCCCGATCCCGCCGACCTGGGCGGCCAGCGCGTCGGAGTCGTAGTCGCCGTTGAGGTTGAGCGTCGCCACCACGTCGAACTCCTTCGGCCGCGTGAGGATCTGCTGGAGGAAGATGTCGGCGATCGCGTCCTTGACGAGGACCTTCCCCGACTCGAGGGCCGCCGCCTGCTCGCGCTCGGCGACGTCCTCCCCGCGCTCCCCGCGCGTCCGCTCCCAGCGCTCCCAGGTGTAGACCTTGTCGCCGAACTCGCGCTCCGCGAGCTGGTACCCCCAGTTGCGGAACGCGCCTTCGGTGAACTTCATGATGTTCCCCTTGTGGACGAGCGTGACGCTCTTGCGCTTGTGCCGGATCGCGTAGGCGATCGCCGCGCGGATCAGGCGCTCGCTCCCCTCCTGGGACACCGGCTTCAACCCGATCGCCGCGCTCGAGGGGAAGCGGATCTTCTTGTAGGAGGACGGGAACTCCTGCTCGAGGAACTGGAGGACCTTCTTCACCTCGGCTGTGCCGCTGGCGAACTCGATCCCCGCGTAGATGTCCTCGGTGTTCTCGCGGAAGATCACCATGTCCACCCACTCGGGATGGCGGACCGGGGACGGGACCCCCTTGAACCACCGGACCGGGCGCAGGCAGACGTACAGGTCGAGGATCTGCCGCAGCGCCACGTTGAGCGAGCGGATGCCCCCGCCGACCGGCGTCGTCAGCGGCCCCTTGATGCCGACGAGGTGCTTCCGGAAGGCGTCGAGCGTGGCGTCGGGGAGCCAGCTCCCCACCGCGTCGAACGCCTTCTGCCCGGCCAGCACCTCGGTCCAGGCGATCTTGCGCCGGTCGCCGTACGCCTTCGCGACGGCGGCGTCGAGGACGCGAGAGGCCGCCCTCCAGATGTCGGGGCCGGTCCCGTCCCCTTCGATGAAGGGGATCACCGGACGGTCGGGGACCGACAGGCGGCCCCCTGAGAACGTGATCGATGTGCCTCGGAGGTCGCTCATCGGGACGGCTCCTCGTCGCCGCGCCGCAGCCGGTGCTGCGGCCGGTAGGGATAGATGTCGACGACCTCCCCCCGGCGGTGGAGGTCCTGCATGCGGTGCCAGAAATCCACGTGCAACAGCTCCTCGTGATGGCGGAGGAAGATCTCGAGCAGCTCCCGCCGCAAGCCGAGGAAGGCGCGAAACTCCTCGGGGAAGATGTCGCGCTCCCCTACGTAGTACCACGGCTCGGACGAAAGCTCCTCGTCGTCCGACCGCGCCTGCGGGAGGCGCCGGAAGACGCAGTCGCTCAAGAGGCACAGCTCGTCGTAGTCGTAGAAGACGAGGCGGCCGTGCCGCGTGACCCCGAAGTTCTTCAGGAGCATGTCGCCCGGGAAGATGTTGGTGGCGGCGAGGTCGCGGAGGACCTGGCCGTACTCGATCACCGCCTGCGTCGCCGCGTCGGGGCCGGCCTCGCGGAGGTAGACGTCGAGAGGCCGGAGGCGGCGCTCGGTGTAGAGGTGGCCGATCACCACCCCTTCGCCGCGGAACCGGACGGTGTCGCTCGCGACCCGCGCGAGCTCTTCGAGCAGCGCCGGCGCGAAGCGCGCGCCGTCGAACTCCAGGTGCTCGAACTCCTGAGCGTCGACCAGGCGCCCGGCCCGGTCGTGGCGGAAGACCAGGCGGTACTTGTCCCGCACCTCCTGGTGCGTGACGGTCTTCGGGTAGTCGAACCGGTCCTTGATCACCTTGAAGACCACGTCGAGCCCGGGGAGCGTGAACACGGTCATGACCATGCCGCGCTGCCCCGGCGCGATCTCGAACCGGTCGTCCGTCGTCTCCAGGTGGCGCAGGATCGACCGGTACAGCTCGGTCTTGCCGTGCTTGTTGCACCCGACCGCGTTGTACAGCTCCGCCACCGGCTTCTTGGGCATCAAGGCCTTGAGGAAGGCCACCGTCTCGCGGGGCTCGTCCATCTCCACGAAGAAGTAGGAGCGCGCGAAGCTGAACACGATGCTGACGTCGTCCTCGCTCAGCAGCAGCGCGTCCACCGCGATCCCCCGCCCTTCGTTGACGAGCGCGATCACGAGCGGCACCTCCCCTCGGTCGGTGACGGCCCGCCCGACGAGATACGCCGCCTTCCCACGAAAGAAGAGCGCCCGCGCCAGGTCGATCGCGAGGACGTTCCGGTCCTCGAGGCGCTCCTCCATCGCGCGGGCGATGCGCGCGGCATCGCGGGAGGCGTCCTGCCAGCCGGGGGCGAAGGGGTAGGCGTCGAGGATCCTGCGGACCAGGAACGCGAGCGACCCCAGGCGCTCGAACCGGACCGACGAGCCCTCTCCTCCCCCGCGAGCGGGGGGCGCGGACGGAGCGAGGAACTCGACGGCGGGATCGACGCCGATCGTGTGGAAGATCTTCCGCGAGAACGAGTTGAAGAAGGTCTCGGCCTCCTCGACGTCCACGCGGGAGGCGATCGCCCGGGCGTAGGCGGCGCGTATCGAGGTCCAGGTCGGCCGGTCGCGCTCACGATCGCCGAGCAGGGGGACGAGGCGCCCGAGCCCCTCTCCGACCGCGTCCGTGTACAGGTCGAACCGCCGCGCCGCGTCGCGCTGCACGCCGAGCCAGTCCGCGGCCTCGAAGCGGGCCTTCGCCTGCCGCGTCAACGACCGGAAGGCCTCGACGTACGAGGCGTAGGTCTCGGCGATGATCGCGGCGCCGTCCTCGATCATGGCTCCCGTCTACACGTCCTCGGGGTTGAGGATCCGGAAAACGATCGCCGCGACGGCCGCGCCGAGGAAGTCCCCCACGATGTGGATCCAGATGCTCGACGGCGCGACGATCCCCATCGTGCTCATGCCGATGGCGACCGCCGGGTTGAAGGCACCGCCGGAGACGGCGCCGACCGAGAACGCTCCGGCCATCACCGTCATCCCGATGGCGAGGCCGTAGAACGAGTTCCCCGTGGTCCGCTTCGAGGTCGCGACGTTGAGGACGACCCAGACCAGCGCGAAGGTGAACAGGAGCTCGGCGAACAGCGCCGGACCGACGCGGGGGACCAACGGATCGTCGAAGCGGGAGCCCGTGACGAACTTCGCGGTGAACGCGGCGATGAGCGCTCCGGCGAACTGGGCGACCCAGTACGGAGCGAGGTCGGTCGTCGCGTGGCGGCCGCGCATCCACACCGCGAGCGTGACGGCGGGGTTGTAGTGGCCGCCGGAGATGTGCCCCCCCGCGTAGACCATCACCATCAGCGCCGCTCCGATCGCCAGGGGCGGGATCACCCCTTCGCCTCCTGGAAGCACCGTGCAGCCGATCGTCAGGACCAGGAAAAACGTTCCGATGAACTCGGTCAGGTACTTGCCCATGCAGCGTCGTCCCCCTTTCGGGGGCGGATTCTAGCCGATGATGAACCCGCTCACGGGCAGGCGAGCAAGGCGAGCGGGATCTCGCCGCCTGCGCTCGACGCGCCGTACTTCGACTCCCCCGCTGCCGATCGGCCGACCGCGAGCAGGTAGCTGCCGTCGGGGACGGTGGCGGCCGGCACCGTCGCGATGACGGAGCCGTCTCCCACCGTCCCGTCGGTGAAGTCGCACAGCCCCGCGATCGCCGCATGGTCGTAGCGTCCCGACGCGAGCGCCGCGAGCGAGCCCGCGTAGACCTCGTACTGCGTCGCCCCGTCCGACTCCGAGAATCGCAGATCGAGCTTGAGTCCGAGCTTGGGTCCGGACTTGTCGATCGTGAACGGGACCGCGGCTCCCGGCGGCGAGACCTCCGGGGGAAGGGGCGCGCAGGTCGGGCTCTGGCCGTCGCAGTCGATCTGCATCGCGTTGGTCACCTGGACGTCGTCCATGCTGAAGCCCGGCCGGTTCGTGAGCGGGTCGGTCGAGAAGTGTGTGTCGAGCTTGATCTCCTTGCCGGCGAAGGGGGAGAGGTCGAAGCTCGCTTGCCGCCAGACGCCGAAGCTCCCCGACCAGCCGGGAAGATTCCCGAGGTTGTCGCAGAGAAGCTTGTCGTGAGCGGTGGCGTCGTACGTGGCCCCCGTGGGGACGAGGATC
>DASRJG010000009.1:0-7924 GCA_035649595.1 Candidatus Polarisedimenticolaceae bacterium
TGAAGGCTCAATACCCCTCCCCTGTCGATCCTCTCGGTCAGCGTTTCCGCGGCGCCCGACGGATAGGGGGGATCGGCGAAGATCAGGTCGAAGGGCCCCCCGACCCCTCGTCGATCGAGGACGTCTTCGGCGCGCGCGACGACCACCCGCGCCTCGCGTTCCACGCCCAGCCCGGCCGCGGTGGCACGCAGCGCGGCGGCGATCCGGGGAACGGCGTCCACGAACACGACGCGCCGCGCCCCTCGCGACAACGCCTCGAACCCGACGGCGCCGGTTCCCGCATACAGCTCGAGCACCGTGAACCCGGTCAGGTCCTGACCGAGGATGTTGAACAGCGCCTCACGGGCCCTCTCGGGAGTCGGGCGGAGCTCCGGTTCGGAGGCGACGGTGATCCGGCGTCCGCGGAACCGGCCGGCGACGATCCGGAGCCTCCCCACCGCGAGGCGCCGCTCAGGAACCCGGCGACGACCCGCCGCTCCCCGCGCGTCGCCGCCCCCCGCGCGGCCGGTCTCGTCCGCCGCCGAGCCGCCTCCCTCCGCCTCCACGCGCCGGCGCGGACCGGCCCGAAGCCGCGGCGGGCGCAAACCCCGGGACCGTCTCGCGGGCGACCGCGTGTCCCAGAAGACGCTCGATCTGCGCCGCCCGGCGGGTGTCCAGCTCGCTGACGAGCGTGAGGGCCTTGCCGGTGCGGTGCGCGCGCCCGGTGCGGCCGATCCGGTGCACGTACTCCTCCGCGTGCATCGGCACGTCGAAGTTCACGACCAGATCGATGTCGTCGATGTCCAGGCCGCGGGCGGCGACGTCGGTCGCGACGAGAACGTCGAAGACGCCGCTCCGGAACGCCGCGAGGGCGCGCTCTCGGTTCGCCTGCGAGAGGAGGCTCGAGAGGGAGACCACCTCGTGATTCCGCGAGCGCAGCCGTCGCGCGAGCTCCGTGGTCATCTCGCGCGTCGCGGTGAACACCAGGCACTTGGACGGCCGGTCGCGGTCGAGCAGCGCGATGAGGAGATCGACCTTCCGGCGCCCCGCGACCTCGATGAACGCGTGCGCGACGGACTCCTTCACCCGGACCGCGGCATCGATCCGGACGATCTCGGGATGGAGGAGGTACCGCTCGGCGAGACGACGGATCTCCTCCGGGAAGGTGGCCGAGAACAGCAGCGTCTGGCGACTCATCGGAGCGCGACGGACGATGGCGTCGACGTCGTTGATGAACCCCATGTCGAGCATCCGATCAGCCTCGTCCAGGACGAGGTGCCGCACGCGGCGCATCGAGACCCAAGTCTGGTTCAGGAAGTCGAGCAGACGCCCGGGTGTGGCGACGAGGAGATCGCACCCTTGCACCAGCTCGGACTTCTGCTGGCCGCTCGAGGTCCCGCCGTAGGCCAGCACGGTCCGGAGCCCCACGTGCTTCCCGAACTTCTCCGCCTCCCCCGCGACCTGGATCGCGAGCTCCCGCGTCGGGCAGACGACCACGGCCTGCGGCCCCTCGGCGGAGGGCTTGAACGCCTGAAGGATCGGCAGCAGGAACGCGAGCGTCTTGCCGGTTCCCGTCTGGGCGACCCCCACGAGATCGTGCCCCTGCATGACGAGTGGGATCGCCTTCGCCTGGATCGGTGTGGGCGTCGCGTATCCCGCCTCGTCCAACGCCCGCTGGATCTCGTCCCGAAGCTCGAACGGCGCGAACGACTCCGTCATCCGACCAGCGCCTGGATCTCGGCGTCGTCGAGCAGGCGATTCGATCCCTTCGCCGCTGCGAAGATCCGCTCCACGCGCTCTTCGGTCGGCTCGACGCCGCGGCTCTCGAGCCACCAGACCACGTTCGACTTCCCGCTCATCGGGCCGATCCGGATCGACTGGCGGAACCCGAAGTCCCCCGCCGGCACCCCCGAGTAGATCCGGTCGGCGAGCCAGGCGTCCCCCTTCTTGAAGGCCTTGATCACGGCGGCGGCATGGACGCCGGTCGCGGTCTCGAAGGCGTCCTGCCCCACGACCGGGTAGTTTTCCGGAATCGGAACCCCCAGCGCCTCGGAGGCGGCGCGGCAGTAGCCTCCGAGCTGGGTCAGGTCGCGATCGATCCAGCCGAGCAGCTTGAGATTGACCAGGAGCAGGTCGATCTCCGCGTTCCCGCACCGCTCCCCGATCCCGAGCGCGGTCCCGTGGACCCGGGTGGCGCCCGATTCGAACGCGGCGATGCAGTTGGCGAGCCCCATCCCCCGGTCACGATGTCCGTGCCAGTCGATGCCGATCGACGCCCCCCCGGCGGCGTCGAGGACCTCTCGCACGAAACCGACGAGCGTGCGCGTGCCGACGGGGGTCGCATGACCGGTCGTGTCCGCGATGCAGACGCGGCTCGCGCCCGCCCGCATCGCTTCGGTGTAGAGGCGCCGGACCGTATCCGGCCGCGCGCGCGTCGTGTCCTCCGTCACGTACATGGCCCGGAGCCCGTGCTTCACGGCGTAGGCGATCGCCTCGGTCGATTGGCGGACCAGGAACTCCTCGTCCCACCCTTCCGCGTACTGCCGGATCGGCGAGGAGCCGATGAACAGGCAGGCCTCGATCGGCACGCCCGTCTTCTGGACGACGCGGAGGATCGGATCGACGTCACGCGCCATGGTGCGGGCCGCGCAATTCGCCGCGATGCGAAGCTTGCCGCGGGCGATCTCGGCGCAGAGGGCCTCGACGTCACGCTCCGCGCGCGGCCCGGCGCCGGGGAGGCCGACGTCCGCCGTGTCGATCCCGAGGGCGTCCATGAGGTGGAGCAGCTCGATCTTCTTCGCGATCGGAGGGTCGACGACCGACGGCGACTGGAGCCCGTCGCGCAGCGTCTCGTCGTCGAGCATGAGCGCCCCGGGCGCCGGCCGCCCCTCACCCGTCCCGTTCCAGTCGTGGATCAGCTCGTCGTCCATGGCGGTCAGAATACACCGGCGTCGTGCAGGCTCTGCAGGTAGGCCTTCATCGTCCGGATGCTCCCCTCGGCGATGAAGCGCGCGTGGACGACCTCCCGATCGCGCTGGAAATCATCGGGAAGGGGGGGAAGGATGACGGCATTCAGGGTGTCGGTCGCGGAGTCGTCCAGAGGGTAGCAGCCTGACCGCGTCTCGATGGCCACGTCCACCACCTTCCCCGATCTCAAGATCGTGAAGCGCACGCCGTTGGCATGCTCGAGGAGCCAGCGCTGGCGCTCCGACGCCCATCGCTCGAAGTTGCCTGAAGTGTCCAGGAGACGCAGGTGCCAGGCTCGCCAGATGATCCCGTGGATCTGCCGGCCGTAGTTCTCCCAGTCGTAGTCGCGCCCCTCGAACTCGAGGTTGCCGAAGCCGAATCCGGTCGCGGGGAGATCGGGCATCGTGAGCCCCCCGGCGCCGCGGCCTCCGCCTTTCGGTCCTTCCGGGACGGTCAAGGGTCGCTCGACCGCGCGCCGGAAGTCGCGGAGCCTGCCGGAGAGATCCTTCGTGTCGCGTAGCTCGGCAACGTCCGCCGTCGACTCCTGCTGAGGAGAGCCCGGTGTCGGCGCCGTCAACGGACCGCCCGCCTCCCCGCCCGCGGCCCGGTCGTCGTTCCGGCCGGGCTCGTTTCTCGTCTCCTTGCGGAGAGGCCTCGCGGTCTCGGCGGCCTTCTGCGCCTCCGCCATGCGCAGGGGTTTCTGAACGGGCGGCGGCGGGTGCTTCGCGACCATCTCCTGGACCCGTGGCTCGGACGGGGGGGTGGGCGGGACGAAGGTGATCGAGACCGGCTCTTCCGGGGGGCGGGCGACCAACGGAGTGACCGCCGACGGATGGCGCGGGGCGAGGACCATCAAGAGCGCCGCGACGATCACATGAACCAGCAGCGACCCCGCGAACCCGATGCGGGGGGGATCGTCGCCGCGACGGATCGAGATCTCGACCGGGCCCAGCGAAAGGCGGGCGGGGGGTGAATCCATCGGCCGCCCATTGTAGGAGGGCAGCGGCGAAGGCGCCCGTCAGAGCGCGGCCGCGAGCGCGTGGAACGCACGGCGGGTCGGCGCGAACTCGCGCGGTCCGACCGACGGATGGACGCGGTTCGTGAGCAGGACGTAGATGCGCGGCTGGCCGGCGTCGATCCAGAGCGACGTTCCGGTGAATCCGAGGTGGCCGACCGCATGACCCGGCAGGACCCCGCGGACCGACTCGGTGTCCCGCGCGAGGGCGAAGCCGAACGTCCTCCCGGCTTCGCGCTCCCCGGGCACGAGCATCGCGTCGAGAGCGCCCGCGGAGAGGCCGAGACGCGCCGGCTCCAGGATCGCGAAGGCGATCGCCGCCACCTCCTCGGCGGTGGCGAACAAGCCCGCGTGCCCGGCGACCCCTCCCAGCCCCCACGCGTTGCCGTCGTGGACCTCCCCGCGAAGGAGATGCTCGCGGAACCGCGACGCGGCGGCGGACGCTCCGGCGAGGCTCCTCTCGTAGGCGTTTCCGCGCTCGGTCGCCGCCGCATCCGCGAACCGCCCCGAGCCGTCCTCGAACCCGGCCCGCGACAGCCCGAGCGGGCCCGCGATTCTGTCCTGGAACTGGCGGGCGAGCGTCGCGCGCCCGGCCCTCTCGATCGCGAAGCCGAGAAGGACGTAGCCGAGATCGGAGTAGAGAGTCGTGCCACGCGCAGCACCGGGGCGCGCGCCGGCGATCGCGCGGACGTAGTCCTCGCGCCTCTGCCCTGAGAGATAGAGGGCGATCCAGGCGGGGAAGCCGCCGCGGTGGGTCGCCGCGTCGCGAAGCGTCGCGTCGCCGAACGGGGAGCGAGCGAGCGCCGGGAACCCCACCTGGAGGGGCGCATCGAGATCCAGCAGGCGGTCGCGCTCGAGCATGAGCGCCAACACCGCGGTCGCGAGAGGCTTCGTCAGCGAGGCGAGATCGAACGGCGTTTCTTCACGGACCGGGATCGGCTCCGGCTCGACGGCGGCGTGCCCCTCCGCCCCATGCGACACGGATCCCCCGGGCGCGCCGACCCACCAGACCGCCCCCGGCATCGCTCCCGACCCGATCTCGCCGCGAAGGAACGCGCGCAAGGGGTCCGGGCGAGCGCTCACGCGGTCCCCGACCCGGCGATCGCGTCGCGGACGCGCAGCGCAAGCTCGAGCGCCCGACGCCCCGCCAGACCGTCGATCGCGGGCGGCGTGCGCGTCCGCACCGCCTCCGCGAACGCAGCCAGCTCCGCCGCCAGCGGCTCGGTGGCATCCACGGGGAGGAGATCGCGCTGGATCGCCGGCTTGCGGTCGGGTCCGAAGACGAGCCGGAACCGCTCCACCTTCCGCTCCCCCGTGTCGCACGCGATGTAGGTCCGCGATTGGAACACGCGGATGCGCCGCAGCGCCTCCGCCGAGATCCGGCTCGCCGTCACGTTCGCGACGCAGCCCGAGGCGAAGCGGATGCGCGCGTTGGCGATGTCGAGCTTGTCCGTCAGCGCAGCCACGCCGACGGCGTCCACGGTCGCCGGGTCGGTCCCGTCGAACCACAGCAGCAGATCGAGGTCGTGGATCATCAGGTCCAGGATCACGTCCACGTCCGTCGAGCGCGCGGTGAACCCCGCGAGGCGGTGGATCTCGACGAAGCGCGGCGCGTCCACGGCGCGCGCGAGCGCGACCATCGCGGGGTTGAACCGCTCGGTGTGTCCGACCATGACCAGCCTCCCGGCGCGGGTCGCCGCGGCGAGGATCGCGTCGGCGTCGGCGAGCGCGGGAGCGATCGGCTTCTCGATCAGGACGTCGGCGCCGCCGGCGAGCAGGATCTCGGCGACCTCGCGGTGGTCGACCGTCGGGGTCGCGACGCTGGCCGCGTCGATGCGTCCCGCCAGCGCGCCGGCGTCGGAGAATGCCTCGCAGCCGTACTCGGCGGCGATCGCGCGCGCGCGGTCGAGGTCGCGATCGGCGACGGCGACCAGCTCGGTGTCCGCCGCGGCGGCATAGAGGCGGGCGTGGTGTCGGCCGAGATGCCCGACGCCGACGACGCCGACCCGCACCCGCCGCGGGGTCAACGCGTGATCCCGCGCTTGCTTCCGGCGATGAAGTCGAGGAAGTACCGGACCTCCGGAACCCGCCCCAGCTCCCGCTCGACCTTGGCCACGGCCTCCTCCATCAGGAGCTTCGACCGGAAGAGCGTCATGTAGCAGCGCTTGATCGCCCGGATCGTCTCGGGCGGATACCCCTTGCGCTCGAGCCCGATGACGTTGACGCCGTGCGTCTTCGCCCGGTCTCCCGCGGTGATCACCCACGGGAGCACGTCTTGCGAGACGACCGAGCAGCCCCCGATGAACGCGTGCTTGGCGATCCGGACGAACTGGTGGATCCCGCAGGCCCCGCCGACGGTCGCGTCGTCGCCGACCTCCACGTGTCCGGCGAGGGTCGCGGCGTTCGCGAAGACGATGCGATCCCCGATCTGGCAGTCGTGGGCGATGTGCGTATACGCCATCAGGAGGTTGTTGCTTCCGACGCGCGTGACGCCGCCGCCCCCGACCGTCCCGCGACTGATCGTCACGCATTCGCGGAACCGGTTGCCGGCGCCGATCTCGACCGCCGTCTCCTCCCCCTTGTATTTCAGGTCCTGAGGGGGACCGCCCAGCACGGCGAACGGAGAGACGTGGTTGTCGGGACCGAGCACGATGCGCCCGTCGATCACGACGTGGGACTGAAGGCGCGTGCGGTCGCCGAGAACGGCGCCCGCGCCGACCGTGCAGAACGGGCCCACGACGACGTCCTCTCCGAGCCGGGCGTCGGGATGCACCACCGCTCGCGGATCGACCTGAGGGCGGCCCATGATCACCTCTCGACGAGCGCCGACATGATGTCCGCCTCGGCGGCGAGCTCGCCGTCCACCTCGGCGGTCCCGCGCATCTTGCAGGTGCGGGAGCGGAGCTTGACGACCTCCATGGTCAGCCGCACCTGATCGCCGGGAACGACGGGGCGTCGGAAGCGCGCCTCGTCGACGCCGGTGAAGTAGATCAGCTTGGACTCCCGGTTCTCGATCTCGCTGAGCAGGAGGACGGCCCCGGCCTGGGCGAGCGCCTCCAGCACGAGCACCGCCGGCATCACGGGCGCCCCCGGAAAGTGCCCCGGAAAGAACGGCTCGTTGATGGTGACGTTCTTGATCGCCACGATCCTCCGGCCGGGGACGACCTCGAGCACGCGGTCCACGAGCAGGAACGGATACCGGTGCGGCAGCCGGCTCATGATCCCCCGGATGTCGATCGTGCTCACGACTCCCCCTTCTTCGCGGCGCCGGCCTCGAGCGCCGCGATGCGCGTCTCGAGCGCCCGCACGCGCGCGCGGAGCTCGGGCAGCGCTTTCGCCTGCGCCTGCGCGCGCTTCCACGCCCGATGGTCGATCGCCGGGATGCCGGCCACCACCGCCCGGTCGCCCACGTCGGCGAACACCGCCGACTTCGCCGCGATCACCGCGCCGTCGCCGATCCTGAGGTGCCCCGCGGCCCCCGACTGGCCGGCGAAGGTCGCTCCCTTGCCGATGCGCGTGCTCCCCGCGATCCCCGACTGCGCGGCGAACAGGCCGTCGGGACCGATCGTCACGCCGTGCGCGACCATGACGAGGTCGTCGATCTTCGTCCCCCGCCCGATCCGGGTCTCGCCGAGCATGGCGCGATCGACCGCGCTGTTCGCGCCGATCTCCACGTCGTCCTCGACGACCACCCGGCCGAGCTGCGGCACCTTCCGATGCACGCCCCGCGAGGTGGCGAACCCGAATCCATCCGCTCCGAGCACGACTCCCGCGTGGATCAGGCATCGCGCGCCGACCCGCGTTCCGGGGTAGAGCACCGCGCCCGGTCTCAGGACCGCGTCGTCTCCCAACTCGCACCCGTCGCCCACCACGGCACCCGGCCCCACCACGGCGCGGTCTCCGAGCCGCGCTTCCTCTCCGATCACGGCGAACGGACCGATCGACACCTCCGCCCCCAGGCGC
>DASRJG010000010.1:0-8263 GCA_035649595.1 Candidatus Polarisedimenticolaceae bacterium
CAGGCCGTCGATCCGATCCAGATCGCGGCGGCCGCCGCGAGCGTGACGATCCAGGTCCGGCGGTCGCGAGCGAACGTGCGGGAGCGGTAGACGTCGTCCGCCGGCATGGCGCTAGCGCGTCCCCCAGTGGTTGCGACGCAGGGTCGCAAGCGCGTAGTAGGTCTGCCAGACGAGGACCACCATGTAGAACAGGCTGAACGCCAGCCCGTAGAACCACATCGCGGTCTTGTGGCGCACGAGGTAGACGAGACCGTAGACCAGCGCCATCAGGAACGTGCCGTAGATGTACAGGTACGAGAACGCCCCGAGACCGACGAGCGGGAGCACGATCGCGACGAAGACGACGGCCGGCGAGACGAGCGGGAAGACGACACCGAGGTAGAAGTAGAACGCCGCGAGCGGATGACGCTTCCACATGAACGTGGACGCGAGGAGGCTCTCGCGGATCCAGGACTTCTTCCACCGGAGCTGTTGCCGGAAGAACTGCCGGAGGGTGGAGGGGACGATCGTGGAGCAGACTGCCTCGCTGTCGTAGATCACCCGAAAGCGTCTCAGCATGAAGTTCGTCAGCGAGCGGTCGTCGCCGAACGTCGCGGGGACCCCGAGGAAACGCTGGCCGAGCCAGACCTGGAGAAAGCTCATCAGGTAGCTGCGCCGGTAGGCCGCGAGGCAGCCGGAGCAGCAGGTCACGGTGGAGAAGAGGGACTCCGCCGACTTCACGATCCGGAACGCGACGTAGTAGCGGACCTCCTGCATGCGGGTCAGGAAGTTCTCGGAGGCGTTCTCGACCTTGGCGTGGCCGCACACCGCGCCGACCTCGGGATCGGCGAGCCCCTGCACGATCCGCCGCACCGCGTCCCGCCGCACGAAGCTGTCCGAATCGACGTAGACGACGACCTCTCCGGTGGCGCGCAGCGCGGCGGCCGCCATGCCGTGGCGCTTCCCGCGGTTCGACTCGAACCGCACCGTCTGCAGCCGGGGGTGGAGGCTCCGCGCGCGCTCGATCTCCGCCCAGGTGCCGTCGGTCGAGCCGTCGTCCACGACGATGACGTCGAGAAGGTGCTCGGGATAGTCGGACCGGAACACGCAGTCGAGGGTGCGGACGATCGACGCTTCCTCGTTCTTGCACGAGATCGCGACGGTGACGCTGGGGAGGTATCCGGAGTCGGCGGGAGGACGATAGACGCACGCGAGGACGATGCGCGAGAGGATGTACCCCGAGATCAGCAGCCCGTAGAGGTTGAGCACGGGGTGATACCAGAAGTAGTAGACGTTGTCCGCGCGCAGCCACAGCACGTTCGCCGCGGTGAGGACGAGGAGCGCGACACCGAGCCACGGCAGTATCCGGTCGAACGCGGCCAGCAGCGCCAGGCGCGGCGACGACGGGAAGGCGACGCCGTAGCTCCCCTCGACCGGATCCACGCGGACCACGCGCGCGCGCAGGCTCGTCGCGGCACGCAGCGACGCGGGCATGAGGTTCAGCTCGCGGAGGCTGGGCTTCCAGCTCAGCTTGATCCACTGTCCGATCTCGAGCGGGCGCCCGACGCGGATCCCGGCGCCCCCCGCCGAGACGTCGGAGACGCGCGCCGCGCCGCGCTCGCCGCGCGGGAACGATCGCGTGGATCGAAACGATGCGTGGAGGGAGATCGTCGAGCGCGGATGCGCGCGTCGCTCGCCGGACCGCTCCGGCTCGGGCCCCGCGCGCGGCTCCGCTGCGTTGATGTCGACACTCATGATGCTTTGCTTCAAATCTACCTTGCGGGAGCGACGCGCGCATCGGGATGGCGTCGACTTTCCAACATGTGATGCGGAGAGGGTTAGTCCCGAAACTCCGGAAAACGACCGTGAGCGTCAATGACGCAACGGCCGTCGGAACGCGCGGCGCGCGGCCTCCACGCGAGGACGGATGACGCAGCCGGGAAGGTGATCGTTCAACAGGCCCATCGCTTGCGCGAACGCGTGCGCCGTCGTCGGCCCGACGAAGGTCCAGCCGCGCTTCTTGAGGTCGCGCGACAGCGCTGCGGCGGCGGGGGACGGGCCGGGGCCCCGGGCGCCGCGTCCCGACGGCTCGAACCCCCACACGTAGCCGGCGAGGGAGCCGAACTCCTCGGCCAGGTCCACCGCCCGGCCCGCGTTCGCGATCGCGGACTCGATCTTTCCCCGGTGCCGGACGATCCCGGCATCCGCCATCAGCCGCGCGACGTCGCGCCGGCCGAACCCCGCGATCGCCTCGAAGTCGAATCCCGCGAACGCCCGGCGGAACGCCTCGCGCTTCCTGAGAATCGTCAGCCAGGAGAGCCCTGATTGGAACCCCTCGAGACAGAGCTTCTCGAAGAGCCGCCTGTCGTCGTCCACCGGATATCCCCACTCGTGGTCGTGGTAGGCGACGTAGTCCTCGGAGCCGACGCACCACGGGCAACGCCGCCGTCCATCCGGTCCCGCGATGACCCCGCCCTGGCCCATGCCGTCCCCGCATTGTCGAGATCTCGATCTATCTGTACATTTTGAAGCCGTTTTCCGGGGGCCATCCGATGACTTTCATCCGCCGGCGCGCTCGGTCCACGTCTGTCCTCCTCGCCGCGCTCCTGGCGTCCTCCGTGGCGGCCCAGCAGGCCCCGCGGATCCTCGACCGGGACGAAGGGGAGGAGGACCAGATCCAGCGGCGCCTGGAATGGTTCTTCTCGACCCGGCGCGCGGGCGCAACGGCGCCCGGCCAGATGGCCGCCCTCCGCCGGGCGGCGTTCGAGGAGACGGCGCAGCGCCTCCGCACGCAGCGGATGACGCGCGGGGTCGACGTACCGAACACCTGGATCCCGATGGGTCCGGCGGCCTCGCACTTCGGGGGATGGGCGTTCGGCGACATCTCGGGGCGGGTGACGGCGATCACCCGTGACACGGCACGGAATATCCTCTATGTCGCCGGGGCGGCGGGCGGGCTCTGGAAGAGCACGAACGACGGGCTCTCGTGGACGCAGCTCTTCGACACCGCGGGCACGCACACCCTCGGGGCGATCGCGTACGACCCCTCCGCCCCCGACACCCTCTGGGCTGGCACGGGGGACTTCGTCCAGGGCTGCGACGGGTACTTCGGCATCGGCCTCCTGCGCAGCGGCGACGGCGGCGCGACCTGGTCCCCGCGGAACGGGACCGGCGCCGCCACGCTGGAGGACATGTCGAACTTCTCCAGCGTCGTCGTCGATCCGCGGGACGGGAACCATCTGGTGGTCGGCGGACGCTTCCGCGGATGCAGCAGCGGCTCCCAGGCGACGGGCGGCCTGTTCACGACAACCGACGCGGGGATCAACTGGGTCAAGCGTCTCGCGAACACGGAGATCCACGAGATCGCGGAGGACCCGGTGAACCGGGACATCTGGTGGGCGGCGACGAACAAGGGGATCTACAAGTCCACCGACAACGCCGTGAGCTGGACGCTGCAGACCGCCTCGAGCCTCCCGAACGGGAACACCGGCCGGACCGAGCTCGCGATCGCCCCCTCGAACCCTCAGGTCGTCTATGCCCTGTTCGAGAACAGCAACGACGTCTGGCGCACGACGAACGGAGGCTCGTCCTGGTCCCGGCAGTCGAGCGGGACCAACGCGTGCGACGGACAGTGCTGGTACAACATGGTGCTCCGCGTCCACCCGACGACTCCGGATACGGTCTATCGCGGGACGATCCACGTCTTCAAGTCGACCAACGGCGGCGTGAGCTGGACCGACCTGTCGAACGCGTGGGGCTCGTCGCAGAAGGTTCATCAGGACACGCACGCGTTCTGGGTCGAGGCGGCGAACCCGGAGTGGCTCTACGTCGGCTCCGACGGCGGCCTCTGGAAGAGCGCGAACGGAGGGACGTCGTTCACGAGCCTGAACACCAACCTCAACATGACCCAGTTCTACGCGATCGACGTCCACGCCACCGACAGCGGCATCCTCTGCGGCGGCGCGCAGGACAACAGCTCGCTCGCGCGGGGCGGCGCCACGAACGTGTGGGACCTGCAGGGCGTCACCGGCGACGGGTTCGTCTGCGCGATCGACCCGGCCGAGCCGAGCTACGCGTTCATCACCTCCTACCCGTCCGGGGGCTATCCCTCGGTCTCGCGCTCCACCTCGGGGATCTTCGGATCGTTCGGCGGGATCACCGGGCCGGGGAGCGGGATCATCGGAGGGGACCGCATCGACTGGGTCACGCCGTACGTCCTCGACCCGCGCGCGCCGAACGTCATGTACATCGGCACGCACCGCGTCTACAAGTCCACCGACCACGGCTCGAGCTGGGCGCAGTCCGGTCCCGGAGACATGACCGGCGGGAGCGGCGACATCCTGACCCTCGACGTCAACCGCAACTACGACGGGTCGGTGTTCGCCGGGACAACCGACGGGCGCGTCTGGCGCACGCTCGACGGCGGCACGCAGTGGATCAACATCACCTCGGGCCTGCCGGCCCGCTCGATCAACGACGTCGCCGCGGACCCGACCACCCCTGCCCGCGCCTTCGCCGTGGTGGGAGGCTTCGGCACCGCGCATCTCTGGGAGCACACGGGAAGCGGCACCTGGATCGCCCGCGACGGCGGGCTCCCGAACGTGCCGGCGAACTCCGTGATCATGCTGACCGGCAGCGACATCGTCGTGGGCACCGACGTCGGCGTGTTTCGCTCGACCGACGGAGGGCAGACCTTCGCCCCGTTCATGAGCGGATTGCCCGAAGGGCTCGTCGTGACCGACCTCAAGTACAGCGCCGCGTCCAACACGATCACGGCCGGGACCTACGGGCGCGGAGCGTGGCAGGTCGTGATCGATCCGATCGATCCGATCATCGTGTTCGACTCGGTCCAGCTCCCGCTGACCCAGGTGGATGGAGACGGAGACGGGAACGTCGAGCCCGGCGAGACCTGGCAGGTGACCCCCGTGCTGCGGAACGCGGGCGGGCTCGGCGCCACGGCCGTCAGCGCGCGGCTTTCGTCCACGACGCCGGGGATCACGTTCGGCGCCCCGGCGGTGCGCACGTTCGGCGATCTCGCCGCGGGCGCGAGCGCGGGGTCGTCGCAGCCGTACGTGTTCAGCGTCGATCCGTCCTTCGCCTGCGGGGGATCGATCGCATTCGATCTGCTCGACATCGCCTCGTCGAGCCCGCCGTCGGCCTATCCCCCGCTCGCGTCGGCGTTCGCGGTGACGATCGCCGACCATTTCGACGCCGATATCGTCACGACGCACCTCGACGAGGACTTCGATCCGACGCCGCCGTCCGGGTGGGCCCACCAATCGGTGAACCCGGGACTCCCGGGGTGCGGCGGCCAGACGTTCCGCGACGAGTGGAAGTTCGCGTCGAAGGACGCCGGGCACGGTCAGAGCTTCCACTGCGGCAACGGCCCCGGGAACTCGTATTCGGGAACCAACTACGCCTGGCTCGGCTACGGCGGGAAGGACTCGACCAACGGGCCCGGCATCACGATCCCCGCCGATGCCAACTCCGCGCTCCTGACCCTCACCCACTGGTACTCCGCGCAGACGAATCAGGACGGAGCGCAGGTGGTCGCGGACGTCGTCGACGACGGGCAGGACGTCTACACCACCTTGGTGCCGGACGCGGGCTACACGGGGACGCTCCAGAGCGGGCTCGGGTGCAACGGCCTGGGAGGGAAGCCGGCCTTCACGGGACTCTCCGGAGGCTGGATCACGAGCACCTTCGATCTCTCCGCCTACGTCGGCCGGACGATCTACCTCGCGTTCGTCTTCGGCTCGGACCGGTTCGCCAGCTCGAACGAGGGCTGGTACCTCGACCTCGTGAAGGTCCAATCGCGCCGCCAGGGCGCCGCGATCTGCCAGGTCACGCGATGGCCCGGGGACGTCCCCGGCGCGGCGGTGTTCAGCCTGGAGCCGGGGGGCGACGTCGAGGCGTCCTGGCCGTCGGCATGCAATGCCGTCGCCGTTCCCGGGCAGCTCTACTCGATCCAGGCCGGCGACCTGGATGCGCTGCACGACACCGGGACCTACTCCCACGCGCCGATCGCGGGGGCCTGCGGGCTCTCCTCCCCCGCCTCGTTCACTCCCGGAGCGGGGAACGAGTACTACCTCGTCGTCCCGAACTCCGCGGGAGCGCGCGAGGGGGGCGCGGGATCGAGCTCCGCGGGAGCGCCGCGTCCCCAGACGAGCGCGGTGTGCGGCGCGCGGCACGTGGAGGCTTGCCCGTAGCCTTGACGCGAGGCTCGGTTTCCTCTTAGCCTCCGCGCGTGCGAGCGTCTGCGACCACCGGGCCTTCGCGGGCTCGCGTGACCGAGCCCTGGACCGACGAGCGGGTGGCGCGCACGGTGCTCGGGCGGCTGGCGAGCGCCGGCGCCGGCGACGAGGCGCGCGGCGCGCCGCCCGGCTTCTCCGTCGAGGATCGAGCCGGCCTCGCCGCGTGGCTGATCGGCCACGATCTCGCGGGACTCGGATTCCGCGTGGCGCGGGAGGCCGATCCCCCCCTCGCCGATCTGCTCGCCGGCGCGGCGTTGGGCGCGGCCGCCGGGAATCTCTCCCACTTCGAGACCCTCTCGCGGATCGAGGAGCGCTTGGCGAAGGAGCGCATCCCGTTCGTCCTCCTCAAGGGAGCGGCGATCGCCGGCAGCGCCTACCGCGAATCGTCGGACCGCTCGATGAGCGACATCGATCTCTGGGTGCGCCCCGAGGACATGCCCGGCGCGGTCGCCGTCGCGCGCGACGCCGGGCTCCGTCAGGTGGCCGGTCTCCCCGACCGGCCTCCGGAGCTCCAACGCCATTCGGGAGGCGAGCTCGTCTTCCGCCACCTCCGGCGCGACCACGGGATCGTCGAGCTGCACTACTCCGCCTTCCAGGGGTGGTGGGTCCGGCGCGCGGCCGAGGCCGACGCGGAGTCGTTGTGGGAGCGGTCGGTCCCGATGGGTCCGGGGCGCCACGCCCGACGCCTCTCCCCCGAGGACGCCATCCTCCATACCGCGTTCCACCTGGTCGTCAACCAGCTCCGGCAGGCTCCGCTGCGCGGACTGATGGATCTGGGGGTGCTCTCGCGGGCGTACCGGATCGACTGGGAGGCCGTCGCGGACCGTGCGCGCGCGTGGCGGCTGGCGACGGCGGCCTGGACGGCGCTCGAGACCGCCGATCGGCTGGTCGGGCTGCCCGGGTGCGCGCCCGCGCTCGCGCGTCTGCGCCCCGGTGCACCCCGGCGCGCCGCGCTTCGGGGTCTCGTCCCGCGGCGCGCCCTCCTCGCCGGCCGGGACGTGCCCGCGCGGGTGCGCCGCCATCTGCTCATGCTCGCCCTGGTGGACCGTCCTCGCGACGTCGCGCGCCTCGTCGGACGGACGCTCTGGCCCGAGCCCTGGTGGCTCGACGCGCGATACGGGCGGCGCGTGAGCCGATTCGGGCATCTCTTCGGACTCATGCGGCGCGGGGAGGTTTGAGGTGGCGCTTCTGCATGGCTCCGATCGCGCACGGCCGAAGCCGGGCGTCCTCTGCAAGATCCTCGGAAGCCAGGCCGTTCTCCTCGAGCTCGAGAGCGAGACCTATTTCGGGCTGAACGAGACGGGGACCCGTCTCTGGGCGCTCCTCATGACCGCGCCGTCGATCCGCGAGGCGGTCGACACCATGCTCTCCGAGTACGACGTCGCGCCCGCGGAGCTCGAGCGCGACGCCGCGGCGCTGATCGACGAGCTGATCGACCGCGGGCTGCTGAGGGTCGAGCGTGCGTGACCTCGCGCTCGCCGTCGCGAGCATCGCGGCGATGCCGGTGGTCGCGGTCCTCCTCCCGCTCGTGGGATACCGGCGCCTGCATCGGATCCTCGCGCGCTGGCCGCGCCGGCCCGCGCCCCGCTTCACCGACCCCGCCGCCGCGGCCGCGCGCGTCCGCGTCCTCGCGCGCGTGGTCTCCGCGGTCGCGGGGCCGGGGCGGTTCCGGGCGACCTGCCTGCGCCGGTCGCTCGTTCTGTGGTGGATCGCCCGGCTCGAGGGGATCGAGACCGCCCTGCGGATCGGCGTGCGGCGGGAGGAAACGGAGCTTCGCGCCCACGCGTGGGTCGAGCACCTCGGCCGGCCGGTGAACGACGCCGCGGACATCGCGGAGGCCTTCCCCCCCTTCGACGCCGACCTCGCCGCGCCTCTTCCGAAAGGCGTCGCGTGATCCCGGTGCGCATCGCCGGTGAGGCTCGGCTCGACAACCGGGCCGAGCTGCGGCGCGCGCTCGATGCCCCCGAGACGAGCGACCTCGCGTTGATCCTCGAGGCGTACCGGCGTTGGGGATCGTCCTGTCCGGCGAG
>DASRJG010000011.1:0-4691 GCA_035649595.1 Candidatus Polarisedimenticolaceae bacterium
GGCCCGGCGCCGGTCATGCGCGCCCCGCGCGCACGCTCGAGAGCGACGGCGACTTCACCTTCTTTCCCCAGCAGTCGCGCGCGTCGGCGATGTCCTCGGCCTGCTCCTCGCGGTACTCCGTCGGCGGATGCCCCTTGCGGCAGGCGGACGCGTAGTCGCAGAAGCCGCAGTGGGAGCCGGCGCGGATCGGAAAGCGGCCGCTCGAGGCGAGCGCCAAGACGGCCCCGAGCGTCTCGACCACGCCGTCGCGGAGCGCCGTCTTGTCGAATCCTTCGAAGCGGACGAAGCGCGCGTCGGTCTCCTCTCCGGTCTCCGCGGCGTGGCGCGGGCCGACGCCCAGCAGCTCGACGGGGAAGCCGGTCAGCAGCGCATAGATCGCGACCTGGAGCTCCTTGCCGGAAAGCATCTCGGCCGGCCGCGTGCGGAGCGCGAGGTCGCCGCCGGTCTTGTAGTCGCCGACGACCTGTCCTTGCGAGCCGCGCAAGACCCGGTCGAGCCGCGCGCGCACCGCGATCGTCGCGGGCCCGCCGGGGAGGAGCGCCTCGATCGGGTGCTCGAGCGCCTCGGGGACGAGCCCCTCGTCGGCCATGCGGGCGAGGTCGGCCGCGAGGAACGAGCCGAGCGCCGCGCTCCACCGCGCGTCCTCGATCCGCGAGAGCCCGGGGAGGCGCTCCGCCCGCGCCGCCGCGTCCGCTCCCGCCCGGTCGCGCCAGACGCGCGCGAGGACCTCCCGGGCGAGAGCGACGCGTGCCGGGAGGTCGAGCGCCTCGAACGCGCCCCGCGCGAGAAGCTCCCCGAGCACCTCGTTCAGGACGTCGTGCACGCGGCGCCCGACGGCCGCCAGGTCCGACTCGAACGGGGTGGGAGGCGTCGGCACGGCCTCCACACGGAGCACGTCCTGGAGGAAGAAGCGGAGCGGGCAGCGCCCGAGCCTCTCGAGGGCGCTCGCGGCGAGCCGGCTCCGGGCCACCGCGGGCCCGACGCGTCCGTCGTAACGTCCGGATCCCGGCGCGAACGAATCGGTCGCGGCGACGAGCGCCGCGCCGTCGGAGAGATCGGGCCGGCGCCGGGACACCGCGGGGACGCCGTCGCCGCCGCTCTCCGAAGCGAGCGCCGCCAGGATCAGCTCGTCGCCGGGAGAGAGCACGCCGGGATCGTCGGCCCAGGCGGCGAGCAGCTCGCGCGGGGCCAGGGGAAGCGTCCGAGCCGCCCCTTCGGCGGGACGAAGCGCGCGGGCGGGGAGGAGCGGGCGCCCGGCGTCGTCCGCGCTGCGCCAGGAGAGGGCGACCTCGTCGCGCGCGGCGCCGAGGAGCATCGTGAGGAGGAGCCGCTCCTCGCTCTCGGTCTCGGCGGCGAGCGGGAGGGGCTGTCCGCTCGCCTCGCGCAGGCGCCGCCGCGCGGCGTCGCGGAGGAACGGATCCTCTCGGGGAGAGCGAGGGAAGAGGCCCGCGTTCATGCCGACGAGCGCGAGTCTCCGGAAGGTCAGGCCGCGCGCCTGCATCGCGTCGAGCAAGCGGATCCCTCCTCCCTCGGCGCCGGCCGGCGCGATCGTCGCGGCATCCAGGCGGGACCGGACCCAGGCGAGCGCCTCCTCGTGGGGAATCGCGGCCGCATCGCCGAGGACCGTCTCCCGCTCGGCGAGCGTCGCGATCGCGGCCGCGAGGGCCCGCGCGGGCGCGGACTCGCGTCGCGCATCCGCGATCGCCGCGCGGGCGATCCGATCGAGACGCTCGGCGTGGCGCGAGGGGGGGAGATCCCCCGCGTCCTCCGCGTCCTCGAGGGCGAGCGACGCGGCGGCGACCCACGGATCGCGCCGGAGCGGGAGGAGATAGGAGGTGTTCCAGGCGGGACGCTCCGCATCCACGAGCGCATCGATCGCGGCGGCGTACGGCGCGAACGACCGGAGCACGATCGCGACCTCGTGAGGAGGCACGCCCCGCTCCACCGCCGCCAGCGCCTCGTAGACGGCATGCTTCACCTCGGCACGCGCCCCCGGCGCGCGTGCATGGGAGACGGCCGGCGCGGGGACGGGACGGCCGAGTGGCGCCGCGGCGGATTCCGCGATGCGGCGCCCCCGATCGCGGCCGAACCTTCCCGCGGAGTTTTCGGGGTCGGCCGGGAGCAGAAAGGCGATCTCCCGGCCGCCGTCGAGCGCGCGGAGCAGCTCGACGCGGACGCCGATGAGGTCGTAGGCGCCGTGGTGGAGGATCGCGGCGAAGGGCGAGGCGAACGCCGCGGCGTGGGGGACGGCCATGCGAGCGAGCCCGGCGGCGTCCGCGGCGCGCCCGCTCCTCTCGATCCGCTCGAGCTCGCAGGCCCAACGCGCGTACAGTCCCGCGACCTCGGCCTCGGGTCCGCGGAGGGCGTCGGCCGCGAGGCGCGGCTCGATCCCGGCCTCGCGCAGGTCCTCGAGCGTCTCGCGGAGGGCGGCGAACGCCCCGGGCCGGCCCCTCGCGAAATCGCGGAGCGCCCCCCGCGGCGCCTCGCGCAGGACCCGCGCGAGCAGGGCGTCGCGCAGCGGGTCGGACAGCGCCGCCGGAGCGGGACGTCCGGCCGCCTCGAGGATCCGCCACGGCAGGGCGTGGTGGGGGAGGACCTCGACGCCCAGGATGCACGCCGCACGCTCGACGAGCCTTCGCGAGACGTGCTCCGCGAGCCGCCGCGTCGGGACGATGACGAGCACGCGCGCGAGCGGGTCGGTCCGCTTCGCGTCCGCGACGCGATCGCACAACTCCGCTTCGAGCGCGAGCGGCGACCGATGCGCGAGGAGCTTCAAGCGGCGAGAATAGCCCACGACGAAAGGGCCTGCGATGTTCGCCACCGCCAAGCCTTTCCTGCTCGCGCTCGCGCTCGGGCTGCTCCTGGGGATCGAGCGGGAGCGTGCCGCCGGCGCCGAGGGCCGGAGCGCGGCGTTCGGCGCGAGGACGCTCGCGCTCCTCGCCCTGCTCGGCGCTCTCGCCGCCCACCTCGCCGCGACGAGCGCCTCCGTCGCGTTCGCGCTCGCCGCGTTCGCGGGGGCGATCGTGCTCGCGGCCTACCTGCGTCCGGGGAAGGCGGGTGGGCACGACGCGGGGACGACGACCGAGGTCGCCGCGATCCTCACCTTCGGGCTGGGCTGGCTCTCCCACGCCGAGCCGCGCCTGGCCGCGATGCTGGGGGTGATCGTGCTCGCGGTGCTGTGGCTGAAGCCGAAGATCCACGCCTTCGCGCACGCGGGTCTCTCCGAGAGCGAGGTGCGCGCGGCGCTGGCCTTCCTCGTCATCGCGCTGGTCGTGCTCCCTCTGCTCCCGAACAAGCCGGTGGACCCGTGGGGGATCGTCAACCCCTCGAAGCTGTGGCTGATGTTCGTCCTGATCGCGGGGCTGGGCTTCGCGGGGTACATCGCGGTGCGCGCGCTGGGCCCCGAGCGGGGGCTCGCGGCGGGGGGATTCTTCGCGGGGCTGGTCTCCTCGACCGCCGCCACCCTCTCGCTGTCGCGCCGCGTCCGGACCGCGGAGGCGATCGCCCCGTCCCTCACCGTCGGGATCGTGCTCGCGAACGTCGCATCCGCCTGCGCGCAGGTCGCCATCGTCGCCCTCGCCAACCCGCCGCTCCTTCCCGCCGCGGGGACGCTCCTCGCGGCGCCGATCGCCGCCGGGGGGCTTGGCGCCTGGGGGGCGTGGTGGCTCGCGCGGCGGCGCGGGGACCGCCCCTCCGTGGAATTCCGCCTCCCGAATCCGCTCGAGCTGAAGCCGGCGATCGTCATGGCGGCGCTCTTCGGGGGGATCCTGATCGTCTCCGCGATCGCGCAGCGCCTGTTCGGCTCGGCGGGGGCGATCGCGGCGGCGGGGATCGCGGGCTCGACCGACGTCCACGGCGCGACGCTCGCGGCCTCGACGCTCGCGGCGGCGGGGACGATCGATGCTGCGCAGGCGCTCACGGCGATCCTCGCCGCGTTCATCGCGAACATGATCGTGAAGATCGGGATCGTGGCCTTCGCGGGAGGGCGGAGGCTCTTTCCGGCCGCGGCGCCGCTCCTCGCGCTGATGACGGCCGCCGCGATCGGCGCCTACTTTCTCGCGCGCGGCTTCGCGGGGAATCCGATTCCAGGGACGGTTCCGTAGGTCGGATGTGGGGCGCGACCCCAGACCCAACCGAAAGGAGCCGATCCCGTGACCCTCAAGATTCGTTCCCGTATCACGGCCGCCGCGGCGCTCGCCGCGCTGGCCCTCGCCGCGAGCCCGGCCGCCCTCGCGTCGAGCCATCGCGAAGCCCCGGCGATCACGAAGTCGCCGAAGGTGGACGCGACCGACTTCTACATGTTCAACAGCTACGAGGCGGGGCGCGAAGGGTTCATCACCTTCATCGCGAACTACATCCCGCTCCAGGACGCGTACGGCGGGCCCAACTACTTCACGCTCGATCCCGACGCCGTGTACGACATCAAGGTGGACAACGACGGCGACGCGATCGAGGACTTGACGTTCCGCTTCGATTTCGACGTGAAGCGGAAGGACATCGCGCTCGCGATCGGCCCCGCCGGAAACCAGCGGACGGTCGCGATCCCGCTGATCCAGGCGGGGCAGATCGGCGTCGGCAACGACGCGGCGCTCAACGTGCAGGAGTCGTACACGCTGACCGTGCTGCGCCGCGGCCGCCGCACCGCGGACGGCGAGCGGGCGACCGATCGCGCGACCGGCGACGATCGTTTC
>DASRJG010000012.1:0-16318 GCA_035649595.1 Candidatus Polarisedimenticolaceae bacterium
GCGTCCCGGTCCCCTCGATCGCGGCCACGACGCGGGCGGGCCGCCGCGCCGATCCGGATCGTGCCGCGATCCGCTCCGGCGGGAGCGCCTCCCAGCCGCCGCGGCGCCCCGCTTCGACGAGCCCGGCGGCGAGGCCGTGCACCGTGCCCTCGACGCCGAACACCGGGCCGTCGGCGTCCTCGTAGAGGATCGAGGTGAGCAGGCCCTCGACGCGGCGCGCCGATCTCCCCGAAGGGACCACGACGAACCCGCCGGTCCCGAGGATCATCGCGCCGTCGGTCTCCGCGGGAACGTCCTCGAACAGCGCGCGGACCGCCGCTCCGACGTCCCCGCAGAGCGCGCGGAGGGGGAGCCGCCGCCGCCCCAGCCGGAGCGAGCCGGGACGCCCCGTGGACCGGATCACGCCGACCCAGCTCGAGGCGGCGATGCCGAGGATCGCCGCGAGCCCCTCGCTCATCCGGCCCTCGCCGATGTCGTAGGCGAGCGTGCGCTGCGCGAGCGACGGATCGGATGCGGCCCCCGCCGGGTCGCCGAGCCGCGCGGCGAGGAACGCGCCGAGAGGTCCCGCGACGAGCCGTCCGTCGCGGAGCCCGGCGGCCGCGTCCGGGGTCTCGGCGAGCAGGCCCGCGAGCCGGATCCCGCCGTACGGATACCTCCCCGTGAGCCCCGTCGCCCGGTGGATCTCCTCCTCGTGCGACGCGACCTCGGCCGACGGCGCGTAGGCGGCCCCCGTCCTCCACGAGAGCACGGGCGTGACCGGCTCGGCGTCGCGGCGCCGCCAGACGACGAGCGACGATCGCTGGACCGCGAGCCCGGCGGCGGCGACCGGCGCCTTCGCCTCCGACACGAGCGGCCCCGCCGCGCGAAGCACCGACGCGGCGATCGCGTCCGCGTCCTGCACGATCGCCCCGGCCCCTGTCCTCCGCGAGGCGACCCGCACCTCGCGGACCCCGACGATCGACCCCGCCGGGTCCAGCAGGACCGCGCGCGTTCCCCCGGAGCCCTGGTCGATCCCGAGGGTGAGCGCCTCCTCGCCCGGGAGGTGGCCGGGGCGGGAGCGGTCGAGAACGCGGCGCAGCGCCGCGGGATCGTCGGTGAAGACCCCGTCGACCCCCGCCTGGGCGAGCGCGGCGAGCTCCACGGCGCGGTTGACCGTGTACGCGAGCACCAGCAAACCGAGGCCGCGCGCCCCGGCCACGAAGGCGGGGGAGCAGAGACGGCGGTTGGGATGGAGCGCGGTCGCGCCGGTCCGCCGCGCCCAGTCGATCGGGTCGCGCGTCTCGCCGCTCCGCACGGTCAGCGCGAGGTCCACCCCCGGAGCGCGGCCGGCGGCGTACTCGAGCAGCGTCCACGCGGACGACGACACGGTCACGCCGCGCAGGCCTCCCGTCCGCTCGAACGCGGCGAGCACCGCGTCCACGGTCGCGCGATCGGCGGGGTCGATCCCGCGCTCCCGCTCGCGCCGCGCCGGCTTGACCTCGACGATCAGCGGGACGCGCGCGCGCACGATCGCGAGCGCGTCGTCGAGATCGATCGGCGGCTCGCCGGCGAAGCGAGGGGAGAACCACCCGCCCGCGTCCAGGCCGAGCACGAAGGAGGCGCTCCGTCCGCGCAGCGGCCCGCGACCGCTCGTCGTCCGGTCGAGCGTCGTGTCGTGGAGGAGGACGGCGCGCCCGTCGCGCGTCAGTCCCACGTCGATCTCGATCTGATCGGCCCCGGCGGCGAGCCCGGCGCGGAGCGACGACGCGGTGTTCTCGGGGGCGCGCGCGGCGGCGCCGCGGTGCCCGACGAGCAGGAACCGGCGGCCGCCGGCGGTCACGCGGCTAGTCCGCGGGACGCATGTGCGCCAGGCGCAGGCGCTCGACCGGACGGCCGCCCAGGATGTGGCTCCGGAAGATCTCGTCCGCGTCGTCCGGGGTCACGTGACCGTACCAGACCGCCTCGGGGTAGACGACGACCGTCACGCCGTGCGCGCACTGGTCGAGGCAGCCCGCGGTGTTGATCCGCACGCGCCCCTTGAGGCCGGCCTCCTTCGCGAGCACGCGGAGCCGCGAGCGGACGTCCGCCGCCCCCTTCGCCGCGCAGCAGCCGCGCGGGTCGTCCGGGGAACGGAGATTTTCGCAGACGAAGACGTGGCGCTCGTACGGAGGCATGGCCGAAGTCTAGCAGCGCGGCGTGCTAGCATCTCGCGCTTTCGTCGAGGAGACAGACATGGCCAAGAAGACCGTCGAGCAGCTCCGCGCCAAGACCGTCGAGCAGCTCCGCGCCAAGACCGCCGCACTGAAGAAGGCCCTCGCCGAGAAGGGGACGTCGCTCGACGGGGCCAAGGTGAGGGCGGCGAAGAAGACGATCCGTCGCGTCCAGCGCCGGCGCCGCGGGCTCGAGGCCCGCGCGAAGCGACTGGCCGCGAAGACCGAGGCCCCTCCGGCCGAGTGAGGGCTCACGCCCTCCGCATCAGCGCCTTCGCGAGGAACCAGTCGAGCAGCCCGGGCGCGAGCCGGTTCAGCCCGTTCAGCAGCTTCGCCTCCGGGGAGAGGATCCGCTCGCGCCGCTTCGAGCGGGCCATCGAGACGAGCGCGCGCGCGACCGACTCCGCCGAGTGCTTCTTCACACGGGTCCGCACCTGCGGCGGCCCCTCCCGCCGGATCCGCGACTGGAACTGCGTGGTGGTGGACGACGGGCAGACGATTCCGACCGAGACCCCCGTGCCGACCAGCTCCGACCGCAGGGAGTCCGCCATGCCGTGGAGCGCGAACTTGCTCCCCGCGTAGGCCGAGTAGTTCGGCACGCCGCGCTTCCCGACCACCGACGACACGATCAGGATCCTCCCCGACTTGCGCGCGGTCATGGCCGGGAGGAACGGCCGGATCGTCCGCACGACGCCGAAGACGTTGACCTCGAACACGGTGCGCAGCGCATCGTCGGTCATCGCCTCGAACCGGGCGTCGAGCCCGACGCCGGCGTTGGCCACGATGACGTCCGGCGCCCCCCAGCGCGCGAGGACCTCCCTCGCCATCCGCTCCATCGCCGGACCGTCGGTGACGTCGCAGGGGAGCGGAACGACCTTGGATGCGCCGCCGAGCTCCGCGGAGATCCCCCGCAGCTCGGGCTCCGAGCGGGCGACCGCGAGCACGACCGCCCCCTCTGCGACGAACGCTCGCACCGCCGCCCGTCCGATTCCCGATGACGCGCCGGTGATCAGCACGCGCCGGCCGGAGAGCTGCATCGACATGCAGCGGATTCTAGTCGAGGCCGTAGAAGGCGCGGAGCCGGGCGAGCCCCGCGGCGATCGACGGGTCGGACGGGAAGCGGTGCGCCGCGCGCTCGAGGATCGCGAGCGAACGCCCCGGCGCCCCCTCCTGCGCCCAGAACGACGCCGCGCGCGCGAGCTCGTCCGCCCCGGCGGCGTCGGCGCGCGTCTCGACGGCGGCGGCGTCGGCGAGGGCGGCGGCCTTCGCCGCGCCGTGCGGATCGCCGGCCGCCCCCGCGCGCCGGTACAGATCGATCGCGCGGCCGAGGTCGTCGAGGCGCAGGGCGAGGTCGGCCGCGGTCGCGAGCACGGGGGCGTCCCCGGGCTGCAGGCCGAGCGCCTCCTGCACGTCCGCGATGGCCTGGTCCCAGCGAAGGGCGTCCATGCGATCGCCGGCGCGGACCGCGGCGGCGCGGGCGCGGACGAGCGGGTCGAGCGCGGACGCCCGCCCGCGCTCGATCGACGCGGCGACGCCGCGGGCGATCGTCTGCTCGAGGAGCTCGGCCTCGGGGAGCGCCGAGGCCGCGCGGAAGGCCACCGCGGCCTCGTCCGCGCGCCCGGCGTCGAGCAGGCCCTGCGCGAGCGCGACCTGGATCCGGACGTCCGCGCCTCCCTTCGCGACGAGCGCGGTCAGCCGCGCGATCGCCTCGTCGCGCCTGCCGCTCATCGCGAGCAGCTCCGCGCAACGGGTCGCGAGATCGACGCGGCGAGGCTCCCGCGCGAAGGCCGCCTCGCACGCGTCGAGGACCCCGGCGGGAATCGCCGCCGGGGGAGAGACGCGGCCGGTGCGGTTCGGAGACACCTCGACGACGGCGGCGCCGCGCCCCTGCCAGCGGATGGAGTACGAGTAGGCCGGATCGGAGCCGAGCAGCTCGAAGGGGAAGAACTTCCCGTAGAGCGCCGTGGGCACGACCAGGTAGCGCGCGTGGAGCCGGCCGATCCTCCCGCGCCAGACCGAAGGGGGAAGCTCCTCGAAGCGGGCGGAGTCCTGCGTCCGCCCCGAGGTGAAGTAGACGTCGGTGTGGCGCGTCAGCACGCGCGCCCCGGTCGGGGCGTTGGCGCCGAGCCATTCCCCCGCGCGCCGCCAGTCCACGAAGTAGAGCGGGGGGTTCCGGTCGTCGTAGAAGCGGTCTCCGCCGGTCGCGGAGGCGCGGTTGTCCCGCACCATCGCCAGGCTGGCCGCCCCCTCGATGCCGAGGATCGCGAGCGGCACCGCGACCGCGAGTACGCGAAGCACGGACCCGAGGGGAGCCCGTGCCGCGAGCGCGCGCCGCGCGGCGTCGAGGCCGGAGGGGACGAGCGCCCACGCGAGCGGCACGAGCGGCCAGGTCAACCGCTCGTGACGCGGCGGATAGATCGCGAGCACGAGCGCGAAAGCGGCGGCGTAGGCGACGGCGAGCGTCCCCTCCTCGCGGCGGCGCGACCAGGCGCCCCATCCCGCGAGCGCGAGGATCGCGGCGGCGACGATCCATCCGCCTCCGTGGAGCCCGCCGAGGTCGGGCGTTCCGCCGACGGTCATGCGCTCGTAGAGCGGCCGTCCGGGCCACACGCCGGGGAGGAGGACGTCGAGGAACCGCGAGGCGTAGAACCCGAGCGCCGCGGCGGCCTTCGCGGCGAACCCCGCGGCGCCCGTGCGCGACAGGTCCGCCGCGATCGCGCCGAAATAGGTCGGGCCTCCCGCGGCGCGGTTGCGCAGCATCCAGAGCGCGGCCGCGGCGAGCGCGACGGCGGGGGCGGGCCACCAGCCGCGGCGCCGCCGATCGACGAGGCACACCGCGAGCGCCGCGAGCACGAGCGCGACGCCGATCGTCCGCAGGAACGGGAGGAACGCCAGGATCGCGGCGGCGAGGGCGACCTCGCGACGCGCGGGCGCGCCGCCGGGGCGGGTGAGCAGGAGGATCGCCGCGAGCGAGCAGGCGAGGTAGGGGAATTCGCTCGCCACCTCGGTCGCGTGGAGCAGCGCGTACGGGCTCGCGGCGAACAACGCCGCCGCGCCGAGCGCCCCCGCCGCCGAGCCGCCGCGCGCGGCCAGCCGGGCGACCATCGCGATCGACGCGAGGGCGAAGGCGAGCACGACGAGCTTCCCCCCGACGACGGAGTACGGCGCGAGCCACGACAGCGGCACGAGGAGGAGCGGCAGCCCCGGCGGACGGAAGGTGTGCAGCGGCTCCCCCGGGCGGTCGAGGTCCCGATAGCCGTGGAGCGAGGCGATCGACTTCGCCCCGATCAGGTAGCTCGGCGAATCGGGCTCGAGGAGGCAGAAGCCGTTGAGGCGGAGGAGCGCCGCGACCGCGAACGCCAGGAGGAGAGCCGAGAGTCCCGCTCGCGCCAAGAGGTCTCCCGCCCTAGGCGATCGTGACGGTGAGAGACACGAGATCGGACAGCCTCGCCTCGAGGACGTCCCCGGGAACGATCGGTCCCACCCCTTCCGGCGTCCCCGTGAAGAGCAGGTCCCCGCGCTCGAGCGTGATCCACCGGGAGGCATGGGCCACGAGCGCGGCGACGCCGTTGAGCATCCGCCCGGTCGAGCCCTCCTGCCTGCGCACGCCGTTGACGTCGAGGGTCAGGGTGAGCGCGGAGACGTCGCCGACGCTCTCGCGCGGGACGATCGACGACACCGGCGCGGCGCCGTCGAACCCCTTCGACAGGTCCCACGGCTCCCCCTTGGCCTTGGCCTGGCTCTGCAGGTCCCGAAGGGTCAGGTCGAGGCCGACCCCGTAGCCGAGCAAGTGGTCGAGCGCGGCGCGCTCCTCGATCCCACGGCCGCGCCGGCCGATGACGGCGACGAGCTCCACCTCGTGGTGGATCGCCCCACAGCCTGCGGGGAGCCGCAGGACGTCCCCGTCGTGCGCGAGCGCCGACGGTGGCTTGAGGAAGAGGACGGGCGGGGCCGCCGGCTCGTGCCCCATCTCGACGTTGTGCGCGGCGTAGTTCCGGCCGACGGCGAGGATCTTCCCGACGCGGACCCGCTCCCCGGTGCCGCGCACCACGACGTAAGGCTCCGCGTCGGGGGACGAGATCTCCGGCCGGTGCGGCCAGAGGTGCCAGGTCCCTTGCGCGGTCGCGACGAGGCGCCCCTCGGTGTCCTTCGCCTCGCCGCGGACGAAGGCGATGTTCCGCCCCCGGCGCAGGACCGAGGCGCTCGCGACGAGCGTCCCCTCGCGCGCGCCGGCGAGGAACTGGATCGTCAGCGCGGTGGTCGCGCACCACCACTCCTTCGGGATCGACGAGATCACCGCGGCGCCCATCACCGAGTCGAGGAGCGACGCGAGCACGCCGCCGTGCACCACTCCGCGATTGTTCGTGTGATGCGGCGCGAGATCGAGGGCGGCGAGCGCCTCTCCCTGCTCCATACGATCGACGCGGATGCCGAGGTACTGATTGAACGGCGGCGCGCGCATGCGCGGCATTCTAGTCGGTTCGGGCATACTCTGGTCCGGTCCCGCCGGAGGAGCGCATGCACGAGTCGCGAGCCGAGTCCGAGGCGCTGCTGCGCGGCGCGCTGGAATCCACCCCCGAGCTCGCGGACCGGATCGCGCGGCAGCTCCTGATCGTGCTCCACAGCGAGGGGCTCGTCTCCATCGACGCCGTCTATGAGGACGCCCACGCCGACGGCGCCAAGTCGTCGGTCGCTCCCGAGGAGGACAACCCGAACCGTCCCGGTGCCGCGCCGTGGAGCGTGAGCGAGCGGCTCTCGGTCCGCGAGGCGGTCGTCCGGCACGCCTCCGCGCTCCTGACGCCGGAGCGCATCCAGGCGGTCATCGACGGGGTGCGCCGCCGGGAGGAGGCCGACAGCCTCGAGAGTATCGCGAGCCTCCCCGACGTCTCGTTCGACGTGCTCGCCGATACGGTCCGCCGGTTCTGCCGCCTGCCGCGCGGCGACGAGCGGCTCGCCCCCGCGCAGACGACGCAGCTCCGCGTCGCGCTGATCCGCAGCTTCATCAGCGACCAGCTGGAGTTCATCGGGGTCGCGAAAGGGTTCCTGCGCGTCCGCGACTTCGAGTGGATCCTCGACCGCGTGATCGGCCCGTCGAAGGGGCAGGGGCGGATCGGAGGAAAGGCGGCCGGGATGTTCCTCGGCTACCGGATCCTGCAGGGGGCGCAGCAGGAGCATGGGGACGACCCGGTCGCGCAGGTGCACCTCCCCGAATCCTGGTTCGTTCGCTCGGACGTCATCGAGCGCTTCCTCCACCTGAACCGCCTCGACGAGTACCAGAGCCAGAAGTACAAGCCGGCGGAGGAGATCCGGAACGAGTACCCGCTGATCCGGCAGATCTTCCAGAACGCGGAGTTCCCGGCGGAGTTCGTCGCGCAGCTCGACCGGATGCTCGAGCAGGTCGGCCACCACCCGCTGATCGTACGCAGCTCGAGCCTGCTCGAGGACCGGTTCGGCGCGGCGTTCTCGGGGATGTACGCGAGCGTCTTCCTCGGGAACCAGGGGCCGAAGCCCCAGCGCCTCAAGGCGCTCCTCGGCGCGGTCGCCGAGGTGTTCGCCTCGACGCTCGCCCCGAACCCGCTGACCTACCGCCGGCGCCACAACCTGATCGACTACAACGAGGACATGGCGATCCTGATCCAGAAGGTCGTGGGCCGTCGGCACGGCCGCTACTTCCTCCCGGACCTCGCCGGCGTCGGCTTCTCGCGGAACGAGTACCGGTGGTCGCCGCGCCTGCGCGCCGAGGACGGGCTGGCGCGATTGGTCTACGGTCTGGGAACGCGCGCGGTGGACCGGTCGGGGAACGACCATTGCCGGATGGTCGCGCTCGGCGCCCCGATGCTCAGGCCCGAGGTCACGCCGGAGCGCCAGGCCTACTACTCGCAGAAGATCGTGGACGCGATCGACCTCCAGGACGACCGGTTCTCCTCGGTGCCGCTCGCGCGAATCTGCGAAGAAGGAGAAGGGGCGCCGGGGCTGGAGTGGACGGCGTCGATCCGGACCGAGGACGGGCTCGTCGAGCCGACCGGCGGGCTCGAAGGGGTCCCGCCGGGGCGCCTGTGCCTGACGTTCGACCGGATGCTCGCGCGCACGCGCTTCGCGGCGATGATGCGCGAGCGCCTGCGCCGGCTGGAGGACGCCTTCGGGACGCCGATCAACGTCGAGTTCGCGCAGGTGGAGGACCGCTTCTACCTCCTGCAGTGCCGCCCCCTCGTGCAGGCCGAGGCCGCGGAGGCGGGAAAGCTTCCGCGCGGCGTTCCCCGCGATCGCGTGGTGTTCTTCACCCGCGGCCTCGTACGGTCGGGGGAGGTCCGCGACATCGACGACGTGGTCTACGTGGACCCGCGCGCCTACGACGCGCTCGACCCGGAGGGGCGTGCGTCGGTCGGCCGCGCGGTCGCGAGGGTCAACGACGCGCTGGAGGGCCGGACCTACCTGCTCCTCGGTCCCGGGCGCTGGGGGACGAACGACCCTCAGCTCGGCGTGAAGGTTTACTACTCGGACATCAACCATTGTCGCGTGCTCATCGAGATCGCCCATCGCCGGGGCGAGTACGTCCCCGAAGTGTCGTACGGGACCCACTTCTTCCAGGACCTGGTCGAGGACGGGATCTACTACCTGGCGCTGCACCCCGACGAGGGAGAGGATCTCTTCCACGCCCCCTTCTTCGACCGCTCGCCCAACGCGCTTCCGGCGATCTCGCCACGAGACGCCGCCCTCGCCTCCTGCCTGCGCGTCATCCGCGTCGCCGACGCCGCCCCCGGCCGCGCCCTCCATCTCGCGATGGACGGCGAGGCGGGGGAGGCCATGTGCTGGCTCGAATAAACCGTCCCCCGTGGGGTTTCGCCCCATGGCCGGCCGGTGGCGCGGGGACTAGCGTCGAGCGGCACCCAAAAAAGAACAGGAGAAAACGCCATGCGCAAGACACTCGTTGTGGCCGTGGTCTTCGCCTCCGCTGTCGGTCTCGCGGCCGCCGGCAGCCCGTTCAATCACGCCTCGAAGCGCGGCCTCAACGCGTCGAGCCAGCTCAGCAAGGAATCCAAGCAGGGCGCCGCCCTCATCTCCTTCGAATCGATGTACGGCGTGGACGGCCCGTTCGTCGGCGACGGCTTCCCGATCCGCGACATCCCGGGGGACGAGCTCCCGTGGACCCTGAGGTCGGCCCGCGGGCGGCTCGACACCGACGGCCATCTCACGATCAAGGTGCAAGGTCTCGTCTTCACGGACGATGAGGAGGTCCCTCCCGAGATGCGCGGGATCAACGACGAGGACGAGTTCCGCGCAGCGGTGAGCTGCTGGACCGAGGAAGGGGACTCGATCACGACGAAGAACGTGATCACCTCGGGGTTCCCCGCCACGCGCACCGGGAACGCGACGATCCGCACGACGATCGACCTGCCGAACCCGTGTGTCGCGCCGATCGTGATGATCCTCGCCGGCTCGGAGGAGAAGTGGTTCGCCGTGACCGGGTTCGAGTCCGAAGAGGGGGAAGACGACGAGGGCGGGGACTAGTCCCTGTATCAACACCACATCGAGAGCGATCGAGAAGTAGAGCCGGTTGCCGGAGGAGCCTCGGGCTCCTCCGGCTTCTCCCGCCTCAGGGCGCGTAGGCGAGGCAACAGTACGAGCCGTTCGCCTGGGCCGAGCAGATGATGTTGAGGTTGTTCGGATCGCACGGCTGGCCGACCTGGCTCGCCGAGCACGCCCGGATCCCCTTCCCGCAGTGATTCCCGCCTTTCGCGGCGTGCGTCGCGAGCGTCGCCGCTCCCAGCGTCACGACGACGAACGTGGCGACGACGAGCGTCGCGCGCAGCATCGCTCCTGGCTTCATGTCGATCTCTCCTCGTTGAATGACGGACGTCACCGAGGATACGCCGAGATCAACGAACGGGCTTCCCGTCCACGAGCGTCTGGCCGGGCTGAACCTCGTCCACGCGCCACATGAGCCAGCCCTCGGAGGTCTTCTTCCAGGACTCGCGCTGGACGACCGACGTCCGCACCTCGTGCAGCGTGCCGTCCGGGAAGCGCTGCTGGCGCACCGTGCGCTGGTCCACGGTCGCGTGCGCCGTATCCCCCTCGAGCGAAACCCCGGTGATCGTCTCGCTCAACGCGTCGAAACGCTCGATCCGGGCTATGAACTGCCGCGTGCGCTCGTACATCTGCTCGCGCGAGGAGACCTTGCCGTCCGGTGTGATCGTGTGGAAGTCCGGGTGCCTGAGCCGCATCACGCGATCGGGGTCGCGGGCGAAGAAGGCGGCCTCGTTCTCGGCGTAGCGCGCCGTCAGCTCGCGCTTCGCGACCGCGACCGGATCCTCGGCCGGCCTGCAGCCCTGCACCGACGCGATCGCGAGCGCCGCGAGAGGGAGCGTCCTCGATCCGAGGCGGCTCAGCGGAACGCCTACCGGGCGCCGCTCTGCGCCGCCGACAGCTTGTGCATCACCTCGTCGAGATTGAAGCTCGCCGGTTTCTGGCGGATCGGGAACTCCTTGAAGCTCTCGAGCCACCTCGCGACGATCGCCTGCGACGGCACGATCAGGAAGGAACGGTCCGCCATCCACTGATCGTAGCCGAACGCCTCGGGACCGCGCTCGAACGGGTCGGCCCTCAAGTTGTAGACGTTCGGGGCCCTGAGGTTCGTGAACTCGGATTTCCAGACGTCCAGCCCGGTGGCGTGCTGCTCCTTGAAGGCGACCTTCCACTGGTCCACCCGGATCGCCATGAGGTCGCCGTCGTCGCTCCAGTAGAGGAACTCCCGCCGCGGCGAGTCCTTGACCTGCCCCTTGAAGAAGGGGATGAGGTCGTACCCGTCGAGGTGGACCTTGAAGGTCTTGTTCCCCGCCTTGAATCCCTTGAGGCATTTCGCGACGACATCGGGCTCGCCTCCCGCAGCCGCGAAGGTTGGCAGGAAGTCCTCGTGCGCGAAGAGGCCGTTGTAGACCGTCCCGGGCTTGATCACCCCAGGCCATCGGATCAGGCAGGGCGTTCGGAACCCTCCCTCCCAGTTCGTCGCCTTCTCGCCCCGGAAAGGCGTGGTCCCACCATCGGGCCACGACATGACCTCGGCGCCGTTGTCCGTCCCGTACACGACGATGGTGTTCTCGGCGATCTTCAGGTCGTCGAGCTTCTTGAGCAGCTCACCGACCATCCCGTCGTGCTCGACCATTCCGTCGGGGTAGAGGCCGTAGCCGGTCTTTCCCTTCGAGGCCGCCTTCAGGTGCGTGAAGATGTGCATGCGCGTCGAGTTGAACCAGACGAAGAAAGGCTTCCCCGCCTTGCTCTGCCGGTCGATGAAGTCGAGCGTCGCCTTGAGGAACTCCTCGTCCACCGTCTCCATGCGCTTGATCGTCAGCGGGCCGGTGTCCTCGATCTTCCCCCCGGCGTAGGAGTGGATGACGCCGCGCGGGCCGAACTTCTTCTTGAAGGCCGGATCCTTCGGGTAGTCCTCGTTCTCCGGCTCCTGCTCGGCGTTCAAGTGGTAGAGGTTCCCGAAGAACTCGTCGAAGCCGTGGTTGGTCGGCAGGAACTCGTCCTTGTCGCCGAGGTGGTTCTTGCCGAACTGCCCTGTCGCGTACCCGAGGGTCTTCATCACCTCGGCGATCGTCGGATCCTCGGGCTGGAGCCCGAGGTCGGCGCCCGGCAGTCCAACCTTGGTGAGGCCCGTGCGGATCGGCGACTGGCCGGTGATGAACGCGGCGCGGCCGGCGGTGCAGCTCTGCTGCCCGTACCAACTCGTGAACATCGCCCCTTCCTTTCCGATCCGGTCGATGTTCGGCGTCTGATACCCCATGTCGCCGCGGTTGTAGATGCTGGGGTTGTACCAGCCGATGTCGTCACCCCAGATGACCAGGATGTTCGGCTTCTTCCCGGAGGTTGTCTGCGCGTGGACTGACGTCGAGACGGCGCTCGAGAGAGCGGCCGTGACGATCCCCACGATCAGGAAAAGGAGACGAGTGCGTCTGCGAATGTCATGGGCTCGCATCGGGATGACCTCCAGGACCCTCGTCGGGTTTTCGCGACGGGGTGACCGCCGCAGCGGAGTCTACTGCGGCTCCAAGCGATTCAAGGTCCCGTGTGTCACCGCTTCCGCTGCCAGCACAGGAACCGTTTGTTCGTCGCAGAGCTCATGGCGTCGATCAGCGCCTTGTTATCGAACCCCGGCAGCTTCAGAAGGCGGTCGAGCAGCTCGTTCTCGCCGGTGGCGCCTTGCGGCGCGGCGACGCCGGTCTTGCTCCCGTGGAGGACCCAGAAGACATCCGGCTCCATGGGCCCCTTGTCCGTCGTCACGATCTCGACCTTCTGCAGGTCGTCCCAGCGCACCCGCTCGACCTTGCCGTCCGGCCTCTCGCAGACGACCTCCGCGTCGGTGACTTTCAGGACGAACAGGCTTTCCGGCACGAGCGCGGCCGCCGGCTTCGGAGCGTCCCCCTCACGCCGCGGCGCGCTCTCGGCCGCGCGAGCAGTCCACCAGCGCATGCCGAGCCCGACGAGCGCGAGCCCCGCGAGTCCGGCGACCACGACGGCGAGCGACCGGCCTTGCATCGGCCGCGGATGTTACCGCAGGACCTCGTAGCGCAGGCGGACGACTCCATCGGGATATTTTCGCGATGATCGAAGCCGCAGCGGCACATCCCGGTGGCGGGGCGCGACGAGGGGGATCCCCTTGCCGATCATGACCGGGATGACGTGGATGTCGAGCTCGTCGATCTCGCCGGCGTCGAGGAACGAAGCGATCAGCCCTCCGCCCCCCATCATCCAGATGTGCTTGCCCGGCGTCGCGCGGAGCTGCCGCGCGAACGACTTGACCGATTCCCTGACGAACTCAGCGCCGGGGGCGGTCCGCCTCGGTGGCGTCCGCGAGAAGACATAGTTCGTGACCTTCGTGTCGAACAGCCCCTTCGTCCGTCCCTTCTTCTTGTAGTAGGCGAGGAGCCAGTCGTAGGTCTTGCGTCCCCAGAGGATGGTGTCGATCGTCCGATAGAAGGCGCCCATCCCATAGTCCATGGTGTGCGGACGGCGGTTGAGCCACTCGACGTCGCCGTCGGGCCGGGCGATGTAGCCGTCGGCGCTCGTCGCGATGTAGACGATGATCTTCCGTCTCACCGGTGCTTGGGCTCGGGCGCGTCGGCGTACTTCCGGTACTTTCCGAGCAGCTTTCCGAAGGCGTACTGAATCGGGAAGACGAGCCGCCCCACCACCGCCGGGACGTCCACCATCGTGAACTCGTACCGGTACCGCCACATCAGGAACACCGCGTCGAAGGGGTCCGGGCGCTTCCCTCCGCTCCGCTTCGTGGAGGCGTAGATCTCGGTGAGGAAGTACTCGAGGTTGTCGGCGGGCTCGATGTAGCCCGTGCAGCGCAGCTCGTCCTCCCCGGCGTTCCAGAAGCGGTGCGCCTGTCCCGCTTTGAAGACGATCGACGTACCGGGCCCGGCGAACGTCTCGGGCTCGCCGGGCCGCTCGTAGCCGATCCGCCCCTGCTGGACCGTGAGCGCCTCCTCCTGATGGTGGTGGATGTGCATCGGGGGGCCGGCCCCCGGCGAGACGATGTTCTCCACCTCGAGGCGATCGCCGGTGCGGCCGGGGACTCTCCGGAGGAAGGTGAGGCGCTCCCCCGCGCCGTTCTCGATCGTGTGGGGGTAGGTGTAGGGGGGCATGGTTCAGCTTCCTTCCGCTCGCTTGCGCTGATTCTGCATCCAACCCGAGAGGGCCACGACCCGCCGCTTGGTCTCCCGGGAGAACCAATGGCGGGCGAGCGGCTCGACGATCCAGGCGAGCCACTGCGGTCGCACGTCGAGGAAGTACCGGAACGTCACCCGCGTCGTGCCGGCGCCGGTGGGCTCGAACGCCCACGTCCCGCCGAACGTCTTCAAAAGGCGCGGTCCCCGCGTCATCTTCACCGCCGCGACGCGTGGGGGCGTGAACGACACGTACTCCGTCTCCATCCCGATGCCCGAGCGGGAGACGCACCAGGCTCGAACGCCGACCGCGGGGGCCGTCGCGCCGCCGACCAGCTCCGCGCGGCGGAGGAACGGGTCCCAGGCGAGCCGCCGGGCATAGTCCTGCGTCAGCCAGAACACCTCGTCCGGCGGACCGTCCACCACCGCCGCGTGCTCGAACCTCACGGGAGCCCGATGCGCGTCACGGCCGTGTGAGCCAGTCCTGGTACTGCTTCCAGTCGGCGTCGATGATCCGCCGCTCTTCGTCGGGCGCAAGCTTCTTGAACATGCGCTTGCCGTACCCGGGGTACTCGGCCGGCGAGAGGACGTCGCGGTAGTCGCGCTTGGCCCCTTCGATCTCGTAGCGGAGCCGCTCGAAGCTCCCGGAGGCGAGCTTGAGCACGGCGAGGCGGACCCGGTCGGGCTCGCGATGCCAGTCCTCGGGGCCGTACTCGTCGAGCATCGCGAGCACCTCGCCGACGCGCTCCGCCGGGAAGTCGCGACGGACGATCCGCTCGACGTCGGCGCGCGTGACGTCGGGCGCCCTCTGCCCCGTCATCGGCGCCCCGTCACGGCTGCCCCTCCACCGCCGCCTCCTCCGCCGGCAAGGTGACGGCGCCGAGCCTGACCGATGGCGAGACGCGGCATGCGAGATCCCCCGGTGCCGATCCTCGGCGCCCGCATGTTATGCGCGACCGGCTGGATTCGCGCCGTCAGCCCGTCGCGCGTCGACTCATTCGACCTGTCGCCACCGGATCACCGCCCCCTGGCTCGCCGGAACGGTGCCGGCCTTCACCGGCGCCTGCTTCGCCAGCCACTCCCTCACGGAGGCCGCCGTGGAGTTGGCGGGGAAGGCCGACGCGGGAACGGCGAACGCCACCTTCGGCTGCTGGTAGAGCCCCTCCTTCGACCTCTCGATGTTGAAGACCGTGATCGACTGGCCGGCCGACGGCATCGTCACCCACGCCTGCCGCGTCGCTTCGGTGTTCATCCGCGTAAGCAGGTCGAGCGCGTCGGCGTAGACGAACACCGAATGCTCGCGGTCGGTCGCGCCGCAGAGCTGGCGGGTCTCGCCGTTCGGGAGCTCGACGTTGACCAACCCCGCCCGGCTGCAGAACAGCTTCGCGTGCTCCTTCGCTTCCTCAGATGTGAACGCGGGGGCCTCTTCCCGCGGCGTCCCCGCGAGGGCCGATCCCGCGATCAGGATCGGCACGATGATCGTCGCGAATCTCATCTCATCCTCCCCCTCTCCCGGGATTTCACTTCGCGCCGGCCCGCTTGCTCGGGTCGTCGGCGGGATTGACGTACGTGAGCTGGAACGGCCCCATCCCGTGCACCTGGACCGTCGCCTCGGTCTTGGCCATCGCGTAATGACGCATCTGCGCAGGCAGCAGCGCGTAGCCGCCCACGGGCAGGCTCTTCATCGTCGCCTGGTCGAGCTTCTCGCCCATGCCGAGCGCGAACGTCCCCGAGAGGACCGTCACGTGCTCGTCGGTGGGGTGCCAGTGCGGAGCGATCTTGTAGCCGGCCGGCATCTTGAGGCGCACCACATAGAGTCCCGGCTTCCCCGGGTCTCCCGAGACGACGGTGAACGTCGCCCCCTTCTCGAACACGGGCGGCGGGTCGCCCCACTTCAGGTCGGCACCGGTCACCATCACGTGCGCCGACGGCGGCTCCTGGGCCGGGGCCGATCCGACGATCGCGATCAGAACGGCTGCGCTCGCTACAAGGAACTTCCTCATCTCCCACCTCCATGGGCGGCCGACCGGCCGCCTTCGAACGACATCGTCGCCACAGCGCTAGTGAAGGAGCGTCTTCTCATCGGCGGCCTCCGAGGACACGGGCCGGCCCGCAGGGTAGAAGGGCACGCAGACCTGGGAGAGCTCGCGCTCCTTCGCATCGTCCAGGAAAAGGACATCCAGATGGACGTTGCGAGGAGCGAGCGTGGAGAAGACCGCCGAGACCTCCTTCACGAGCCCCGGGTCTTCGGGCGCCACCAGGCACAGCACCACCTCATAGTCCTTCGACATGCCGTAGTCCGCGTGAACCAGGTACGCGCGCGCGACGCCGGCATGCCGTAGGAAGACGGGCAGAAGCGCGCTCTTCACCCTGCGCTCGGCCTCGCCGTCTTGCTCATGAAGGAATCGAATGCCGGGCTCCCGGCGAACCTCGTAGCGCGGCTGCGAGGGATCGCGC
>DASRJG010000013.1:0-7074 GCA_035649595.1 Candidatus Polarisedimenticolaceae bacterium
CCGCGGTGGCGCGGCTCCTGCGCGAGTTCGGGGCTCAGGTCGTGGACGTGAAGCCGGAATCGACCGCAATCGAGGAGGGCGGATGAACATCCAGAAGATGATGAAGGACCTCCAGCGGATGCAGACGCAGCTCCAGTCGGAGATCGAGACGCTGGAGCTGGAGGCCGGCGCGGGAGGGGGCCTGGTCACCGCCCGCATGAACGGAAGGAAGGAGCTGGTCGGGCTCACGATCGCGCCGGAGGCGATCACGCCCGATGACCCGGGATTGTTGCAGGACCTGGTCCTCGCCGCGGTCAACGAGGTGGGCCGCCTGGTGGATGCCGAGATCCAGCGCAAGACGCAGGGACTCGCGGGCGGCCTGAAGCTCCCGGGCCTCTCGTGACCGTGGGTGGGTGTTGAGCCCGCTGGCTGCTCCGCTGGAGCGACTCATCGGCGAGCTGTCGAAGCTGCCGGGGGTCGGCCGCAAGACCGCTCAGCGGTTCGCGTTTCACGTGCTCAAGGCCCCGGCGTCCGATGTCGAGGCGCTGGTGTCCGCGCTGCGCGACATCCGCGAGAAGACGCGCCTGTGCTCGGTCTGCTTCAGCCTCGCAGACGCGGAGATCTGTCCGATCTGCGCCGATCCGCGTCGCGAGCACGGTCTGGTCTGCGCCGTCGAGGACGCAGCCAACGTCGTCGCATTCGAGCGCACGAGCTCCTTCCACGGTGTCTATCACGTGCTCGGCGGCTCCCTCTCGCCGCTGAAGGACGTCGGCCCCGAGGACCTGAAGATCCGGGAGCTGCTCGAGCGCGTCCGGCGCGACGGCGTGCGCGAGGTGATCCTGGCCACGAGCCCCAACGTCGAGGGCGAGGCCACCGCGGTCTATCTGGCGCGCCTGCTCAAGCCGCTGGGCGTCGCCATCACGAGGCTCGCTCAGGGTCTGCCTGCCGGGGCGGACCTCGAGTTCACCGACGACGTGACGATCCAGCGGGCGCTCGAAAACCGGCGCGAGTACTGACGGAACGGCGCCGCTTGCCCGCGAGGGAGGGCGAGCGTTAGATTACCCGCGCTCGCGCGTCCAGGGGGAGGCTCGTCTCGCTCATGGCTGTGTCCGATCTCGTCCTACTCGAAGCCGATCACACGCGATTCGCGTCGATCCTCGACCGGCTTCGCCACGACTCCAACGCCAAGGTCGTGTTCCTGATCGACAAGAACGGCCAGCAGCTCGCGACCGCGGGCGACCTGACCGGTCTGGATCCGACGTCGCTGGCCTCCCTCACGGCGGGGAACGTCGCGGCGACCGACGGACTGGCGAAGCTGCTCGGGGAACGGGAGTTCTCGATCCTCTTCCACGAGGGCGAGCACGACAACCTCCACATCAACGTCGTGTCGGGGAAGGCGATCCTCGTCGTGATCTTCGACGAGCGCTCCTCCCTCGGGCTGGTCCGGCTCCGGGTGAAGAAATCCACGACGGAGCTCGGCACGATCCTCGACGACATCGTCGCGCGCTCTCAATCGCAGCGCGCGTCGGCCGTCGGCAGCTTCGCCCCGTTCGCGGAGATCACGGACGACGACATCGACGCCCTCTTCAGCTGATCCGGCCGCGGAACGCTTCGAACATGACGTTCATCAACTACGCCGCTCGGGAGATCAACTGCAAGATCGTCTATTACGGTCCCGGGCTCTGCGGCAAGACGACGAACATACAATTCATCTTCGACAAGACCGGCGCCGGCGCGAAGGGCAAGCTCATCTCGCTCGCCACCGAGAGCGAGCGAACGCTCTTCTTCGATTTCCTCCCGATCGAGCTGGGGACGATCCGGGGCTTCCGGACCCGATTCCACCTCTACACGGTCCCCGGACAGGTGTTCTACGACGCCTCGCGGAAGCTGATCCTGAAGGGGGTCGACGGCATCGTCTTCGTGGCCGATTCTCAGGAAGCCCGGATGGACGCGAACGTGGAGTCGATCCGGAACCTCAAGGAGAACCTCGCGGAGCACGGCTACTCGATCGACAAAGTTCCGTACGTGCTCCAGCTCAACAAGCGCGATCTGCCGACCGCGGTCGCGGTGCCGGAGCTCGTCCGCGCGCTCCGGTTCCGCAACGAGCCCGTCTTCGAGGCGGTCGCCTCCAAGGGCAGCGGGGTCTTCGAGACCCTCAAGGCGGTCGTCAAGGGAGTTCTCGTGGATCTGAAGAGCCGCTAGGCGCGCCTCGAGGGGCGCCGACCGCTATTCTTGACAGTCCCAGCCCCTCCTTCTATAGTCCCACGCCTCTCACGGCGAGGAGCCCATCGATGTATGCAGTGATCCGGACCGGTGGAAAGCAGCATCGTGTCTCGGTCGGAGACGTCGTCCGGGTCGAGCGACTCGATGCCGAGACCGGCGCCGCGATCATCTTCGACGAAGTTCTCTCCGTCGGCGAGGGAGAATCGTTGAAGGTCGGGGCGCCCACCGTGTCCGGCGCCGCGGTTCGCGGCACGGTGGTCGAGCAGGGGCGAGGCGAGAAGCTCCTGATCTTCCGATACCGCCGCCGGCAGAACGCGAGCCGGAGGCGCGGCGGACACCGTCAGAGCTACACGGCCGTGAAGATCGACGCGATCGAGGCCTGACCGAACCTCCCGGAGTGAACGATGGCGCACAAGAAAGCCGGCGGCAGCTCGCGTAACGGCCGGGACTCCAACGCACAGAGGCTCGGCGTCAAGCGGTTCGATGGGCAGCTCGTCTCGGGCGGCTCCATCATCGTCCGCCAGCGGGGAACTCCGATCAAGCCGGGGCGCAACGTCGGCCGCGGCAAGGACGACACGCTGTTCGCGATGACGACCGGCACGGTGAAGTTCGTGGACCGCGGGCGGATGGGGCGGTTCGTCAACATCGTCCCGGTCGAGTAGCCGCCCGCTCCCGGCGCCGACCGGGTCCTTTCCGATGTTCGTCGACGAAGCCCGAATCACCGTCGTCGGAGGCGATGGCGGGGATGGATGCGTGTCGTTTCGCCGCGAGAAGTTCGTGCCCCGTGGGGGACCGGACGGCGGGGACGGCGGCGACGGCGGATCGGTCGTCCTCGTCGCCGATCCCGAGCTGAACACGCTCCTCCCGTTCCGCTATCGCTCGATCTTCCGCGCCGAGAGGGGACGCCACGGCGAGGGCGCGCAGAGAACCGGGCGGTCGGGGGCCGACACCCTCGTACGGGTCCCGGTCGGGACTCTGGTGGTGGACGACGGTGACGACACGTTGGTCGTGGACCTCTCCCGGGAGGGAGACCGCATCGCGGTCGCCCGCGGAGGACGGGGGGGACGCGGCAACGCTCGATTCGCCACGTCCACCAATCGGGCACCGAGGCGTCACGACGCCGGGACCGAGGGCGAGCAGCGCGTGATCCGCCTGGAGCTCAAGCTCCTCGCCGACGTCGGGCTGGTGGGGTTCCCCAACGCCGGGAAATCGACCTTGCTCTCGCGGATCTCCGCGGCGCGCCCGAAGATCGCCGACTACCCGTTCACGACGCTCGCGCCGATGCTCGGCGTCGCGCGCGTGGACGACGACCGGACTCTGGTCGTCGCCGACATCCCGGGACTGATCGAGAACGCGCACGCGGGCGCGGGCCTGGGAGACCGGTTCCTGCGCCACGTCGAGAGGTGCGCGGTGCTGCTGCATCTCGTCGATCCCACCTCGGCGGGTCGATCGTTCGCGGACGCGGTGGACGCGATCGACAGGGAGCTTTCGCTCCACAGCGCGATCCTCGCCTCGAAGCCGCAGATCCTCGTGCTGACGAAGCAGGACGTCCTGCAGGGCCAGTTCGACCTCGACGCCGCGCGGCGGGAGGCGCGAAAGCGGGGTCGGCCGCTCCATCTGATCTCCGCGGTGACCGGCGCCGGCGTCGCGTCGCTCCTTCGCGACGCGGCGGAGGCCGTCGCGCGCGGAGGACCCGAATCCGCGGCGGAGTCTTCGCCGTGAGCGCGATCGGCGTCCTCGGGGGAAGCTTCGACCCGGTCCACAGGGGACACGTGGAGCTCGCGACGCGGGCCGCCCTCGCGCTCTCGCTCGACGCGGTCGTCCTGCTGCCCTGCGCCGCCCCGCCTCACAAGCCGGAGCGCGTGCTTGCCGCCGCCTATCATCGGCTCGAGATGCTCTACCTCGCCGTCGAGGGTCGCGAGCGGCTCGGTGTCTCGACGCTCGAGATCGCCCAAGGGGGCGTCCGTTACACGATCGACAGCCTGCGGGCGCTTCGGCATGCGAGCCCGTCGCGCCCTCCGATCTTCCTCATCGGCTCGGACGCGCTCGCCGAAATCCGCTCCTGGCGGGACTACGACGCGCTCCTCGAGGAGTTCGACCTCGCCACCGCGACCCGCAACGACGGCGACGAGGCGGTCCGGCGCGGCGGGTGGCCCGAAGTCGTGTCGCGCCGTGAGACGACAGCCGTTTCCGGATTGCGCGTCGGCGCGGGCGGGCGCGTCTTCAAGCTCGAGATGGCTCTTCCCGAAGTCTCCTCCAGCCTCGTGCGACGGCGTCGCGCCGCCGGTGAGCCGGTCGACGATCTTGTTCCGGCCCGGATCGCCCGGTATATTCAACGCCACGGGCTTTACTCCCGGGAGGGGTGCCGCTGAGAGCCGTTCTCAAGCCGATCGTCGACGCCGCCGTCGACAAGAAGGCCGAAGACATCCTGGTTCTCGATCTCCGGGGCCTCTGCGACTTCACCGATGCCTTCGTCATCTGCCACGGGTCGTCCTCCCGGCAGGTCCTGGCCATCGCCGACGCCATCGAGGAGCGGCTGCTCCGTGAGGGCCATCGCAAGCCCAAGCACGTCGAGGGACGCCGCGTGGGCGATTGGGTCCTCATGGATTTCATCGACGTCGTGGTGCACGTCTTCCTGGGCGAGAAGCGGTCGTTCTACGGACTCGAGCGCCTGTGGGGGGACGCTCCGAGGATCGCGCTCCCGGGAACCGTCGAGACGCGCCCCCGCGCCGTTCGCCGCCGTCCCAGCGCCTCGCGGTAGGCGGCGACCCCGGCCCATGCCGGAGTTCCTGACGAAGAGCGCCGCGTACCTCGAGACCCTTCGCATCGCGGAGCGCGCAGCGGGATCGTCCGCCAGCGTGCTGATCGTCGGCGAGACGGGGACCGGCAAGAACCGACTGGCCCGTTTCCTCCACAACCGGGGACCGAGGGCGAGCGAGCCCTTCGTCGAGGTCGCCTGCGCCAACGTCCCCCCCGAGCTCTTCGAGAGCGAGCTGTTCGGGCACGAGGCGGGGGCGTTCACCGACGCCAGGGCGACACGTGTCGGCCGCCTCGAGCAGGCGCACCGCGGGACCTTGTTCCTGGACGACCTGCAGGAGCTCGACATCGTGGCGCAACCGAAGTTCCTCCGCGCGATCGAGGAGCGGCGGTTCGAGCGGGTCGGCGGCTCGTCCACGATCGAGGTGGACGTCCGCATGGTCGCCTCGGCTCGCGAGCACCCCGCGCGCCTCGTGGAATCCGGCCGCCTGCGGGAGGATCTGCTCTACCGGCTGGACGTCATCCGGATCGAGCTCCCGCCCTTGCGCGCGCGCGTCGACGACGTCCCGATCCTCGCCGAAGCGCTGCTGCGCGAGGTCGCGGAGCGCCACGGGCTGCCGGAGAAACGCTTCGCGCCGGAAGCCCTCGAGAGGCTGAGGGCCTATCCGTGGCCGGGAAACGTCCGCGAGCTGCGGCACGTCGTGGAGGCCTCGGTCGTCCTCTCGACGGGGCCCGAGATCCTCCCTTCCGACCTTCCCGAGGCGCTCTCCGTCGGGGCGCCGGCCTTTCTCAGGGACGCGGCGGCGAAGGGGGCGAGCCTGGCCGACGTCGAGCGAGCGTACATCGCCGAGGTCCTCCACCGCGTGAGGGGGAACAAGTCGGCCGCCGCGCGGGTCCTCGGCATCCACCGGAAGACCCTTCACGAGAAGCTGCGCGGAAACGACGGGGCGCCGGATCGCGAATGAAGGTGCTGATCCTCGCCGTCGGTCGACCGGAGCGCTCTCCCTTCGCGACCCTGTTCGAGGATTATGCCCAGCGCATCCGGCGGCTCGGCGTCGCGCTGGACGCGCGCTTCGTTCCCGCGACACGAGAAGGCAAGCGTTTCACCGAGGAGCACGTGCGCGAGCGCGAGGCGCGAGCCGTCGAGGCGGCGCTCCCTGGGCGCGGCCGCGTGATCGCGCTCTCGGCTTCGGGTCGGTCCCTGGGGTCGGAGACGTTCGCGCGGCGGCTGGAGCGCTGGGCATCGCCGATGGCCGCGTTCGTCATCGGCGGGCCCCTCGGGCTCGCCCCCGCCTTCCGGGAATCCGCGGACGACGACCTCTCGCTCTCTCCGATGACCTTCGCGCACGAGCTCGCGCGTGTCGTGCTCGTCGAGCAGATCTATCGCGCGGTGACGATCCTCAGGCGCGTGCCCTACCACAAGTGAGCGGCGGCTTGACGCTCCCTCACGCGTGCACTAACCTGCCCCCTCGAACGCGCGGCGTGCTTGATCCGAGACCGCCATGAAACTTCGGACCTTCCTCTACATCCTGGCCGCGATGGGCGTCGCGTACGCGACGATCACCTTGTTCGTCGCGAATCGGGTGGTGCTCAAGGAGCACACGTTCCACTTCTGGGGAGGGATCGACCTTCCGGTCGGGCTCACCCTCATCCTCTTCCTCGTGGCCGGGATGATGATCACGCTCCTCGCCGGACTGACGCGTGAGGCGTCCCGGATGATGGAGGGTTGGCGCTCCCGGCAGGCGAACAGGATCAGCGAAGAGATCGAGGAGGAATACGGTCGGGGTCTGTCCGCGGTGCTCGAAGGACGCGACGACGAGGCTCTCGGGCACTTCCGCGCCGTCCTCGAGCGCGATAGCCGCCACTTCAACACGCTGCTGAAGCTCGGCGAGGTGATGCGGGCGCAGGAGCGGTACGAGGATGCCGTCGAGTACCACCGGAAGGCCCATCATCTCAAGGAAGAGGACGCCCGGCCGCTGTACGCGCTCGTCGAGGATTACGAGGCCAAGGGCGACCTCGAGCGCGCACGGACGGTGCTCGGTCGGATCATCGCCCTCAAGCGGGACTCGATCTCCGCCTTGAGGAAGCTGCGCTGGCTTCACATGAAGGAGGGAA
>DASRJG010000014.1:0-2179 GCA_035649595.1 Candidatus Polarisedimenticolaceae bacterium
CTCGTCCTCGGAACCGTCGCCGTCTACGCGGAGGTGCCGGGCTTCGATTTCATCCATCTCGACGACACCGCCTACGTCAGCGAGAACGCGCGGGTCCTCGCGGGGCCGACGCGCGAGGGGATCGCTTGGGCGTTCACGACCTTCTCGCAGGCGAACTGGCACCCGCTGACGTGGATCTCCCTCCAGATCGATGCCGCGCGGGGGGGCGGGGCGCCGCGCGCGTTCCACACGACGAACGTCGCCCTCCACGTCCTCGACACGCTGCTCCTCTTCCTCCTGTTCGAGCGGATGACGGCGAGCCGCTGGCGAAGCGCTCTCGTCGCGGGGTTGTTCGCGCTGCATCCGCTGCACGTGGAGTCGGTCGCCTGGATCGCCGAGCGCAAGGACGTGCTGAGCACGGCGTTCGGGCTCGCCGCGCTCCACGCGTGGGTGTCCTACGTGCGCGGCGGTAGAGGGCGCGCGATCGCCCTCGCCGTCGCCGCGCAGGCGGCGAGCCTCCTCGCCAAGCCGATGTTCGTCTCGCTTCCCGTGCTGCTCCTGATCCTGGAGATCTGGCCGCTCGCCCGGCGAATGTCCTGGCGCGACCGGCTGATCGAGAAGCTTCCGTTCGTCGCGCTGTCCGCCGCCTCCTGCCTGGTGACGCTCTTCGTCCAGTCCCACGGCGGCGCCACGCGGTCGCTGATGCAATACCCGCTCGCGGCGCGAGCGGCCAATGCCGCCGTGACGACCGTCGCCTACCTCGTCAAGGCGGTCTGGCCTTCCGGGCTCGCCGTCTTCTACCCGTACCCCTACGAGGGGATCCCCGCATGGAAATCACTGGGCGCCGTGCTGTTCGTTGCGGCGGTGACCTGGCTCGTTCTGCGGCTTCGGGCGCGCGCGCCGTATCTCGCGTTCGGCTGGCTCTGGTATCTCGTGACGTTGCTCCCCGTGATCGGATTGGTTCAAGTCGGGTCCCAGGCGATGGCCGATCGCTACACCTACGTCCCGCTGATCGGCCCGTTCGCGATGCTCGCTTGGGGGATCGGTGATCTCGTCGCTCGCGCACCCGCCCGGATCGCGAAGCTCACGGGGGCTTCCTTCGCCGCGATACTGCTGGTCCTGCTGGGGCTCGCGACGCACCGCCAGGCGGCGACCTGGCGGGACAGCTTCACGCTGTTCGAGCATGCGATCGCCGTGACCCGGGACAACGCCGTCGCCCACAACAGTCTCGCCGCGGCGCTCCTCAGGCGCGGGGACTTCCAGAGCGGCGTGGAGCATTGCGCCGAGGCGGTGCGAATCGCGCCCACCATGGCCGACGCGCAGTCGAACCTGGTGCGCGGTCTGATCGCTCTCGGGCGCTTCGACGAGGCGCGCGCGAGGGTCGCGGACGAGCTCGCCTCGCAGCCCAAGGATTCGCGCACCCACGTCAACGTCGGCCTGCTCGCCATGATGGAGCGGCGGAAGGACGACGCGGCCGCGAGCTTCCGCGAGGCGCTGCGCCTCAATCCGGAGGATCAGGAGGCCCACCTCAATCTCGCGTCGATCCTCCTCTCCTGGGGAAGGAAGTCGGAGGCCGTAGCGCATTTCGAGGAGGCGGTGCGGCTCCGTCCGAACGACGCCCGAGCGGTGCGGGCCCTGGAGCGGGCGCGCGCGGCGCCGGGGACCTGATCGTGCGCACGATCCTGTTCGTCTGCGTGGGGAACTCCTGCCGCTCCCAGATGGCCGAGGGGTTCGCCCGCGCCCTCGGCCAGGGCGCCGTCGCGGCGCACAGCGCCGGGTCGCGCCCCTCCGGCCGTGTCCATCCCACGGCCGTGCGGTTGATGGCCGAGCGGGGGATCGACATCACGTCGCAGCGCTCGAAGGGTCTGGACGCGCTCCCCCCGGGGGTGACCTGGGGCGATCTGGTGACGATGGGATGCGGCGACGCCTGCCCGCACGTCCCCGCGTCCCGGCGGCACGACTGGGACCTTCCCGATCCGGACGGGATGGACGATGATGCGTTCCGGAGCGTCCGCGACCGGATCGAGACGCTCGTCAGGGAGGTTCTCGATGCCCACGACCTCGGTCGTCATTGAGCCGAACGAGCGGACGCTCGCCGCGCTCACGCACCTCTCGGGGCTCGCCGGCTACGTCGTTCCGCTGGGAGGCGTGCTCGTCCCGATCCTGATCTGGATCGTCAAGAGCGAATCCCGAATCGTCT
>DASRJG010000015.1:0-8802 GCA_035649595.1 Candidatus Polarisedimenticolaceae bacterium
GCGATCTCGCGTCCCACGAGTACACGGTCTGGAACGAAGCCCTCCACCGCCTCGGCTCCGCCGGACCCTCCGCGTTCGAAGCGGTGGTGGACGAGATGCGCCGCCGCGGGGGGGATCCCGAGTACTGCACGCGCGCGGGCATGGCGCTCAAGGCGCTCGGGTCGCGCAGGGTCCGCGGCCTCGCGGAGGCCCTCGACACCGTGGACGAGCCGCTGCCGCTCCAGGTCCTCGTCGAGGTCGCCGGGACGATCGGCGAGAAGCCCCTCATCTACAGATTGAAGAGCGTGATCGAGCGCGTGGCTCCGGACGCCGCCGGCGCGCTCCGCTTCGACACGATGCAGCGTGTCCGCGCGAAGGCGCACTTCGAGCTGGCGCGCATCGGGAGCCGCGTGGCGATCCAGGACCTCCAGTCGATCCTGGGCGACACCGAGCGACGGCTCCCGCTCGAGGCCCTCGCGGCGATCGAGCTGATCGGGAAGCGCGACGAGATCGCCCTCCTCCTCAAGGCGTACCTCCGCGAGGATCCCTTCATGCGCGGACGGATCGCGGCGGTCGTCCGCGCGATCCTCAAGCGCGAGCGCATCCGCAGGAACAGCGTCGTGCTGCGCGCGCTTCCTCCGGAGCTCCGCAGGGTCTGCGACGGGATCCTCGCCCGGTCGGCGCGCCGCAAGCGCGCGCGCTAGCGCGGACGGCGCGCGATGCCCCGCAAGCTCTCCGTGCGCGACCTCGCCGGTCTCGCGGGGAAGCGCGTCTTCTGCCGCGTGGACTTCAACGTCCCGCTCGAAGGAGGCACGGTGCGCGACGCCACGCGGATCGAAGCCTCGCGTCCGACGATCGACCTGCTCCGACGCGAGGGAGCGCGCGTCGTGCTCGCATCGCATCTCGGACGGCCGAAGGGGAAGCGGAAGCCCGAGTTCGGCTTGGCTCCGGTCGCGGCGAAGGCGGCGGAGGTCCTCAGGGTGAGCGTGGCGTTCGCCGAGGACTGCGTCGGCGACGCCGCCGAGAGCGCGGCGCGCGCGCTCCCCGACGGCGGCGTGCTGCTCCTGGAGAACTTGAGGTTCCATCCGGGCGAGGAAGCCGACGATCCGTCGTTCGCCGCAGCACTCGCGCGGGTGGCCGAGCTGTACGTCAACGATGCCTTCGGCACCGCGCATCGCGCCCACGCGTCCACCTCGGGCGTCCCGCGCCGCCTGAAGCCCGCGGCCGCGGGGCTGCTCATGCAATCCGAGCTCGACCATCTGGGGGCGCTGCTCGACGCCCCGGCGCACCCGTTCCTCGCGATCCTCGGCGGCGCCAAGGTCTCGGACAAGATCGAGCTGATCGACAATCTGCTCCCGCGGGTCGACGCGTTCCTGGTCGGCGGCGCGATGGCGTATACCTTCCTCCGCGCTCAGGGGCACCCCGTCGGGCGATCGCTCGTCGAGACGGACAAGGTCGATCTCGCCCGCTCGCTCCTCGATCGCATCCGGAGCGCCGGGAAGGATCTCGTGCTCCCGGTCGATCACGTCGTCGCCGTCGGCGGGGACGATTCCTCGGTGCGCGTCACCCGGGACGTCGCGATAGGAGACGACGAGGCGGGCATGGACATCGGCCCGGCGACCGCGGCCGCGTTCGCCCGGCGGGTGGCTGCGGCGGGCACGGTCCTGTGGAACGGCCCGGTCGGGCGCTTCGAGGTCGAGGCGTTCGCCGGCGGGACGCGGCACGTCGGCGAGGCGCTCGCGGCGTCGCCGGCCGCGACGGTGGTCGGCGGCGGCGACACGGCGGCGGCGGTGCAGCTCTTCGGGCTGGCCTCCCGGATGACGCACGTCTCGACCGGGGGCGGAGCGTCGCTCGAGTTCCTCTCCGGGCTTCCGCTCCCCGGGGTGGCGGCGCTGGACGACGCGCCTTGACCCGCCCGCGCGGGCGGCCGCTGATCGTCGGGAACTGGAAGATGAACCTCGACGAGGCGGGAGCGCGGCGCCTGGCCGAGGCGGTCGCGGCGTCGCTCCCCCTCGATCGCGTGGACGCCGCGGTCGCGCCGCCGTTTCCGTTCCTGCGCGCGGTCGCCGAAGCGATCGCCGGATCGGAGATCGCCCTCGGCGCGCAGAACGTTCACTGGGACGATCGCGGCGCGTACACGGGGGAGGTCGCCGCGCCGATGCTCGCGGGGCTGGGGGTCCGCTACGTGATCGTCGGGCACTCCGAGCGCCGCGCGCTCTTCGGCGAGACCGATGCCGAGGTGGCCCGCAAGCTCGTCGCGGTGCGACGCCACGGCATGGTCCCGATCGCCTGCGTCGGCGAGACCGAGCGGGAGCGCGACGCGGGGCGGACGATCGAGGTCGTCGTCTCCCAGGTCCGCGCCGCGTTCGCCGACCTCGCGATCGGCAATCCCACGGACCTCGTCGTCGCCTACGAGCCGGTCTGGGCGATCGGCACCGGCCGCACGCCCGTCGCGGCCGACGTGACCGCCGCCCACGCGGCGATTCGCGAGGCGCTGCGCGAGCGGTTCGGGGCGTCGGCGCGCGAGGTGCGCATCCTTTATGGAGGCTCGGTCACCGCCGCGAGCGCGCCGGCGCTCCTTCGCGCGCCCGAGGTCGGGGGCGCCCTCGTGGGCGGCGCGTCCCTCGACCCCGCGTCCTTCGCCGCGATCGCCGAGGCGGCGGCCTGAGCGGCTGGACGCGCCGCGCGCGCGCGTGCTAGCCTCCCGAGGCTCTTCTCCGGAATCCGAGGGCGCGACCCATGGTGATCCTGCTGACCATCCTTCACGTGCTCGTGGCGTTCATCCTGATCATGGTCGTGCTGCTCCAGACCGGGAAGCGCGCCGACCTCGCGGGGGCGTTCGGTGGAGGAGGCTCCCAGACCGCCTTCGGAGCGCGCGGCGCGGCGACGCTGCTCTCGCGACTGACGACGTGGTGCGCGGGCATCTTCATGGTGACGTCGCTCACGCTCGCGCTGATGTCGTCGAGCACGGGGGGCGGCGGATCCGTCCTCGACTCGGTTCCCGCGCCGGCGCCGGCCTCGGCCCCAGGCGCGCCCGCGCCCGCGACGCCGCCTCCCGCGCAGTCGCCTTCGCAAGCGCCTTCGCAGGCGCCGTCACAGGCTCCCGCGCAGGCCCCGGCCCCCGCTCCTTCGAAGTAGGCGGGTGCTATCATCTCGATCGATCGACCCGACCCCGCGCCGAAGTGGTGGAACTGGCAGACACACCATCTTGAGGGGGTGGCGCTCGCAAGGGCGTGGGGGTTCGAATCCCCCCTTCGGCACCAAGCGGGGTCGATCGTGACCGCCCCTCACCAATCCTTGTAGTAGGTGCCGTCGAGCGCCTTCCCGGTCGACAAGCTGTAGACATCCCAGACGTTCTCGCCCCCCCATGACGTCGAGTCCCAATCGTCCTGGTAGGAGCGCAGGCCCCATTCGTCCTTGCCGGTGAAGGGGTCGGTCGGGACCTTGGAGAGGAAGCGGACCTTGTGCGTCTGTCCGCTCTGCGGCTCGCCGACGTCGACGCCGTCCACGAGCTCCTCGAGGTCACGGGGGTACCCTCTCTGATCGACGTCCTTCTGCTGGATGAGCCCCTCGTCCACCTGGCTCTTGTAGCGGTCGATCGCCTCGCGCATGACCCCGAGCGACATGCGCAGCTCGTTCTCGCGCCTCCGCTTCTCGTCCCAGCGCTTGAGAGGGATCGCGACCGTGACCAGCACCAGGAGCACACCGACCGCGGCCAGGAGCTCGACCGTCGTCAGACCCGACTCGCGCCGCCGTATCGCCATGGGGGCATGTTACCTACGTGAACGGCGGCGCCGCCGTCTAGAATGCCGGCAGGAGACGCCGATGACGGACCCGGGGAACATCGAAGACCTCCTCGAAGAGCACCGCCGCTACGACCCCCCTCCCGCGTTCCGCCAGGCCGCCCGGGCCTCGGATCCGGGAGTGTACGAGCGGGCCCGCCGTGATCCCGCCGCGTTCTGGGAGTCGTTCGCGCGGGAGCTGGAGTGGATCCGCCCCTGGGAGAGCGTGCTCCGAGGCACGGGCCCCGACGCGCGATGGTTCGTCGGCGGGGCGCTCAACGTCTCGGTCAACTGCCTCGACCGCCACTTGCGCGGCCCCATCCGGAACAAGGCGGCGCTGATCTGGGAGGGGGAGCCCGGGGACCGCCGCACGCTGACCTACTTCGAGCTCTGGCGGGAGGTCAACAGGTTCGGGAGCGTACTCCGCGGGCTCGGCGTCGCGAAGGGAGACCGGGTCGCGATCTACATGCCGCTGATCCCCGAGGCGGCCGTCGCCATGCTCGCCTGCGCGCGCATCGGTGCGATCCACAGCGTCGTCTTCGGCGGGTTCTCCGCGGAGGCGCTGCGCGACCGGATCCTGGACGCGCAGGCCAAGGTCCTCGTGACCGCCGACGGTGGATACCGGCGCGGCGGGCTCCTCGCCCTCAAGCACGCCGCGGACGACGCGGTGCGCGATGCGCCGTCGATCCGGCACGTCGTGGTCGTCCGCCGCGGGGGTGGAGGCGGCGGCTTTCATCTGCGGATGAAGGAGGGGCGCGACCACTGGTACCACGAGCTCATGGAGGAAGCGTCCGCGACCTGCCCGCCGGAGCCGATGGAAGCGAACGATCCCCTCTTCATTCTCTATACGTCGGGGACGACCGGGAAGCCGAAGGGGATCACGCACGGCAACGCGGGCTACCTCACGGGAGCCTACGCGACGACGCGATGGGTGTTCGACCTTCGCGACGAGGACGTCTTCTGGTGCACGGCGGACATCGGATGGGTGACCGGGCATTCGTACGTCGTCTACGGTCCCCTCGCGAGCGGGGCGACCGTCGTCCTCTACGAAGGCGCGCCCGACTGGCCGGAGCGTGATCGGTTCTGGGAGATGTGCGACCGCCACGGCGTCACGGTCTTCTACACGGCCCCGACGGCGATCCGCGCGTTCATGAAGTGGGGGGAGGCGTGGCCGCGCAAGCACGATCTGTCGCGGCTCCGGCTGCTCGGCTCGGTGGGTGAGCCGATCAATCCCGAGGCCTGGACCTGGTACCGCGAGGTCATCGGGGGCGGGCGGTGTCCCGTCGTCGACACCTGGTGGCAAACCGAGACCGGTCAGATCCTGATCACGCCCCTTCCGGGGATCACGGCGACGAAGCCGGGCTCCACCACCCTCCCCTTTCCGGGCGTTTCGGCGGAGATCTTCAACGAGCGCGGAGAGGTGGTGACGGTCGGCGGAGGCTACCTCGCCCTGACGGGACCGTGGCCGGGGATGACGCTCGGGATCTGGGGGGATCACGACCGCTACCTCGCGACGTACTGGAATCGCTGGGGCGGGCGCGCGTACGTCACCGGCGACGGCGCCAAGCGCGACGCCGACGGTTACTTCTGGATCCTGGGGCGAGTGGACGACGTCATGAACGTCGCGGGACACCGTATCGGGACGATGGAGGTCGAGTCGGCGCTCGTGGATCACCCGGCGGTCGCCGAGGCGGCGGTCGTCGGGGTCCCGCACGAGGTGAAGGGTACCGGCATCGTCGCGTTCGTCTCGCTGCGTGACGGGCACGCGCCCTCCGCCGCGCTCGCCTCCGCCGTCCGGGAGCACGTGGTCACGAAGATCGGCGGGCTGGCGCGTCCGGAATCCGTCCTCTTCTCGGCCGACCTTCCGAAGACGCGCTCGGGAAAGATCATGCGCCGGCTGCTGCGAGACATCGCCGAGGGACGCGCGCTCGGCGACACGACGACGCTCGCCGACCCGGCGGTCGTCGAGGCGCTCAAGCAGAAGTACGAGGAGCAGGAAGGCTAGATCGGCGGCCGCGCCGGCTCGCGGTCTCGATGGAAGAGCTTCTGCCACCAGCGGCGGAACGCGTTCTCATGGATCGGGCATTCCTCGGGCTCGGTCCCCGCGGCGAACACCTCCTCGACCCGATCCGGGCAGCCGGCGACGGCGAGCCCACCGCTCTCGGGATCGACCTCCGCGCGCTCGATCCCCGGCGGCTCGGGAAACTCCGACCCTTCCCACCGGTGGCGCGCGTGCATGAAGATGTCCACCCAGATCGGAAGCGCGCCCGCGGCCCCCGTGAGCCCGGTCTTCGAGTTGTCGTCGTACCCGACCCATACGAGGGCCACGATCTTCGGCGTGAATCCGACGAACCAGGCGTCGCGCGTGTCGTCGGTCGTCCCGGTCTTCCCCGCCGCGTCGCCGTGAAAGCCGAGCGCCCCGGCGGAGGCGGCGGTCCCCCGGACGAGCACCCCTCGGAGGACGTCGTCCACCAGGTAGGCGGCGGCGGGGGGCACCGCATCGCGGACGACGGGGCTCTCGCTCGTCAGCCTCTTGCCGTCCCGCGCGACGACCTCCTGCACGATGCGCGGCTGCACGCGCAGCCCGAGCGTCGCGAGCGTGCCGTAGGCCGTCGCGAGCTCGAGCGGCGTCACCTCCTGGGCACCCAGGGCGAGCGAGGGAAGCGGCTCGAAGCGCTCGACGAACCCGCATTGCCTTGCCGCGTCGACCACCTTGCCGAGGCCGACGGCCTGAGCGGCCCGCGCGGTCGGCACGTTCCGGGACTCCTCGAGCGCGACGCGCGCGGACGTCGGCCCGCGGTAAGTCCCGTCGTAGTTCGCGGGGCTCCAGACGCGGCCTCCGCTGACCAGCTCGAACGGGCTGTCGTCGAGGATCGACGCCGGCATCAGCCCCCCCTCCTCCCCGCGCATCGCGGCCTCGAACGCGGCGAGGTAGACGAACGGCTTGAAGCAGGAGCCCGGCTGTCGCTTCGCCTGCGTCGCCCGGTTGAACTGGCTGTCCTGGTAGTCGCGCCCGCCGACCAGCGCCAGGATGGCGCCGGTTCGGGGATCCGTGACGACGACGCACCCTTGCAGCCTCCGGCGCGCCTTTTGCCGGCGGACCTGGGGGGTCTCCTTCTCCAGGCGATCGAGTCCGCGCTCGAGCGCCTGCTCGGCGCGTGCCTGCACGAGGGTGTCGATCGTCGTGTAGATCTCCAGTCCGTCCTCGGATAGGGCGCGGGCCGGGTACGATTCGGCGAGCTGCGCCCGCACGAGATCGACGACGTAGGGCGCCCGGGAGTATCCGGCGCCGCCGCTCGCCAGCCGCAGGGGGTCGGCCTTGGCCCGGGCCACCGCCTGCTTGTCGGCGAGCCCCAGCTCGAGCATCGCGTCGAGCACGAGGTTCCGGCGCGCGACCGCGCGCTCCGGATGGGCGAACGGGTTGTAGCCGCCGGGATTACGGATGAGCCCGGCGAGCGTCGCGGACTCCGCGAGCGAGAGATCCGCGACGTTGCGTCCGAAGTAGTAGCGGGCGGCCGCCTGCATGCCGCAGATGGCGACCGAGCCGCGCTGCCCCAGGTAGACCTCGTTGAGGTAGACCTCGAGGATGCGATCCTTCGGATACCGCACGTCGAGGATGACCGACATCAGGGCCTCGCGCGCCTTGCGCCACCAGGTGCGCTCCTGCCCGAAGTACAGGTTCTTCACGGTCTGCTGCGTGATCGTGCTGCCGCCCTGCACGATCTTCCCGCTCTTGACGTTCGTGAAGGCGGCGCGGATCACCGCAAACGGGTCGATCCCCGCATGGTGGTAGAAGCGGGCGTCCTCGGCGGCCAGCACGGCGTTGACGAGCGTCTTGGGAGCGTCGCCGAGCGGGACGATGAGGCGCTCCTCCTGCTGGGCGCCGAACACGAGCGCGAGGAGCTCGGGCTCGATGTCGAGCGCCGCGGCCGGTCGGCCGCGCTCGTCGGAGATCCCGGTGAGGACGCTCCCGGAGAAGCGCAGCGTCGCCCGCCGGGCCGGCTCGGTCCGGTCCTCCGCGCGGAATCCACGAACGTACAGGTCGATCGCATCGGAACGCTTCCGGTACTGTCCCGGTTGGAGCGGGCTCGAATCGAGACGCGCGTAGCCGCACCGGTCCAGGCGCATCGCGAGCGCGTCACGATCGAGGACCGTTCCGGGAACCAGATGGAGGCGGGCGGAATAGACCCGCGAGGGAAGCCGCCAGAGCCGCCCCTCGAAAGTCAGCGTGATCTGGGTGAAGACCGCGAGGACGACGATGAGCCCGACGACCAGCAGCGGGACCCCGATCCCCAGGAGCCACCGGTAGCGCCCGGCGCGGAGCCACTTGGCAATGGACGTCCGCCGCGGCGCGGATGTGCCCCTTCGCGGTGCGTTCATCGTCGCGCGACGGCCGGCAGAAAGCCCCGGGCGTCAGCCCTTCAAGGTTTCCTTGAGCGGCTTGCCCGCCTTGAAGGCGGGCGCTCGCGTCGCCGGGATGTCCAGCGTTTCCCCCGTGTGGGGGTTGCGTCCCGCCCGGGCTTTGCGCCCGCGGGCCTCGAAGGTCCCGAATCCGCTGATGGCGACCTTGTCGCCGGCGACGAGCGCCGCCGCCACGAGGCCGATCGAGGGGTCGGGATCGAAGATCGCGTCCATGGCCGCTCGCGCATCGCGGGCGGAGAGTCCCGTTCGTTCAACCAGCTTCTCGGTGAGTTCGGCCTTGTTCAAGAAAACCTCCTTGCCGCTCTCAGGGTGCCCAACGCAGCTCTTTCAATGAAGTTCGAACCACGAAGATCTTGATGTTGTTGTCCCGATCGTCGGACGGGACGAAGAAAAACCCCGGAACCGCAGGGTCGTCCTCGGTCACCGCGCCCCAGATCGACTCGCCGTCCATGAAGGTCAGGATAGCCCGCCGTCCCGTCACGGTTTTGCCCGGATCGAAATCCCGCCGGGCGACGAATTCCCGGTTCCCCAGGTAATCCTTCACCCAGAACATCGCCTTCATCTCCTTCATGTCGATCCGGACGGGGACACCGCCCCCCTCCGCGGGAAGGACGTGAAA
>DASRJG010000016.1:0-8802 GCA_035649595.1 Candidatus Polarisedimenticolaceae bacterium
CATCTTCGTCGCGAGCTCGGGTCCCAGCTCGCCCATGCGCCTCGAGAGCCCTTCGTTGATCTGCTGCTGCGCCGCCTCGTCCCGCTCGATCGCGACGCGGGTCTCGTACAGTCGGGTCTCGTAATCGTCTTCCCTGTAGCAGCCTGCCGGGAGCGGCGGGATCCGGTTCCAAGGATCGGTCGCCGACGGGGCGGCCGCCGCCGGGGCGGTGGCGGCGCGGCTGCCGGTGGAGAGGGCGGCGAGAGCCGCGAGGGTAACGAGGATTCGCGTGGTCATGGCCACCTCCGCGCGCGACGTTACGGCCCCGGATTCGGCCGGTCCATCGCATAGGCGTGTGATTCGTTTGCCTTTTCGGCCGCCGGAACCGAACTTGCGGGGAGGAGAAATCGCCATGCGTCGAATCCTCGCTCTGGTCCCGCTCGTCCTGATCGCCTTGTCGTGCGCCTCCCGCGCCCCGCAGGCGCCGCCGGTCATGGTCCCGCCGCAGATCGACCTCAAGGAGCACGAGACGATCGGCGTGATCCGGTTCGACTCGTCCTCGAAGGGACAGCTCGGGCCGATGGCCACCCGGCGCTTCACGGAGGCCGCGCGCCGCGACCAGGGGCTGGTCCGGATCCTCGATCTCGGATCGCGCGAGGAGGCGTTGCGCTCGATCGGCCGCGACCGGCTGGACGCCGACGCGATGATCGCGCTGGGGAAGAAAAACGGCGTGAAGACGATCGTCACCGGCGATCTCGTCGTCTCGAACGTCAAGCCGAACGTCAGCGTGGACGCGCTGTTCCGGTCCGGCTCGGTGACCGCCCAAGTGGACGCCACGCTCGAGGTCCAGCTCTTCGAGGTCGATTCGGGCGCCGCGCTCTGGAACCGCTCGGGGACCGCGACGCACACCGTCGGCAACGTGAGCATGTGGGGCGGGAGGCAGTTCGCCTTCGACGCGCGCGATCCGGACGACGCGTACGGCGAGCTGGTGGACGACCTGGTGACCCAGGTATCGCGGCCGTTCCAGGTGACCTGGGTGCGACGCTAGGCGCATCGTCCCGTGCTGCGGCGCCTTTCGGTCTCGGCGGGGATCGCCTGCCTGCTCGCGGGGGGTGCCCGTGCCGGTTGCTGGCCCGGGGCCGTGGGCACCGACCCGAAGCTCTGCCCGCCCGACGATCCGTCCTACGCCGGCCACTGGGACTACCTGAGCCGAATCCCCGAGGAGGTCGACGGGAAGAAGATGCACCCGAGCGAATTCGCCCTCGGCTCGACGGGGATCTCGCTCGACAGCGCCTGGCAGCACGAGCTCGGCCGCGACGACGTCGTGATCGCCGTCCTCGACAGCGGGATCCTGTGGGACTTCCGCGACCTGACGTCCAAGCTGTACCTGAACGCGCGCGAGCTTCCGCTACCCGCGGGCTCGCTCGTCTACGACCGGAACGGCGACGGCGTCTTCAACGTCGACGACTACGCGGCAGACTCTCGCGTCGGCGACCGCAACGGCAACGGCCTCCTGGACCCCGGCGACCTGATCCTCGCCTTCTCGGACTGCAAGGACGACGACGGGAACGGATACGTCGACGATATCTGCGGGTACGACTTCTTCGAGGGGACCCACTGCGGCGCGAAGGGGTCGGACAACGATCCCGGCGACGACCCCCGGTTCCGCCACGGGACCGGGATCGCGGCCACGGCCGCCGCGCAGACGAACAACGCCCTCGGCGACGCCGGGGTCTGCCCGCGCTGCCGCGTGCTCCCCGTTCGCGTGGGGGACAGCTTCGTCGTGGACGCGAACCGCTTCGCGCGCGGCGTCGTCTTCGCCGTGAACGCCGGAGCGTCGGTGATCGGCTCCGCGCTCGGGAGCTACAACAACACCCCGGCCGCGCGCCGGGCGGTGGACTTCGCCTACGCCCGAGGGGTCCCCATCATCGCCTCCGCCGCCGACGAGTTCTCGTACCACCACAACTACCCCAGCCTGTACGGGCACGCGTTCTACGTGAACTCCATCCGGTTCAACCACGCCTCCGACTACCGCAAGGCGACCACGTTCTGGGGGATCAGCCCCTGCACCAACTTCGGCGCCCGCGTCTCCGTCACGGTCCCCGCCACGAGCTGCTCGTCGGGCTCGACCGCGCGCCTGGCGGGACTGGCGGGGCTGGTCGCCTCCGCGGCGCGCGACGCGGGAACGGGCCCGCTCGCCACCGAGGAGACCTACCAGATCCTCCGCGCGACGGCGGACGACCTCGACAACACCACGCCCGACTGGGGCGCGCTTCGCTATCGCGCGCTCCCCGGGTTCGACGAGATCTACGGGTACGGCCGCGTCAACGCGCTCCGGGCGGTCGTCGCGGCCGAAGAGGGGCGCATCCCCCCGAGCGCGGACCTGACCGCGCCGGACTGGTTCGACATCGTCTCGCCCGTCCTCACCCCTCGCGCGACCGTGACCGGGTCGATCCGGGTCCCCCGCGCCGGGAACGCGACGTTCAAGCTCGAGTACGCGCTCGGCGTCCAGCCGAAGGAGTCCGAGTTCACGCTCGTCGCCGAAGGCAAGGTCAGCGGCGCACAGGAGGGGGTGCTCGGAACGCTCGACTTCGCGAAGCTTCCGAAGCCGTCCGGCCCGCCCCCTTCGCGGCGCGAGGAGCGCGATCGCTATTCGGTGACCGTGCGGCTGCGGGTCACCGACGACCGCGGCCTGGTCGGCGAGTCGCGCCGGAGCTTCTTCGTGCTGCACGATCCCGACTGGAAGGACTCGTTCCCGCGATACCTGGGCGCCTCGGGGGAGGCCTCCCCCGTTCTCGCCGACCTCGACGGTGACGGCCGGGACGAGATCGTGCTCGCGACCGCCGACGGGGCGATCCGCATCTTCACGTGGGAGCGGGGCGGGGTCCGCGAGCAGCGCCTGCTCGTCGATTCCGGCCCCGCGCTCGGTCCGACCGGGGCCGAGGGGCGTGGCGACGCTCCGCGGGAGACCCTCGTGCGCGAGCCCGCGATCGGCGACTTGCTCGGCAGGGGGGAGCGCGCGATCGTCGCCGCCACCCGCGAGGGGAAGGTCTACGCGTTCAACGCGAAGGGGGAGCGGCTGCGCGGGTTCCCGGTCGCGGTGCGTCCGGGCGCCCCGTCGCCGAGCCTCGAGACGGGGATCCTCTCGAAGCCCGTTCTCGTCGATCTCGACGGAAAGCCCGGGCTCGAGATCGTGGTGAGCGCCCTCGACGGTTGCATCTACGCCTGGCGCGGCGACGGGAGACCGCTCGCCGGGTTCCCGGTGATCGTCCACGATCCCAGGAGCGGACGCCGCGCGAAGCTCGTCTCCACGCCGGCGGTCGGAGACATCGACGGGGACGGGCGCCCCGAGATCCTGGTCGGCGCGAACGGAGACGACCAGGGACTCGCGGCGGCCTACGCGATCCACGCGACCGGAAACGCCCACGCCGGCGGGCCGCTCGTCGCGGGGTGGAACCCGTTCGAGGTCCCGCTCCTTCGGCCCGATCTCCTCCCGACGCTCGCGAACGGCGTGCAGATGACCCCCGCGCTCGTGGACGCGGACGGCGACGGGGACATGGAGGTCGTGCTCTACGGGGTCACCGGCTCCACCCTGCTCCTGTTGAACCATCGGCCGGGGGCGCCCCCCGCGGTGCTCGCGCGGTACTCCCTCGAGCCGGGCGCGTCGTCGGACTTCCAGGGGATCAGCTTCCTGGCGAGCCCCGGCTCACCGCTGGTCGCGGACGCGGACCTCGACGGAGCGATGGAGCTGTACGCCCCGCTCCTGCCGCTGCGGATGCTCACGCTCCGCTCCAACCCGGGCATTCCGCTCGACGTCCCCCCCGTGCTCGGAGGCTGGGAGATTCGCGGCGCGTCCGAAGGTGCGGCGCCGGTTCCGATGATCCCGACCTTCCCGCGACGCATGGAGGACCTGACGATCCTCGGCGCCCCGATCGCCGCCGACGTGGACGGCGACGGCCGCCGCGAGATCCTCCTCGGGAGCGGCGGCTACCTGCTCCACGCCTTCAAGAAGGAAGGGGGCGAGGCGGAGGGGTTCCCGAAGTTCACCGGCGGATGGATCTTCTCCGCGCCGGCGGTCGGGGACATCGACGGGGACGGGGAGCTGGACCTCGTCAGCGTGACCCGTGAAGGCTATCTGTTCGCCTGGCGGCTGAGGCAGAGCGCGCTAGCTCGCGCGGCGGCGGCTCCCCCAGCCCGATGACGAGGTACCGGTCGATCACGGCGAACGATCTCGGGAGGAACTGGGTCTCCCCCAGCCGCATCGCCTTGGTCAGCAGCGGCTCGTAGGTCGTCGCGAAGATCTTCCCGAACGTGATCTCCTGGAGCGTCGCCGCGACCAGGTCGTCGTTGAACTGGAGCCCGCTCGACGACACGCGCCACTGGTTCTCCACGAGCCGGAACGAGATCCCTCCGAGCAGGCTCGCGACGGGCGTCACCGCCATCCGGGCGGCGTCCACACGGAGCGTCCCGAGCACCTTCGATCGCTCTCCTTCGCCGCGCCGGATCTGGATCGCGACGTCCGACAGCAGGACGCGGATCACCGCCTGATGGTCCTGCTCGCGGAACTCGAACCGCGGGGCGGTCGGATACGACACCTCGAAGTAGACGTTCTCCTTCGATCCGATCCCGCGCAGGCCGGGGATCAGCGCGTAGACCGCATCGCTCGCGAGCAGCTTCCGGACGTTGGGCGGGGACACGCGGCGCGATCCGGGCCTCCGCGCGAGCACGCGCCGCGCGACCTCGTTCACGAGCGGCTCCGAGACCCCGACGAACGAGTCGTGCGGGAGCGAGGACCTGGCAGGAAGCTCCCCGCGCGGCGGCGCCGCCCCGGGAGCCTCGGCGGACGCGGAGAGACCGACGAGCAGGGAGCCGCCGCTGGTGTCGATCGCTTCGGGGACCAGGTGGAGCTCGGCGCCGACGCCGCGCTTGAGCACGTCCCCCTGCTTCGCCTCGAGTCGCGCGGCGCTCTTCCGCGCGCGCTTCAGGACCATCTCGTCGAGGTCGCCCAGCGACCGGCGCAGGAACGGCTTCCCCACCCACCACAGGAACCACCGCGGGAGCAGGGCGTTCGTGCACCGCGCGGGCTTCACGAGCTGGAGGCGCTCCTCGGCCTCGGGGATCTCCACACTCGTCGGCCGGATCTTCAGGCCGCCGTTCTCGATCCCGAGGTCGAGCGCGAGGCCGACGTCGAGCGGGTGCTGCGGATCGACGTCGATCCCGGCCTCCTCGCACGTCGCCTCCCGCGGGCCGACGCGGCGCTCGAGCCGGCCGATCCGCACGTTGGCGTCGAGGATCGAGAGCGAGAGGTGCGCGGTTCCGTCGTCTCCGAGCCGCACCACCGGGTCCGTCAGGCTCGCCCGGTAGCGAAGATCCGCGACGCTGGAGGAGACCCGCGCCTTCTCCCCGTGGAACTCCGGTCCGCCGTTCTTGCGGAAGGAATCCACGACGATCCGGTTGAGGTCCCGCTCGGAGAGATTGAGGAGCACGGCCGCCGGCTCCGAGAACGGAGCCGGAGACTCGCCCCCTGCGCGCGTCGAGACCGGAAGCCACAGGAGGAGGAAGAGGAGGAGGAGAAACGTGGGGGGACGTCTCATGGCGCGGCCGGGCCCTCGCCTGCGGATGTACGCCGACGTCGATCCACCGGGTAGCGCGAACCGCTTTGCATTTTCGAACTCGGCCGAGCGCCGGGCGGGGTCGGCGGGGGTTTCGTGATAGAAGGCGAACCGATGGGTCTCGTTCCGCTCGCGATCGTGCTCGCCGCGGCGTCGGCGGCGGGCGCAGGCGACTGCGGGTCCTGGACGCTCGATGGCTACCGGCTCGGAATGCGCGGCGACGAGCTGCTCGCCGTCCGATCGGTCACGCTCCACGTCGAAGGGCAGGCCCAGGCTTCCGAGCCCGGCAAGCTCCACGGCGTCCTCGTGCTGGACGCGATGAACCGGCTGGTGAAATGGGACGTGGTCTACGAGGCGAAGGACGCGGAGCCGCTGCGCGCCGAGATGCGCGCGCGCTTCGGCGCGCCGGCCGCCGACGCCACCGGCGCGGTGTTCGACGACGGTCACGACGTCCTCCGCCAGCGGCAGACCCTCTGGCGGAGCCCGGCGTGCGACGCGGCGATCGTCGTCTACGAGAACATCGACTCCGGGGGAGGCGCGGGGCATGCGGTTCATGCCACGCTCGGGCGCGCGTCGGCGGTGAAGGTCGGCTTTCCGGGGCGCTAGGAGACGCCGGGGAACTCCAGCAGGTTCCCGTCCGCGGCCGGCGGCTCGGCGGGGTGAAGCGCGGCGAGCGCGTCCCGCACGACGCCGGCCGGGTCGGAGTCGAGCAGCTCGCGATGGAGACGCCGTGCGTCGGCCAGCACCCGGGCGCGGATCGAGCGGGCCGCCCGCGCGCGGGCGACCCGGTCCGGCCGGGCGGACGGCTTCCCGCGGGACTCGAGCCAGGTCGCGAGCACATGACGGTCGTAGATCTCGCCGATCCGGCCCTGAAGAGCCCTCAGCCCTTGCGGGATCTCGCTTCGGCGGTCGCGCATCAGGTCGTCCAGCTCCGCCAGATAGCGGAGCCTTCGAACGCCGCGCCGCACCTCGTGGAGCGCCTCGGGATTGAACCGGCGCCCCGCGCGGTGGAGTCTCTCGAGCACGCGCAGGCCTTCGTCGTCCACCCGGGCGAGGAATCGCTCCCGCAGCCGCGCGGGATCGGGCGGGGCGTGGCCGCCGATCGCGCGCAGGTCGGCGCGCAGCACGACGAGGTCGAGATCGAGCAGCCGGTCGCGGGACTTCCGGCGCGAACGTGCCCTCGCGGCGAGGAGCGTCTGGCGGAGCGCCGTCCACGCGGGGCTCCCCGGCTCGTGCAGCGGCGGGTAGCGCTCGAGCAGCTCGACGCCGACGTCGAGATCGCGGCTGACGGCGACTGCGTCCGCGATCGCCTTGAGGCGACGATCGGCCCGTCGCCTGCGCCTGCCGCGAGGATGGCCGGCGAGCAGCCGGAGCGCGACCCGCAGCCGGCGGACGCCCACGCGCAGGCGATGGATGCCGCGATCCCTACCAAGGAGAGCGTGCGGGTAGGGCGCGAACACCTCGCGGATCGATCTCGAGAGGATCCGGGACGTGGTCATGGGACCTCAATCGTGCGCCGACGATCGTACCCCATCGCGCGATCGAGCGATCTCCGGCGCCGAGAACCCGTAGCGCCAGCTCAGGAGATCGAGCATCCGGCCGAACTCCGGCCGGCCGTGGAGCGGCCGGAGCGCCAGATCTCCGCGAAGACGCTCCGCCCCCCTGAACCCCGCCTCGACGCTCGCCTGCAGGGACCGCAACGCGCTCTCGAGGTCTCCGGCGATCGCCTGACGGCACGCGCGCGCGTAGTGCACCCACTGAGGAGCGCCGTAGCCGGTGTCGGACTCGAAGATCCGCGACGCCTCGGCGAGGGTCGCGAGGGCGGCGGCACGATCGCCGCAACCCAGCTCGACCTGCGCGACGTCGACCAACCGTATGCCGATCTCCGAGGATCGGACCCCCGGAACGTGCCGCGTCGCCTCGAGGGCCGCGCGGACGATTGGGAGCGCTTCCGCGTAGCGTCCCTCGAGAACGAGGAGGTCGCCGAGACGGAAAACGAAGCCGTTGTAGGGGGTTCGGAGCACGGCGATCGCGTAGCGGTAGATCGCCTCCGCTCTGTCGAGCCGCCCTCGACGGATCTCGAACGACGCCTCGCTCACCATCTCCTCCTGCGTCTCCCTCCCGAAAACGAGGGCCGACTTCGCCAGAGCCTCGAACTCACGATCGTGCCGGAGCGCCCCGAGGTTGGGATCCGCAAAGAAACTGATGACGAATCCGTCGTCGATCGCGTCCCGGATGCTGGCGATCGCTTCCGGCCGCCGCCCCCGCTTGGCCAGGATGCATCCGAGGTTGTAGACGGCGACCGGCCTCTCCGGGGCGCGCTCGTCCAAACGCGCGATCGCCTCGCGGACGTGCGCTTCCGCCTCGTCGAGGCGGTCGAGGTCCAGCTCCACCGAGCCCAAGAGGCTCGTGGCGAACGCGACCTCCGGATCGCCGGGGCCGAGCGCAGCGACGAGCCCTGAGCGCCCCTCCGACAGCAGCTCCGCCGCTTCCGGAAAGGCGCGCACGAGCTTCTTCACCATGCCGAGCTCGACGATGGTCCGCAGCGTGTCCGGGTGCGCGCGCCCGAGCACTCGCGTTCGCGCGGCGAGCACGGAGCGCAGCTCCCGCTCGGCCTCCGGATAGCGCGCAAGGTCGCGCAGCGCGCGGGCGAGGTCGTGCCTGGCGACGAGCGTTCGCCGATCGTCGGCCCCCAGAAGCGCCGCGAGCCTGGAGCGCGCTCCCTCCAAGACCGGAAGGGCGCCGGTTGCGTCGCCGGTCACGCGGAGCGACTCCCCGACGGCGTGCTCCAGTCGCGCCGCGAGCACCGGGCGATCCCCGAGCGTGCGCCGCACCTTGTCGAGGCCGTTCCACGGGACGTCGGACAGGCTGCGCCGGTCGCCGCGGGAGGTGACGTCGCGCGACAGCGCGGTGAACCCGACGAGGAACTCCGAGATCTCTTCGGCGCGGTCGCGCTCCCGGGCGAGCCGGTGAGCCTGAAACGCCATCACGGTCCCGAACCCGAGGAGGAGCGGGATCGCCGCCGCAGCGGCCGCGACGCCGGCCCGGTGGCGCGCGGCGAACTTCCTGAATCGGTACAGTCGCGACGCCGGCCTCGCCTCCACCGGCTCGTCGTCCAGGAAGCGCCGGACGTCCGACGCGAGGTCGTGGGCCGAGGCGTAGCGATCGTCGCGCTCCCGCGCGATCGCCTTCAGCACGATCCAGTCGATGT
>DASRJG010000017.1:0-10335 GCA_035649595.1 Candidatus Polarisedimenticolaceae bacterium
CTCGCGGAGCGCTCGATCGAGATGGTGGTGGGGCTGCTCGGGATTCTCAAGGCCGGCGGCGCCTACGTGCCGCTCGACCCCAGCTACCCCCAAGAGCGCCTCGCCTTCATGCTCGACGACTCCAAAGCCTCCGTACTCCTGGCCTCGAAGCGGCTCGGCGCGTCCTTCCCGAACCGAGACCCTCGCACCGTGGAGCTGGACCTCGAGGCGGGGGCGATCCGCGATCGGTCCGGCGACTCGCTCGGGCGCACGGCCGAGTCCTCGAACCTCGCGTACGTCATCTATACGTCGGGCTCCACCGGGAGATCCAAGGGGGTCATGGTGGAGCACGAGGCGTGCGTGCGGCACACGGCCGGAATCGTCGACGCTTACGAGCTGGGCCCCTCCGATCGCGTGCTGCAATTCGGCTCGCTGAGCTTCGACGTCTCGGTGGAGCAGATCTTCCCGACCCTCGCCGCGGGCGCGACGCTTCTCCCGAGAGGGACGGCTCATTGGAGCACCACCGAGTTCATGCGGCGGGTCCGGGACCTCGACATCACCGTCCTGAACATTCCGACGGCCTTCTGGCACCTCCTCGTCCACGAGCGGGAGTCGTTCCCGGAAAGGCTCCGCCTCGTCATCGTGGGCGGGGAGTCGATGGCACCCGAAAGCGCCATCCTCTGGGAAAAGAATCGGCCATCGCGCGCACGGCTGCTCAACGGGTACGGGCCCACCGAAGCCGTGGTCACCGCGACGATTCACGAAGTAGGGCGCCGAGAGGACGAGGCCGGGCCGGTGTCGGAGAGCGTCCCGATCGGTCGCGCGCTTCCCGACCGGACCGTGTACGTCCTGGACCCCGGTCTCCGGCTCGTTCCCCGCGGGGCGCGAGGGGAGCTGTTCCTGGGGGGGATCGTCGCGAGAGGGTATCTCGGCAAGCCGGAGCTGACAGCGGCCTCGTTTCTCCCCGACCCGTATTCGATCCGGCCCGGCGCCCGGATGTACGCGACCGGCGACGTCGTGCGCTGGCGAAGCGACGGGACCTTGGAGTTCATGGGCCGGCGCGATTCCCAGGTCAAGATCCGGGGCGTCCGGATCGAGCCCGCGGAGGTGGAGGCGGAGCTCCTGCAGTGTCCGGGTGTGCGGGAAGCGGCGGTCGTCGCGCGAGGAGTGGGAAGCCTGTCGCTAGCGGCCTACGTCGTCCCGCTCTCTCCGGGCGCGGTCGACGTGCGTCGCGTGAGGGAGTTCCTGCGGGAGAGGCTACCCGACCCCATGGTCCCCTCCGAGATCGTCGCGCTCGAGGAGCTTCCGCTGACGCCTTCCGGCAAGCTCGACCGTCGCGCCCTTCCCGACCCGAAGCGCCACGCCACTACACTCGAGAGCCGTTCTCGTCCCCGATCTCCGGTGGAACAGGAGCTCGCCGGAATCTGGCGCCGCCTGCTCGGCCTCCGGCAGGTCGGGATTCACGAGAACTTCTTCGAGCTGGGCGGGCACTCGCTGCTCGCGACCCAGGTCGTCTCCCGAATCCGGGATGTCTTCGGGGTGGAGCTCCCGCTCCGGCGGATGTTCGAGAAGCCGACGATCGCGAGGCTCGCCGAAGAGCTCGAGGCAGCGCTCTGCGCCGGTGCGGCCGCGGAAACCCCTCCCCTTCGACCCGTCGCGCGGTCCGGTCCGGTGCCGTTGTCGTTTGCTCAGGAGCGGTTGTGGTTCTTGGACCAGTTGGAGCCGGGGAGCGCGTCGTACAACGTGCCGATGGCGGTGCGTCTCGAGGGTGAGGTGGAGGCGGAGGCTCTGGAGCGTGCGTTTGGGGAGGTGATGCGGCGTCACGAGGCGTTACGGACGCGGTTTGCGGTGGTGGAAGGGAAGCCGACCCAGGTGATCGAGGAGGCGGGTCCCTTTCACCTGGAGATCGAGGACGTGCGAGGGATGGGGGAGGAGGAGCGCGCGGAGGCGGTCGAACGCCGGGTGAGGGAGGAGGGGAGCCGCCCGTTCGACCTGGCGCGTGGACCGTTGATGCGCGCGCGGCTGATTCGTTTGAGCGAGAGGGATCAGGTCTTGGTGGTGGTGCTGCACCACATCGTGGCGGACGGTTGGTCGCTCGGGGTGTTGGTGGGGGAGGTGACGGCGCTGTACGGGGCGTACGTGCGGGGGGAGCCATCTCCGCTTCCGGATCTGCCTGTGCAGTACGCGGACTTCGCGGCGTGGCAGCGATGGTGGCTGGAAGGGACGACGCTCGCGAGCCAGCTCGAGTACTGGAAGGACAGGCTGGAAGGAGCGCCGGCGCTGCTGGAGCTTCCCTCCGACAGGCCCCGTCCCGCCGTTCGCTCGCTCCGCGGCGCTCGGCGGTCCTTCGAGCTCCCCGAGCCACTCGCCTCGAGCCTCGAAGAGCTCGCACGCCGGGAGGGCGCGACGCCCTTCATGGTCCTTCTCGCGGCCTTCGACGTTCTCCTCCACCGGTACACCGGACGAACCGACGTCGTGGTGGGGACGCCGATCGCGGGTCGTCACCGAGCGGAGATCGAGGGGCTGATCGGATTCTTCGTCAACACGCTGGTCTTGCGGACCGACCTGTCGGGGGATCCGAGTTTTCGCGAGGTCGTGCGACGGGTCCGAGAGACGGCGCTGGAGGCGTATGCGCACCAGGACATTCCATTCGAGAAGCTGGTGGAGGAGCTCCAGCCTCACAGGAATCTCAGCACGACGCCGATCTTCCAGGTCCTGTTCGACGTCCAGAACGCGCCGATGCCGGAGCTCGAGTTGCCCGGGCTCGCGCTGCAGCCCCACGAGGTGCCGGTCGACACCGCGCAGTTCGATCTCTCCATGAGCCTGACGCGGACCGCCGAGGGGTTTTCCGGAACGTTGGACTTCGACACGGACCTGTTCGAAGCCGCGACCATCGAGCGGATGACCGCCCACTTCCGAAGCCTTCTCGAAGGAGCGTTCGCCGATCCCGAATGCAGAGCGTCGCAGCTGTCGCTTCTCAGCGAGCCTGAGCATCGGCTCCTGCTCGCTGAATGGAACGACCCGCGCCCGAGCGCCCACGGGACGACCTGTCTTCACGAGCTCTTCGAGGACCAGGTCGCTCGGACGCCGGAGGCGATCGCGGTCAGCCTGGGAGAGGTGACCCTCACCTACCGCGAGCTCGACCGGCGCTCCACGGCTCTCGCGCGACGCCTTCGCGCCGCGGGAGTAGGACTCGAATCCAAGGTGGCGCTCTTCCTCGACCGCTCGATCGAAATGCTGGTCGCGATCTTGGGGACCCTCAAGGCCGGCGGGGCGTACGTGCCGCTGGACCCGGACTACCGTCACGAGCGTCTGGCATTCATGCTCGAGGACAGCGGCGCCGCGGTCGTCGTGACGCGCCGTTCCATCGAAGATCGCCTTCCGCCGCATCCCGTCCCGATCGTGCGCGTCGACTCCGACGCATCCATGGACGACGCCCCGGCCGCCCAGGTCCGGGTCTTCCCCGAGTCCGCGGCGTACGTCATCTACACCTCGGGCTCGACCGGGCGTCCGAAAGGGGTCGAGGTGTCTCACGCCAGCGTCGCGCGCATCTTCGAAGCGACGGCCCCCTGGTTCCGGTTCGGTTCCGCCGATACCTGGAGCCTCTTCCACAGCTTCTCGTTCGACGTGTCCGTGTGGGAGATGTGGGGCGCGCTCCTCCACGGCGGGCGCTTGGTCCTCGTCCCCGAGGACGCGCGGCGCGACCCGGAGGCGTTCCGCGGTCTCCTCGAGCGCGAAGGCGTGACCGTTCTCTGTCAAACGCCCTCGAGCTTCCGCGGACTCGCCGAGCTGGAGCTTCGGCCCTCGCCTCCGCGTCGGCTGGAAGCGCTTCGATGGGTGATCTTCGGGGGGGAGGCGCTCTCGCCGGCGAGCCTGCGGCCATGGCTCGAGCGGTACGGCGACGAGCGGCCTACGCTCATCAACATGTACGGGATCACGGAGACGACGATCCACGCGTCCTACCGGCGCATGACGCTCCGGGATCTGGAGCCCGGCGTGGGGAGCGTCGTCGGCGTGCCGATCCCCGACCTGCGGCTTCACCTTCTGGACTCGCATCTTCAGCTCGTCCCCGTCGGTGTCACGGGCGAGATCTTCGTGGGCGGCCCCGGCCTCGCGCGAGGCTACCTCCATCGTCCGGATCTCACCGCCGAGCGATTCGTCCCCGATCCCTTCGCCGCGCGGCCTGGAGAGCGTCTCTACCGGTCCGGCGATCTCGCGCGCCGTCTTACGAACGGTGAGATCGAGTATCTCGGACGATCGGATCTGCAGATCAAGATCCGTGGCTTCCGGGTGGAGCCGGGAGAGATCGAGTCGGTCCTCCGGGATCATCCTGCGTTACGCGAGGCGGTCGTGCTCTCGCGCCAAGGAGGGCGCGGCGACAAGCGTCTCGTCGCGTACCTGATCGGAGCGTCGCGGGAAAGGCCGACCTCATCGATGCTGCGGGAGTTCCTCGCCGATCGGCTTCCCGATTACATGATTCCCGCGGCCTTCGTCTGGCTCGAGGCTTGGCCCGTCACTCGCAACGGGAAACTCGACCGCGAGGCCTTGCCCGAGCCGGAGCGGGACGATTCCGCCGAGCGAGAGGGATTCGTCGAGCCCGCGAGCCCCGTGGAGGAGGTCCTCGCGGGGATCTGGCGTGAGGTCCTGGAGCTCGACCGCGTGGGAGTGCACGACGACTTCTTCGACCTGGGAGGACACTCGCTCCTCGCCACGCAGGTGCTTCACAGGATCCGCGACGCTTTCCGTACGGAGCTTCCGCTCCGGACGATGTTCGAGACTCCGACGGTCGCCGGCCTCGCCCGTGCCCTGATCTCGGGCGAGCGCTTCCCGGGCGCCGCTGACAGGATCGCGCGACTCCGGAAAGAGGTGGAAGCGATGCCGGCGGACGAGGTCCATCGTCGTCTGGAGGAGTGCCAGCGCGAGAGGGATCTGGTGTGACCGAGATACGCGACCGAGCCGCGCGAGCGACGGACCTGGCCGAGCGGCGACGGGAATTGCTCGATCGCCTGCTTCGTGAGGAGATGGGCGACGCCCTCCAACGGGACGATCCGATCCAGCCTCGCACGGACGACGGGGAGGTTCCGCTGTCGTTCGCGCAGCAGCGACTCTGGTTCCTGGATCAGCTCGAGCCCGGCAGCCCGGCCTACAACATTCCCGCCGCCGTGCGGCTTCGCGGGCGACTGAACGAGGCCACGCTCGATCGATGCCTTGCCGAGGTGGTGCGACGCCACGCGATTCTCCGCACGACCTTCGGTGCCGAAGGCGGACGTCCGTTCCAGAGGATCGGCCCCGACCTTCCGCTACCGTGCAGGCGAGTCGACCTGCGGGGGATCCCGGCGGTGGAGCGGGAGGCCACCCTCTCGGCGCTCGCCCGAGACGAGGCCCGCCGACCGTTCGATCTCGCGGAGGGGCCGCTCTTCCGGGTCGTGCTCGCGCGGACTGCGGGGGACGAGCACGTCCTTCTCGTGACGATGCACCATGCGATCTCGGACGGTTGGTCGATGGGTGTCTTCGTCCGCGAGATCGGCGCCCTCTACGAGGCCTTCACAGAGGGGCGGCCCTCACCCCTGGCCGAGCTTCCCGTCCAGTATTCCGATTTCGCGTCGTGGCAGCGCCGGGCGCTCTCCGGAGAGCGCCTGGAGGATCTCCTCGGGTATTGGCGTGCCCGCTTGTCCGGATCTCCGCCCATCTTGCAGCTCCCCACCGATCGGCCGCGCCCTGCGTTCCAGACGCACGCCGGCGCGTACCGCTCGACCGTATTCCCCCGGTCGCTCGGCGACCGGATCGTCGCGCTCGGTCGTCGAGAAGGTGTCACACCCTTCATGACCTTCCTGGCGGCCTTCAACGTGTTGCTGGCTCGTCATTCGGGGCAGGACGACATCGTCGTGGGCTCTCCGATCGCCAACCGCGGCAGGACGGAGCTGGAAGGCCTGATCGGTTTCTTCGCGAACACGATCGTGCTGCGAACCGATCTTTCCGGCAACCCGCGTTTCCGGGAGCTCCTCGCGCGAACGCGCCGGACGACCCTCGACGCCTACGCCCACCAGGACCTTCCGTTCGAGCAGCTGGTGGACGAGATTCAACCGGAGCGCGACCGCAGCCGCACTCCGCTGTTCCAGGTCGCGTTCGTTCTCCAGAACGCGCCGATGCCCGAGCTTGCGCTGTCGGGTCTCGAGGTCGCCCCGCTCGAGATGGATTCGGGGACCTCGAAGTTCGATCTCACGCTGTGCCTCGCCGAGGGCGAGGAGGGATGGCACGCCTCCCTCGAGTACAGCACCGACCTGTTCGACGCCGCGACCGCGGAGCGGATGCTCGCGCGGCTGCGCGCGCTGCTCGAGGCAGTCGTCGAGAATCCGGACGCGCGGATCGGCGCGCTCCCGCTCGTGCCCGAGGAGGAGCGTTGCTTCCTGATGGCCGCGTCCAACTCGCGGCCTGCCGAGTTCCCCCACGACGCCTGCCTGCACACCCTGTTCGAGCGGGTCGCCGCCCTCCGCCCCTCCCGAGTGGCGGCGGTCTGCGGAGACGACTCCCTGACGTACGGCGAGCTCGACCGGAGAGCGAGCCGGCTCGCGCATCGCCTCCGCGCAGCCGGCGTCGGCCCCGAGGTGCTCGTCGCCCTCTACACCGAACGCTCCCTGGACATGATCGTCGGGATTCTGGGAATCCTGAAGGCCGGCGGCGCGTACGTGCCGCTCGATCTGAGCTACCCGGAGGAGCGTCGGTCGTTGATCCTCGAGGACTCGGGGGCGCGGGTGCTCGTCACCCAGCGTCATCTGCTCGATCGCCTCCCCGAAGACGGGCGAAGACCGGTCGTGATCGACGACGGCGATCCGGAAGCGACCATGGCCGGCGCTCGCATCGCCGTTCCCGCCGAGGCCACCGCCTACGTCATCTACACGTCCGGGTCCACGGGTCGGCCGAAGGGGGTGCCCGTCAGTCACGGCAACGTCGTCAGGATCTTCGAGGCGACGCGATCGTGGTTCCACTTCGACGAGAGCGACGTCTGGACGCTCTTTCACAGCTATGCGTTCGACTTCTCGGTGTGGGAGCTCTGGGGCGCTCTCCTTCACGGAGGACGTCTCGTGGTGGTGCCGGGCGAGACGAGCCGCGATCCCGAGGCTTTCGCCACGCTGTGCCGCCGCGAGCGCGTGACCGTGTTGAATCAGACTCCGTCGTTCTTCCGGCAGCTCCTTCGAGTCGACGAAGCCTCGCCGGACGACGGCTTCCACTCGCTGCGCTGGGTGATCTTCGGCGGCGAAGCGCTGGAGCTCCAGAGCTTGCGGCCGTGGTTCGCGCGCCACGGCGACCAGCGTCCGGTCCTCGTCAACATGTACGGAATCACCGAGACGACGATCCACGTCACCTACCGTCCGATCGTCGCGGCGGACCTCGATCGCGGCTCGGGAAGCGTCGTCGGAGTTCCCATTTCTGACCTCGAGGTGTACGTCCTGGACGAGAACCTCGAGGTGTCGCCCCTCGGCGTTCCCGGCGAGCTGTGCGTGGGAGGAGACGGCCTCGCCCGTGGCTACCTCGGCAGCCCCGAGAAGACCGCGGAGCGATTCGTTCCCGACCGGTTGGGCGCCCGACCGGGACGGCGGCTCTACCGGTCGGGGGACCTCGCCCGGCGCCTGGCGAACGGGGACCTCGAGTACTTGGGCCGCATCGACCACCAGTTGAAGATCCGCGGTTTCCGGGTCGAGCCGGGCGAGATCGAGGCCGCGCTCGACAGCCACCCCCTCGTCGGGGAAAGCTGCGTGACCGCGATCGAGCCGGTGAGCGGAGACCGACGGCTCGTGGCCTACGTCGTGCCTCGGACGGGATCGGCCCCGACCCTCGAGGAGCTGCACCGGCACTTGGAACGGAAGCTTCCCGCCTACATGGTGCCGGCCACGATCGTCGCCCTGGATGCGCTGCCGCTGAGCGCGCACGGCAAGGTCGATCGCAACCGGCTGCCGGTTCCGGACCGAGCAAGGCCCGACCTCGAGCGAGCGTACGCGGAGCCCTCGACGGCGACCGAGAAGATCCTCGCGCGGGTCTGGTCCGAGGTCCTTCAGATCGAGCGCCCCGGAGTTCACGACAACTTCTTCACGCTCGGTGGGGACTCCATCCGGAGCATTCAGGTGGTGGCGAAAGCCCGGGAGCACGGTCTGAGCCTGTCGGTCCCCGCGGTGTTCGAGCACCAGACGATCGCCGCCCTGGCCCGGCACCTGACCATCCAGGAGCCTGGGCTCGAAGCGGGCACGCGAGGCGGACCCGCCACCGTCGGGCGGCCCGACGAGCTGCGGCGGCTCCCCGAGGGGGTCGAGGATGCCTATCCTCTCTCCCGCCTGCAGGAGGGGTTCGTCTATCACAGCGAGTCCAGCGACGACTACGTCATCTACGTCACGAGCGTCCACCTGAAGGCGGCCCTGGACGTCGCGTCGCTCCAGCGTGCGGTCGATCGGGCCGTCCTGCGTCACGCCATGCTCCGAACGTCCTTCGACTTCACGAGCTTCAGCGAGCCGATGCAGCTCGTTCACCGCGACGTCCGCATCCCGCTCGTCGTCGAGGATCTCCGCCACCTCGCCCGCGACGATCAGGATCGCTTCGTGGCCGCGTGGCTCGACGGCGAGCTGCGGCACCGGTTCGCATGGACGAGCTGTCCTCTCGTCCGGTTTCACGTCCATCGACGGGCCGAGGACGCGTTCCAGTTCACGGTCAGCGAGCCGTTCTTCGACGGTTGGAGCGTGGCTTCCCTCTTGACCGAGGTGTTCGAGACGTACTTCCGTCTGTCGGCGGGGGACGACCTTCCGGACCGTCCTCCCCTCCGAGCCGGTTACAAGGACTTCGTGACGCTCGAGCGGGAGTCGCTCCTCTCGGAGGCGTCCCGGCGCTACTGGGACGGGCAGCTCGAGGGCGTCGCGGCGGGAACGCTCCCGTCGCGGGGGAACCGTCACGCCCGCGCGGAGGACGCGTCACCGGTCGGCCGAGTCGAGGTGCCGATTCCGGACGAGGTCTCGAACGGGCTCCTCGCGATCGCCCGAAGCGAGGGGGTCCCGATCAAGGACGTCTTGCTCGCGGCCCATCTGAAGGTGATCGGATCGATCACGGGCCGTCGGGAGGTGATCACCGGGCTGATCCAGAACGGACGCCCGGAGGTGGAGGATGGGGAGCAGGTTCTCGGCTTGTTCCTCAACACGATCCCGCTCCGTCTGGATCTCCGGCGGGAAAGCTGGCGCGATCTGGTCCGCCGGACCTTCCAAGCGGAGGTCGACTCCCTCCCCCACCGCCGCTTTCCGCTCGCCGAGCTGCAGCGGCTCCACGGTCCGCAGCCGCTCTTCGACTCGTGTTTCAACTACACGAACTTCCATGTCTACGGCCGGCTGTCCGGAATCGAAGGGCTCGAGGTCCTCGACTATGCGGGCTCGGAGCAGACCTACCTCGCCCTGACCACGCAGTTCAACCAGGATCACGAGTCGGCCCGCGTGAGCCTCGCGCTCGACTACCGCATCTCCGAATTGGATCGCGACCAGGTCGAGGAGATCGGGCGGCGGTACGCGACGGTACTGGCGGCCATGGCCGCGCGACCGGGGACGCCCCACGACACGCTGTGCCTTCTGTCGGACACGGAGAATCGCCTCGTCACGGGCGTGTGGAGCGGCTCGTCGGCCCGGATGGCGCCGGACGGCACGATCCATAGGTTGTTCGAAGCGCGTGTCGCGCGGGCGCCCGACGCGCTCGCCGCCGTGCATGGTCGAGCGAGGCTCACCTATGCGGAGCTGAACGCGCGCGCCAACCGGCTCGCGCGCCACCTGCGCGAGCGCGGCGTGGGACCGGACGTCCTCGTCGGCGTCTGCTTGGACAGGAATCTCGACATCGTCGTGGCGATGCTCGGGATCCTCAAGGCCGGTGGCGCCTACGTGCCTCTCGACCCCACCTACCCGAAGGAGCGGCTGGAGTTCACCGTCGAGGATTCGGAGATGCCGGTCGTCGTGACGCACGATCGGCTCGTCGACGTGCTCCCGGCGAGCCGCGCGGAGCTGGTCCGGATGGACACCGACGCGGCGACGATCGACGGGTGGGAGCCGGACGATCTCGGGATCGCGGTCGACCCCGAGCAGCTCGCCTACGTCCTGTACACGTCCGGCTCCACGGGTCGTCCCAAGGGGGCTTCGCTGCGCCACCGGGGCGTCGTCGCCATGCTCCGCTGGGCCGCCGCGGCCTACGACGACGACGACCTGCGGGGCGTGCTCGCCTCGACTTCGCTCTGCTTCGATCCTTCGGTCCTGGAGATCTTCCTCCCCTTGCTCCGAGGCGGGGCGGTCGTGGTCGCCGAGACCGTCTTGGATCTCCCGAACCTACCGGCGCGGGAGGAGA
>DASRJG010000018.1:0-6870 GCA_035649595.1 Candidatus Polarisedimenticolaceae bacterium
TCGCCGTGACCAAGCGCTATATGCGCTCCCCGGTGGTCGAGCGCATCCGCGGGAGCAACCGGCTCCTCCTCCCGGAGTGGCTGGACTGCTGGTTCTCCCCGGGGACCCGGGAGCGGATCGGCGCCATCGTCGCGGAGCTGAAGGAGAAGGGGAAGGGGGAGGGGATGGGGAAGGGATCGTGAAGGGGGCGTACACGCTCGCCATCCAGGCGACCCTCCGCGACACCGACGCCCTCGGACACGTCAACAACGCCGTCTACGTCAACTGGTTCGAGGAGGTGCGGACCGCGTACGTCTGCGACCGCCGCGGGCTGACCACGCTCGACCAGGTGGATTTCATCCTCGCGTCGACCACGGCCCACTTCCGCTCCCCGGTCTTCATGCTCGAGATGATCGACATGCGCTGCGCTCCCGTCCGGCTCGGACGGAGCAGCTGGGACCTGGCCTACGAGGGGCGGGCGCGAAGCGACGGCCGGCTCGTGGTCGAGGGGACCTCGACGCAGGTCCAGTACGACTACGCGACCCGCGCCTCGACGCCGATTCCCCCGGCGTGGCGCGCGGTCCTCGAAGCCGACCTGGAGACCCGATGATCCTCCTCCTCCTGCTCGCCCTCGCGACCGTTCTCGCCCCCGATCCGCGCGAGGTCCACCTGAAGAACGTCACGCAGCTGACCTTCGGCGGCGAGAACGCGGAGGCCTACTGGTCCTCCGACGGGAAGCTCCTGATCTTCCAGTCGAAGCGCGACGGGCTCGACTGCGACCAGATCTTCCTGATGGACGCCGACGGCGGCAACGTGCGGCGGGTGTCCACCGGCCAGGGGCGCACGACCTGCTCGTACGTCTTCCCCGACGGGAAGCGGATCCTGTACGCGTCCACGCACCTCTCGGGGCCGAGCTGTCCGCCGGCCCCCGACTACTCGAAGGGGTACGTCTGGAAGCTCTACCCGAGCTACGAGATCTTCACGGCCAACCTGGACGGGAGCGACGTCCGCCGGATCACGAACAACCCCGGCTACGACGCGGAGGCGACGATCTCGCCCGACGGCCGGACGATCATCTTCACGTCGATGCGCAACGGCGAGCTCGACCTGTACACGATGCGCCCCGACGGCTCGCGCGTCAGGAGGATCACGAAGACGCTCGGCTACGACGGGGGCGCGTTCTTCTCCCGCGACGGCAAGCAGATCGTCTGGCGCGCCTCGCGGCCGACGACCGACGAGGAGGTCAAGGCGTACCGCGAGCTGATCGCGCAGAGCCAGATCCGACCGATGACCCTCGAGCTCTTCGTCGCCGAGGCGAACGGCAAGCACGCGCGCCAGGTCACGCACAACGGCGCCGCCAACTTCGGCCCGTACTTCTTTCCCGACGGCAAGCGGATCATCTACGCGAGCAACGTCGCCGACCCGCAAGGGCGTAACTTCGACCTCTGGATGGTGAACGTGGACGGCACCGGCGCCGAGCGGATCACCTGGAACGACACCTTCGACGCCTTCCCGATGTTCAGCCCCGACGGCAAGAAGCTCGTCTTCGCCTCCAACCGGAACGGCAAGGAGAAGGGGGAGACCAACCTGTTCGTGGCGGACTGGGTGGAGTAGGTGGGTCGCGCTTCGCCGCGCTCAGCGCGTCTCACAATCTGGGTTACCAGCTCGCAACACCGCCGCGTGACGCGCTATGCAGCGGATACTCGCTGTATAACAAGTACGTCGCTTCGACGGACGGGCTGGAACCCGCTTGTGGTGAGGATGTTTCGGCGAGGTTCAAGAATGAGAGAGCTCGATATCACAGCGGCAAGTTGCAGGGATATCGAAATACACAGGTCTGTATATCTCCAGTTGGGCCGACAAGAGTTGGGGGTACTAGGCGGAAGGAGAGGTGGAGGACGTTCTCGGGCGTCCCATCGAGGATCGACCAGGCCAGGACGGATCGCGCGTCGCACTGGGTCAGACGCGGGCCGGTCGATATCTGCGGGTGATCTACGTTCCAGATGGCGAACCGGGTGCAGTTTTCGTGATCACGGCGTATGAGCTGGGCCCCAAAGCCTTGCGCGCATTGCGACGGAGGCGTAAGAAGAACGCATGAGCGATCCGAAGCTTCCGCAGGGCTGGGACGAATCCCGCGTCCGGCGAGTCGTTGACCACTACGAGTCGCAGTCTGACGATGAGGCGGCCGCCGAGGACCAAGAGGCATTCGAGTCCACAACGCATACCGCCATGGAAGTGCCCCTTGATCTCGTCCCCGAGGTTCGAAACCTCATCGCGAAGCGTCGCGCTGGCTGAACGGCGTCCCAGCCCGGACGCCCAACAACCGGCTCAACCCGGCGCCCGGTCCCGTCACGCGCCTTGCATCTGCAATGCGCGTACCCGTCCCGGCCGCAGCTTAGCCGGGTCGTTAGGCCTCCCGGCGAACCGCCAACCTCGGAGGCCGCGCTTGCTGATTCCGGGACAACCCCTTCACCCCCGCGTCGCCTCCTTCAACCGTCGGACGAGCCCCGCCGCGTCCCCGCCGTTGCTCGCGGCGCCCACGATCGCCGATCCGCAGACCGCGCCGGCGGCGCCGGCGGCGATCGCGCGGCGCACCTGGGATGGATTCGAGATCCCGAACCCGATCAACGCCGGCGGCGCGCCCAGCTCCTCGAGCGTCGCGATCACGCTTCCCCGTTGCTCGCTCATGGAGGCGTCGGCGCCGGTGACCCCTTCGCGCGAGGTCACGTAGGTATACGCCTCCGTTGCCGCGGCGATCGCCTCGAGCCGCCGGCGATCGGCGTTGGGGGGCGCGATGAACACGGTGGCGACCCCGTGCGCCTTGGCGTCGCGGACGACGAGCGTGGCGTGGGCGACCGGAAGGTCGGCAATCAGCACGGAATCGACGCCGGCCTCCGCGGCCTCGGCGTAGAACATGGCCGGGTCGCGATGCAGCACGAGGTTCGCGTAGACGAGGAGGCCGATCGGAAGGTCGCGGTGCTCCTCGCGGATCGCGCGGACGATCCTCCAGGCGTCGGCGCGGCGGATGCCGGCCGAAAGCGCGCGGGTCGCGGCCGCCTGGATGACCGGACCGTCGGCGATCGGATCCGAGAACGGAAGACCCAGCTCGAGCGCGTCCGCTCCCGCGGCGACGAGCGTCCTCACGAAGTCCAGGCTTCGCTTCGCGTCGGGATCGCCGAGCACGGCGAACGGAACCAGCGCGCCTTCGCCGGCGCGTGACAGGCGCTCGAACATCCGCGCATAGCGGTTCATGCGGCGCCGACCGTTTCGAGGTCCTTGTCGCCGCGGCCGGAGAGGTTGACGAGGATCCGCCGGCGTCCTTCGAGACACAGCGCGGCCGCGAACGCGTGGGCCGATTCGAGCGCGGGGAGGATCCCCTCGGCGCGGGCGAGCGCGCGGAAGGCGGCGAGGGCCTCGTCGTCGCTGCAGGTCACGTACCGGACGCGGCCGGTCTCGCGCAGCCAGGCGTGCTCCGGGCCGACGCCGGGGTAGTCGAGGCCGGCGGAGATCGAGCGGGACTCCTCGATCTGCCCCTCGTCGTCCTGGAGCGTGTAGCTGTAGGTCCCGTGGAGCACGCCGGGGCGTCCGCGCGCGAGCGACGCGCCGTCGGCGGCTTCGACGCCGAGTAGCTCGACCTCCGCGTCGTCGAGGAACGCGGTGAAGATCCCGATCGCGTTCGAGCCTCCGCCGACCGCCGCGACCACGACGTCGGGAAGCGCGCCCTCTGCTTCGAGGATCTGCGCGCGGGCCTCGTCGCCGATCACCCGCTGGAAGTCCCGGACCATCGAGGGGAACGGATGCGGCCCGGCGACCGTGCCGAGAAGGTAGTGCGTGGTCTCGTAGCTCGCCGACCAGTCGCGGAGCGCCTCGTTGATCGCGTCCTTGAGCGTCCGCGATCCGCTCGCGACCGGCACCACTTCGGCCCCCATCAGGCGCATGCGGAGCACGTTCTGCCGCTGCCGCTCCACGTCGTGCGCGCCCATGTACACGCGCGTGGCCAGGCCGAGAACGGCGCCGGTCATCGCGGTCGCGACCCCGTGCTGTCCCGCGCCGGTCTCCGCGATGAGGCGGCGCTTCCCCATCCGCTTCGCGAGCAGCCCCTGCGCCAGTGCCTGGTTCGTCTTGTGGGCGCCGCCGTGGAGGAGGTCCTCACGCTTGAGGTAGACGCCGGGGAGATTGCGGCACCGGTACAGGGGCGTGGGGCGCCCGGCGTAGTCGCGGAGCAGCCGGTCGAGCTCGTCACGGAAGGCCGGGTCCTCCCGCGCGTCGAGATACGCCGCCTCCAGCTCCTCCAGCGGAGGCATCAGGATCTCGGGGACGAAGGTCCCGCCGAAGCGGCCGAACCGGCCGGTGAGCCTCATCGCCGCGCCCGGAGGAACGCGCGAAGGCGCTCGGCGTCCTTCCGTCCGGGCTGCGTTTCCACGCCGGAGCTGACGTCGAGCGCGTAGGTGCCGAGGGCGGCGGCTCGAGCGGCGTTGCGCGGCGTCAGCCCTCCGGCGAGGACGGCCGCCCCCCGCTCCGGGTGCCGGACGAGCCACGACCAGTCGAACGCGCGCCCGGTCCCGCCGGGGCCGCCGTCGAGGAGCAGCCGCTCCGCGCCGGTCGTCGCGAGCGCGGGGATCGCGCCGTGGACCCGCACCGCTTTCCAGACCTCGCATTCCGGCCGCACGCGCGCGCGCGTCTCCGCGACGACGGCCCGCGACTCCTCGCCGTGGAGCTGCACGGCGCGGAGATCGAGGCGCGCCGCGATCGCCGCCACCGTCGCGGGGTCGCGATCGACGAAGACGCCGACCCAGTCGAGCGGCGCGCCCGCGCGGACCGCCTCCGCTTGCGCGACGCCGAGCGTCCGGGGGGAGCCCTCCGCGAACACGAGCCCGCCGTGCGTCGCCCCCGCGAGGAGCGCGGCCCGCGCGTCCTCGGGGGAGGTGAGGCCGCAGACCTTCGTCCTGCCGTAGACGACCTGGCGGACGGCCCGATCGACGTCCCGCTCGCGCATCAGGGCGCCGCCGATCAGGAACGCGCCGACGTGCGGCTCGAGCGCGGCGACGTCCTCGTGGGAGGCGATTCCCGACTCCGAGACGACGATCCGGCCGCGCGGCACCTTGCCTGCGAGCCGGAGCGTCGTCCGCAGGTCGACGGTGAAGGTGCGGAGGTCGCGGTTGTTGATGCCGACGATCCGCGCGCCGAGCGCGGACGCCCGGCGGATCTCCTCCTCGTCGTGGACCTCGGTGAGGATATCCATGCCGAGGCGCTCCGCGAGCGCGGCGCAGGAGCGCCAGGTCGCGTCGTCGATCGCCGCGAGGATGAGAAGGATCGCGTCGGCGCCGTGGAGGCGCGCCTCGGCGACCTGGGAGGGCTCGAGCACGAAGTCCTTGCAGAGGACGGGGAGCCGCGTGCGGCGCCGCACCTCGGCGAGCCGCGCGAGCGATCCGCCGAAGAACCGCCCGTCCGTGACCACGGAGATCGCGTCGGCGTGGCGGTCGTAGCTCGCGACGACCGACGGGAGGTCGGCCGCGCTCCGGATCAGCCCGGCCGAGGGGGAGGCGCACTTGATCTCGAGGATGAAGCCCGGGCGTCCCCGGATCGCGCCCTCGAAGTCCCGGTCGCTCGGCGCGCACCGGCCGAGCAGCGACTCCAGCGGCTCCGGGCGCCGCCGCGCGAGCTCCGCCCGCTTGGAGGCGAGGATCTCCTCAAGCGGCATGCGACATCTCCGCGAGCGCCCGCAGCCGCGCGGCGCAGCGTCCCGAGTCGAGAGCCTCGCGGGCGCGATGGGCGCCCGCCTCCAGCGACTCCGCGTGGCCCGTGACGAAGGCCAGCGCGCCGGCGTTGAGCGCGACGGCGTCGGCGTGGGCCGCGGCGCCTCCGCCTTCGAGCAGGCGGACGAGCCAGGCGGCGTTCTCCTCGGGGCCGCCCCCCGCGAGCGCCGCGAGCGGCGTGCGCGCGAGCCCCGCGTCCTCGGGGGTGAGGGTCACGCGAGTGATGCAGCCTTCCCGAAGGAGGACGCCGGTCGTCGGCGCATGGAGCGCGACCTCGTCGAGCCCGCCGCCGTGGACGACCAGCGCGGCCTCCCGTCCGAGCAGGCGGAGGGTGCGCGCGGCGGGCTCGCAGAGGGCGGGATCGTAGACGCCCATGAGCTGCCACGTGGGGCGCGCGGCGTTCGCCAGCGGACCCACGAGGTTGAACGCGGTCCGGACCCCGAGCGCGCGCCGCACGGGCGCCGCGTTCCGCACGCCGGGGTGGTACTGCGGGGCGAAGACGAACGCGATCCCGATCTCCTCCAGGCACCGGCGGGCGACGGCGGGATCGGGATCGAGCCTCACCCCCGCCGCCTCGAGGACGTCGGCCGATCCGCAGCGGGACGAGACGCAGCGGTTCCCGGTCTTGGCGACGGGGATCCCGAGCTCCGCGGAGACGAACGCCGCCGCGGTCGAGACGTTCACGGTGCCGCTCCCGTCCCCGCCGGTCCCGCAGCAGTCGGCGAATCGGAAGGCGGGGCGCGGGAAGGGGAGCGCGGAGGCCAGCAGCGCCTCCACCGCCCCCGCGAGGACCTCGGGGGTCTCCCCGCGGATCTTCAGCGCCGCGAGGACCGCGGCCATCTCGACGTCGGAGTAGTCGCCGCCGACGAAGCGGCCGAACGCCGCGGCGCTCTCCTCGCGCGAGAGCGGGCGGCTCCCGAGGACCTCGAGCACCTCAGCGGCGCGCATCGGTCGCCCAGCGGATGACGTTCGAGAGGATCCGGCCCCCGTCGGGGGTGAGGATCGATTCGGGGTGGAACTGCACGCCGAGCTGCGGCGCCGTCGTGTGCGCGATCGCCATGACGATACCGCCGGAGCCGGCGATCGGCGTCAGGCACGAGGGAAGCTCCCGCGCCGCGAGCGAGTGATAGCGCCC
>DASRJG010000019.1:0-7096 GCA_035649595.1 Candidatus Polarisedimenticolaceae bacterium
GTTGACCCCGACGTCGATCCCCGAGATCCAGCCCAGCATCAGCGCCGAGGCCGCGACGAACGCGGCGCGCTCCCACGGACCGTCGAGGCCGGCGCGCTCCGGGAGAAGGTAGAGGTAGAACGCGAGCGCGTACGCCGCGACGACGATCAGGTGGTAGACGATTGCGTGTGCGTCGTCGGGGTGGGTGAGGACGCGCCGGCGGGTCACCGTCAGGCCCACCGGCCGATCACGCGCCAGAGGCAGAACGCCAAGCCGAGGCTGATCCAGGCCCCCCAGACCGCGGCGCCGGCGATGACGACGATCGCGGCGAGGGGGTAGAAGCAGCGCAGCGGCATCGCCGCGAGACGACGTGGCCAGCTTCCGGCACGGACGCTCATGACCCCCGACCCGTAGATGCCGGGAGGATACGGCGAGGGGTTTCGCGCGGCAAGACGTGTTAGGCTTGCGCGCATGATGCGAAAAATCACGTTACCGACAATTGCTCTCGCACTTCTCACCGCGGTCCGCCTGCTCGCGGCCGACGCCGCGCCGCTCCCGGGCGAGCTGACCTTCACGACCCACAACTCCGTCTACAACGCCGAGGGACGCTTCGATTCCTGGAAGCTCACCAAGGTCGACATCCCGGGCGGGGACCTGACCAAGGGCACCGTCGAGATCGAGGTGGACCTCGCGAGCGTCAACGAGAAGGCGGCGAAGCTGGCCGCCCATCTGCGCACGCCGGACTTCTTCGACGTCGCCACGCATCCGAAGGCGACCATCGCGATCACGGGGGCGAAGCCCGCGGGGGAGAAGCGCTACGAGGCGACCGCGACGATCGATCTGCACGGCGTCAAGGGGACCTGCCCGGTCGCGTTCGAGGTCGTGTCGGAGAAGCCCCTGGCGATCAAGGGGACCGCGACGCTGGACCGCACCGCGTTCAAGATCGGCCAGCCGTACGACGCCGCGAACAAGTACGCGCCGCTCAACGAGGTCAAGATCGGGATCAGCGCGAAGCTGACGGACTGACGCCCGCGCCGGCCGCTTCCGGCTTCAGAACGAACCGCGCGTCGAACAGGATCGTGTCGTTCGCCGGCGCGGGTCCGTCCGGGCCGTGGAGCCCGAACGGCTCGAGGAGCCGGACCCGGAACGCCGCGCGCACGTCGAGCCGCCACGTCCCGTCCTCCGCGAGGACCGGCTCCGCCTGCGCCTTCACCGTCAGCGGCGCGGTCGCGCCGAGGAGCGAGAAGCGGCCCGTCGCCGTGAACGGCGCGGGGACGCCCGGAGACAGCGCTGCGGCCGCGACGTCGACCGGATCGAGCACGAAGCGCGCCGTCGGATGCCTGGCGACCTTCAGGATGGTGGACTTCAGCTCCGCATCGAGCGTCTTGTCCCCCATCGTCACCGTACCCGTCTGCGCGTCGAGCGTGCCGGTCGCGCCGCGAAGCCGCGCCGCCTTGCCGAGGACGATCCGCCCGGAGATCGTCCCCACCTCACCCGAATAGCTGTCGAGCGGCGGGGCGAAGCGGAACTGAAGCGGCGGCGGGTCCTTCGACAGCTCGGGATCGACGACCCAGCGGTCGGGGAGCTTGGGCGCGGCGGGAGGAGGGACCCGGCCAGGACTCTCGGCGGTCACCGCGGGAAGGGTCAGCCCGAGCGCCTCCCAAGTCGGACGTGGGAGCAGGGTCGAGACGGGCTCGAAGGCGTCTCCCACGGGAGAGCTGGCCGAGAGCCGCGCCACCGTGTCCTCGAGCCGCTTGGCTGCGCGGGCGAACACCTCGTCCAGCTGGGTGAACGATCCGGAGACCGGCTCGTCGAACCCCGAGTAGATCGGGGTGACGCAGTCGAAGCCGGAGTAGATCGCCGTCGAGACGAACAGCCGCCCGCTCGCGTCCCGGTACGGGTGGAAGTCCATGTAGAAGGCCCGGTCGGCGGGCTCGAGCGCGACGCGGCGCTCGAGGTGGAAGCGGGTGAGCCCCGCGAGCACGCTCCGCCGCGCTCGCGCGGCGAAGACGGCCGGTTCGAATTGCGGAGGCCTCACGCCGGTGAGCCCGGTGATCTTGATCGGCGCGACCACCTCGAGGCGCTCGCGATGCCAGACGGCGGCATTCTCGTAGGGGATCGGGGCCCCGGCCAGAGGGGCGGCCGCGGCCGTGCGGAGGAACTGCGCGATGCGGTCGACGTCGGCGTAGCGCCCGCGAAAGATCGAGCGCCCCTTCTCGTCCTGATAGACGATCAAGGGGGTCAGGTGGACGTCGGAAGGGGCACCCTTCGTCGCGTCGCGCACGTCCACGACGATTCCGCGCTGCGCGGCGATCGCGGCCAGTCGCGGAAGGGTCTTCTCCTCGAAGTCGCGGGAGGTGAGCGAGCCCGGCTGCTGGAAGACGATCAGCCGCGAGGCGGCGAGAAGAGCGGCGAGGACGATCACGCAGGCCTCGTCCCCTCCGCCCAGGCGATCGCGTAGCCGAACGAGGCGCCGGGACTCTCGCTCCAGGCCGAGAGCGCCGTGAGCCCGCGGTCGAACGCGCGGTCGTCGACGCCGCCGCGGCCGACGATCGTCGCCCGGGCGCCGGTCAGGATCCCGAGCACGTTGGCGATCGTTCCGGGGAAGGCCGCGCTTCCGGCGCAGGCTCCGAACGGGATCCAGCTCGAGCGCACGGGGGGCGCGCCCGCGTCGTGGAGCAGCTCCGGGAGGCGACGGCCGATCCACGGATCGCATCCGATCGCCTCGAGCGCGCGCTGGTACGCGGACCAGACCGCCTGGAACTCGGGGACCTCGGGCCACAGGCGGAGGACGTCGTGGTCGTCGTCCTCGAGCACGATCCGCCCGCCGGGTCGCGCGGCGCGCACCATCACGCGGACGGCCGCCCCCGGGTCCGTCAGGTGCTCGAGCAGGAACCGGGCGTGGACGAGGTCGAACGTCCCCCACTCCTCCTCGGACAGAGGAGGCGAAAGGGCGTCCCCGGCGCGGAGGTCCATCAGCGATCCTTCTCCGTCGGCGTCGGCGAGCCGCCGGGCCGCGGCGAGCTGCTCGGGGCTGCTCTCGATCCCGACGACGCGCCCCGACCGGCCGACGCTCCGCGCGATCCCCCGGGTGAGCTGGCCGAGCCCGGTCCCGAGATCGAGGACACGATCCCCTTCGCGCGCCGAGAGCTCGCGCAGCGATCCCGCGTTCGCGAGATCGTTCATCAACGACAGCCGCCGCTGCTCGTCGGGCGACGTGCCGTGGATGTAGCTCAACTCAGGGGAAGACGCCCAGCTCGAGGTAGGCCCGCCCGACCTTCTCGATGGCGCAGATGAAGGCGGCCGTGCGGAAGTCGGTCACCTTCTTGTTCTTCTTCATGACGTCGGAGATCTCGCTGTAGGCGGTGACCATCGTCTCCTCGAGCCCCGAGTGGACGAGCTCTTCCTCGTCGATCCCCTTGAGAAGGTTCTCGCGGATGGAATCCGGGAAGCGGGCGTGAATGAGCTGCTCCGTGGCGGCGACGATCTGGGCGCGGTGCGAGGCGTCCGCGCGCTTCTGGAGGAGGCCGTAGCGCATGTGCGAGATGTTCTTCGCCCACTCGAAGTACGAGACGGTGACCCCGCCGGAGTTGAGGTAGATATCGGCGAGGATGAGGACCCCCTTCTTGAGGAGGATCTTCTCCGCCTCGGTCGTCGTCGGCCCGTTCGCGGCCTCCGCGACGATGCGGGCGCGGACCCCGCCGGCGTTGGCCCCCGTGAGCTGGTTCTCGAGCGCCGCCGGGATCACGATGTCCACGTCGAGCATGAGCACGTCCGCGCCGTTGGCGAGCGAGCGCGTCGCGCCGGGGAACCCCTTCAAGCTCCTCTTCTCCTGGAACCACGCGGACAGCAGGGGGACATCGAGCCCCTTCGGGTTGACCACCGCGCCGTCGTATTCCCCGACCGCGACGATCTTCGCGCCGTCCTCCTGATGCAGGATCTTCGCGACGTGGAAGCCGACGTTCCCGAACCCCTGCACCGCGACGGTCTTTCCCTCGAGCGAGCCCTGGAGGCCGCAGCGCTTGAGCGCCGCCGGATCGCGGAACGCCTCGCGGAGCCCGAAGACGACGCCGCGCCCCGTCGCCTCGCGGCGTCCGCGGATACCCCCCTGCGTCAGCGGCTTTCCGGTCACGCAGGCCCAGTTGTCGATGCCGCCGGGGTGGAAGGCGTCGTAGGTATCGGCGATCCACGCCATCTCGCGCTCGCCGGTCCCGTAGTCGGGGGCGGGGACGTTGATCCCCGGACCGATGAAGTTCTTCGCGATCAGCTCGGCCGTGTAGCGGCGGGTGATCCGCTCGAGCTGCTCGGGGGTGTAATCCCGCGGGCGGAGCTTGATCCCCCCCTTGGAGCCGCCGAACGGCACGTTCCCGATCGCGCACTTGTAGGTCATCAGCGCGGCGAGCGCCATGATCTCGTGCTGATCGACCATCCGGCTGTAGCGGATCCCGCCCTTGAGCGGCTTGCGGTGATGGCTGTGCTCGGCGCGGAAGGCTTCGAAGATCACGTACTTGTCGTCGATCTTCACCGGGAACTGCATGTGGTAGACGTTGTTGCACGCCTTGATCTGGTCGAGCAGCCCGGAGGGGAGCTTCACGTGCTGCGCGGCGCGGTCGAACTGCCGCGAGACGATGTTGTTCAGGTTGAGGTCTTCGCCGGTCTTCTGCTTGCGTGTTGCCAAAGCGATTCCTCCGGGCAAAAGAGCCCGGATTCTATGACGGGAGGCGCTGGCGGGCTAGACCCAGCGGCGGACGCGGGCCTTGTAGCTGCGGTAGGTGTCGCCGAACTTGGCGTCCAGGTACCGCTCCTCCCGCGCGATCACCCCCCAGCGGAGGATCGCGACGAACGGCAGGAGGAGCGCGAGGAAGGCCGGGGAGGCGAGGGCGATCCCGATCCCCACGAAGAGCAGGGTCAGCGACAGGTAGAGCGGGTTCCGGGTGTGCGCGAAGGGGCCTTGCTCGACGATCGCCGTCGTCGGCTGTCCGGGATGGATGTTGGTGCCGGCGGCCCGCATGACCCGCTGCGCCCACCATGCGAAGGCCATCGAAGCGATCCCCAGGGCCACCCCCCCGAGGCGGACCCACATCGGGAAGGCGGCGTGAACGCCCATCGTGAAGTGGAGGATCAGTCCCGCGAGAACGCAGATCGAGAACAGCAGGGGCGGGAAGACGAGAACCCCCGGGTTGTCCTCCGTCACGGACGCCCCGCCAGCTCCACGACGAAGAACAGCGCGACGAAGACCGCGATCACCGCGAGGATCGCCATCCGCCGGAGGTGGTTCGCGTACTCGGCGTACCGGATCTCGTCGAGCCAGTAGCGCTCGGGCGCCGCCTCGTGGATCACCCCCATCGTCACGAGGTGCCGCAAGCGCCCGCGCTCGAGCCCCCGCAGGCCGGCGAGAGGCATCGCCGTCTCCGGCGACACCGCTCCGGCCTGTTCGAGGCGGCGCACGACGCGGCGCCGCGCGGCGGCGAGGTGCGGGAAAGGCATCGTCAGGGGACGTCGGCGGTAGCGGCCTCGAGCTGCTTGGCTCGCTCCTGCACCATCTCCTCCAGCTCCTTCTGGTGATCGCGCGCGACTTGCGTGCCGATCTCGGCCCCTCGCCGCGCGAGGTCCGGCATCGCGGCGAGCGCCTTCCGGCCGACGGGGGTGCGGTAGAACGCGGTCAGCTCGCGCAGCTCCGCCTCGGTGAAGGTCTCGGCGTACAGGTCCACGAGCTTCGGCCCGATCGTCTCCCAAGTCATGAACTTCTCGGCCCACTTGACCACCACCGACCGATAGGGGGCGAGCATCGCGTTCCCCTCGACCATCGAGTCCACCATGACGGAGACGCCGGTCCGCATGCTTCCCTCGACGTCGATCGTGCGGAGCGTCTCCTCCGCCGCGCGACGGTGGGACGGGGCGATCGGGGCGACGGCGTGAGCGGATCCTTGGGCGAGCGCGGCGACCGCGAGCGCGATTCCGAGTCGTCTGATCATCCCTTTCCTCCGGGCTTCGTCAGGGCGGCCTCGACGCTGTAGCGTCCCGACCCCCTCGAAGCGATGTAGAGGAAGATGAAGCTGTAGACGGCGGAAAGCTCGCCGCGGTTCAAAATCGGCCAAAAACCCCCCGGGGCATGAGCGATGAAGTAGGCGGCCGCCATCTCGCCGCTGGCAAGGAAGGCCGCGGTGCCCGCCCACAATCCGATCGCGATCAGGGCTCCCCCGACGAGCTCGATGACCCCGGCCGTGAGCATCTTGGGGCTCGAGAGCTGCGCCTGACCGCCGAGCGCGCCGAACAGCTTCTGCGCGCCGTGGCAGGCGAAGAGGAACCCGAGGACCACGCGCATGACGGCGTAGATCGCATCCGAGTAGCGTCCCAGCCATCGTTCCATGACGATCCCCTCATTGCCTCTGATAGGTCCCGATCAGCTCGGCGGTCGCGAGGACGTGGCCGTGCATGGCGGCGAGGAGGGCGGCGCGCGTCGGTCGCTCGAGATCGTCGAGCACGGTGTCGAGAGCGTAGAGCGTGTGAACGTATCGGTGACGGCCGATCGGCGGACAGGGACCGCCGTATCCGGTGCGCCCCCAGTCGTTGGTCCCCTCGAGCGCGCCGGCGGGGAGCGCTTTCGCGGTGATCGCCTCGCGCAGCCCCGTCCCGGCCGCGGCCGGGATGTTGTAGACCACCCAGTGGACCCAGGTCATCTTCGGCGCCGCCGGATCCGGGGCGTCGGGATCGGTGACGACGACGGCGAGGGTCTTCGTCCCCGCGGGAAGATCCGTCCACGCGAGCGGCGGCGAGACGTTCGAGCCGTCGCAGGTGAAGCGGGACGGGATCGCGCCGTCGGGCTTGAAGGCGGTCGAGGCGAGCTTCAGCGACACGATGACCCCCTCCTTCGCGCTCGGCGCCGGCGTCGGCACCGGAGCCGCGGTGCCCGCGAGAAGCATGAGAAGGATTCCTGCCGGCGGAGACATGCGTCGATCTTAGTACGGGGGACGCGCGTCCTATAATGACGAATCCCCCCATCCCCGGAATCGGAGGTCCGCCCATGTCCGCCCCCCCCGACGCGAAGCTGGCGAAGGCCGCCGCCGACACGATCCGCTTCCTCGCGGTGGACGCCGTCGAGCGGGCGAAGTCCGGC
>DASRJG010000020.1:0-14640 GCA_035649595.1 Candidatus Polarisedimenticolaceae bacterium
TCGATCAAGCTCGCGAAGGCGCAGGGGCTCTCCCTGAACCCGTCGAAGATCTCCGGGATGTGCGGACGCCTGATGTGCTGCCTCAAGTACGAGTACGACCCGGAGACGAAGGCGCCGAAGAAGAAGGCCGGCGGCTGCTCCGGATGCGCAGTCAAGCGCGGACCAGCCCCAGCTCCGTAAGCCTCCGCCACAGCTCCGCGCGCTTCAACGCGAGCGCCTTCGCCGCCGATCGCAGCGCCGTCCGGGCGTCCCCCTCCGCCTCGTCGAGCGCCCGCGCCCACGCGCGCGCGATCGCGTCGTCCCCGTCCGCGCGCGGCGCTTCCGACGGATCCCGTCCCGCGATCGCGAGCGTAAGCTCGCCGCGGACCTCCTCCCCCAGCGCCGCGAGCACCTCCACGGCGGATCCGCGGAGGATCGTCTCGTGGACCTTGGTCAATTCCCTCCCGAGCACGATCGTCCGGTCCCCCATCGCCGCGGCGATGTCGTCGAGCGACTGCCGGATGCGATGCGGGGCCTCGTAGACGACGACCGTCCGGCTCTCCGCCGCGAGGTCACGGAGGAGCCGCCGCCGCTCGGAGGCCCGCCGCGGGAGGAACCCCTCGAAGAGGAACCTGTCCGCCGGGAGCCCGCTCGCCGACAGGAGCGCGACGACCGCGGACGGGCCGGGGATCGGCGAGACGCGGAAGCCGGCCCGGTGCGCGGCGTCGATCAGCAGCGCGCCCGGATCGGAGATCCCCGGCGTGCCGCCGTCGGAGACGAGGGCGACGTCGCCCCCCGCGCCGAGCGCGCCGAGGACGCGCTCGAGCCGGTCGCGCTCGCTGAACTTGTGGAGGGCGACCATCGGGGCCGCGACGCCGATCCGCGCGAGGAGCTTCGACGTCCGCCGCGTGTCCTCGCAGGCGATCAGCGTGGCGCCCGCGAGGGTCTCCCGCGCGCGCGTCGAGAGGTCGTCGAGGTTCCCGAGCGGTGTCGCGACGACGTGCAGGGTGCCCGTCATCGACCGCCCGGCGGTCGAGGGACGAAGCGCGCGTGGAACCGCGCGTGGACCACCGGCTCGATCGTCACGAACAGGAAGGACGGATCGGGAATGCCGAAGTCCGCCCAGGAGACGTCGAAGCGCCCGGACGCGTCGAGCCCGCCCGCGCGGGAGGTCAGCGCGAGCGCGATCGTCGCGGGGCGCGTGACGCCGCGGATGGTCAGGCGGCCGGTGAGCGTCCCCTCGACGGTCCCGTCCGCGCTCGGATCTCCCGACGGCGCGAACCGCTCCGGCTCCAGCACCATCTTGGGGTAGGTCGCGACCTGGAGCGACTTGGCGCGCATGGTCGCATCCCGTTTCGAGTTTCCGGTCTCGAGCGAGGCGGCGTCGATCTCGATCCTGCCGGAGAGCGCGAGCACGGGGCCTTCCACCGGCGTCGCCTCGACCGTCCCCGAGACGCGCTTCGTCGTGCCGTGGACCGTGTGAAGCGTCGCCTTGAGATCGAAGGCGGCTTCGACATCGGCCGGATCCACCGCGAGCGTGGTGGGCCCCGTCACCAGGGCGGCGAGCACGAGGGCCGAAAGCATGCGCCTAGGTTATCTTGGAACGGCCATGCCTCGCCTCGCCGCCGGAGCGCTCGCGCTCGCCGCCGTCGCCGCCGCCCCCTCCCCCGCGCGCCTCCCGGTCCACCGGGACGCCCCGGCAATGGAGGAGGCGGTGCTCGACGCCACCCGCGCCTTCCTCCACGCCGACACGACCGCCGCCCGGGGGGCGCTGGACCGGATCGAGAAGTCCTGCCGGCGCCTGTCGCGGGACGAGGCCGCCGCGTGGACGCAAGAGGTCGTCAACGAGGACATCGCCATGCACGCGGCGCTCGACCGGGCCCGCGAGCTGACGTCGCGCGGGGAGATCGACGACGCGGTGGCGTCGCTCGTCTGGGTCGAGCGCACCTGCCGCACCTGTCACGCGCTGCGGCCTACGACGACCAGTCCCGCGGGTAGCGAAAGTCCCAGCCGACCGAACGGGTCGATACCTTAGCGACGACCGGAAGCTTGCGCTTGAACTGCGAGCGGACGACGAGCCGCCGCAGCCGCTCGACCGCGTCGCGCCGGAAGCCTCTCTTGACGATCGTTCCCGGGGCGACGCGCGCGTCCACGAGCAGCGCGAGGATCCGGTCCATCTCGTCGTAGGTCAGCCCCAGGTCCCGCTCGTCCGTCTGCGCGGGGAAGAGGTCGGCCGAGGGAGCCTTGGCCAGGATCGCCTTCGGCACGCCAAGCGCCCGCGCGAGCTCCCGCACCTGGGTCTTGTAGAGGTCGCCGAGCGGGTTCAGCGCCGAAGCCAGGTCTCCGTGGATGGTCCCGTACCCCAGGAGCAGCTCGGTCTTGTTGCTCGTTCCGAGGACGAGCGCGTCGTGCTCCGCCGAACGATCGTAGAGCACCAGCATCCGCACGCGCGCCATGACGTTCCCGAGGCGCCGCGGGCCGATCGGCCCGGCCTTCGAGGCGAAGACGTCCACCAGCTCGGAGATCTCGAACCGCTCGGCCAGGATGCCGAGGTCGCCAACCACCGATTCCGCGTCGCGGACGGAAGCCGGGCTGCTCGTCCGGTAGGGCATGAGCACGCCGACGACCCCCGATCGTCCGAGCGCGCGGACGGCGAGATAGGCCGCGAGGGCGGAGTCGATCCCCCCGGAGAGCCCGAGCACGACCCGGCGGAGGCCGGTCCGCTCCACCTCTTTCTTGATGAACCCCTCGAGGATGCTCGTGGTCGCCTCGGGGTCGATCGAGAGATCCGGCTCCGCGAGGGGGGCCGGGGCGACCCAGCGCAGCTTCCGGCTCAACGCGCCTTCCTCCGCGGCGCGGCCGGCTCCTGCAGGAACACCATGTCGAGCGGGTCGGGGACCTGGAAGCGCTCCTGCCGGATCCGGGCGATCTCGCGATGAACCAGCTCGAGGTTCTCGTCGCGCAGCAGGGGATAGGCGGTCCTCGCCCGGCGGAGCACCTCGACGTCGAGCTCGGCGACCGTCATCCCCTCGGAGAGCCCGGGGAGCGACGCGACGATGCGCCCGAAGGGATCGAGCGCCGCCGAGCCTCCGCCGAAGTTCAGGCCGTCCTCGTAGCCGACGCGGTTGACGTAGACGACGAACGACGTTTGGAACTGCGCCGTCGTCCGGAGCAGGTCGTGCCACACGGTGAGGCTCGTGATCCCGCGCCCCGGCTTGGCGCCGCGCGTCGGTCCGCTCGACGGGGCGATGAGGATCTCGGCCCCGTCCTGGACCAGGAGCCAGGCGCAGGTCGGGTGCCAGGCGTCCTCGCAGATCAAGATCCCGGCGGGCCCGCGCGGGGTCTCGAACGCGCGGACGAGGTCGCCTGCGGCGAAGTCGCGCCCCTCGTCGAACATCCCGTAGGTCGGGAGATAGATCTTCCGGTGGATGTGGAGGACGCGCCCCTTCGAGAGATAGGCCGCGGCGTTGTGGAACCGGTGCCCCTGCGTCTCCTCCGCGAAGCCCACGACCATGTCGATCTGCGCCGACGCCCGGAGGAGCTTCCGGAAGAGCGGCGCCTCCCGCGAGAGCGCGACCTCCGGCACCTGGTCGCGCAGGACGTATCCGGTGAGGGAGAGCTCCGGGAAGACGACGACGTGAGCCTTCTTCCGCCGCGCGAGCGCGACCGCGTCCAGGTGGATCTCGAAGTTGGATTTCAGATCGCCCAGCTTGGGAGCGATCTGGGCGAGCGCGACGCGCACGGTCTGCATCGGAACCCGTGACGGTAGCACAGCGCTTCACGCCGCCACCACGCCACATCGGCACATCGGCCACGCGCGCGCACTAAACCGGCCAAATCGGCCGGTTACGGACCCATCGACTCGCGTTCCGAGCGTGGCGTCCGCCGGCCGGATCGTCGAAGAAGGCCTGCCGCACCGAGCTTTTCGGCAGTGGCGGTAGCTATTGGATGAATTCCAGGGATGTGGCCCGGATCTTTCATATAGGGAGAGCATCCCCGGAACGTCGACCTAGGAGGACGTCATGGCCCGCAAGCCGATGATGATCGAGGACCCGATCGAGTTCGATCCGGCCGTGCAGACCGAGGCCGACGAGGCTCGGGCCGAGATCGCCGAGGCGCAGCGCGCCGCTCGCCGCAAGGGGAAGGACAAGGACAAGCCGGCGACCGAGACCGACCGTCCGACCGCGGCGATCCTCCCGATCTACCTCCGCGAGATGGGGGCGACCCCCCTGATCGACGAGACCAAGGAGGTCGAGCTCGCGCGGGAGCTGCAGGAGGCCCGCGAGGGACTCGCGAAGATCGCGCTCCGGCTTCCCGCGTACATTAGGGAGTACGCGCTCGAGGGGGACTTCGACGGCCCGAAGCGCGGCCGCGAGTGGCCCCTCGACGACCTGCTGACGTTCTACGGCCGGCTCGCCCGCTACGCGCGCGAGCATCACGATTCGAAGGCGCAGGCGGCGTTCAAGACCGCGCGCGAGCACAAGAAGCACGTCGATCACGCCCGGGACGCGCTGATCCTGGCCAACCTCCGGCTCGTCGTGCACATCGCGAAGAAGTACCTCAACCACGGCATCTCCTTCATGGACCTGATCCAGGAGGGGAACATCGGTCTCATGAAGGCCGTGGAGAAGTTCGAATACGAGCGCGGCAACAAGTTCTCGACGTACGCCTACTGGTGGATCAAGCAGGCGATCGAGCGCGCCATCGCGGACAAGGCGCGGATCATCCGGATCCCCGTCCACGTCAACGAGAAGATCAAGAAGATCGCCCGCGTCTCGCGCGAGCTCGGAGAGACGCTCGGCCGCAAGCCGACGCCGCAGGAGATCGCGAAGAAGCTCCGGATGCCGGTCGCCAAGATCGAGGAGATCCTGGGCGTGGTGCAGGAACCTCAGGCGCTCGAGGACCTCTCCGCGGACGACGATTCGCCGGGACTGCTCCGCTTCGTCGCCGATCCGAACGCCGTGTCGCCGCTGGAGCGGACGGTGGACCGTGAGCTGCGCGAGAAGATCGAGTCCACGATGCGCGTGCTCAACGCGCGCGAGGAGGAGATCGTCCGTCTGCGCTTCGGGATCGGGCGGGACATGCCCTACACGCTGGAGGAGATCGGGCGGGTCATGGGCTTGTCCCGCGAGCGTGTCCGGCAAATCGAGGCGACGGCCTTGAAGAAGATCCAGTCCGCGCGGGAGTGCAACGCCCTGCGGGAGTTCCTCGGCTGAGGCTCAGCGGGGCGGCGCGTTCCGGTATCGGGCCGCGAGCCCGCCGCCGCGGGCGGCGAAGGGTGTGACACTTGGTCGGCCGGCGCCGCGGAGCTTCATTCCGTCGTTCTTACACGATCCCCCGCGCTTCCACGATCCGCCGCCGTAGCTCGCGTGAACCGTGTTCCACCAGGTGGACGCCGGATACCCGAGCCGCAAGGACGGGTAGTAGTACCCGTAGCCAGAACCATAGCCTGCGCCGACGTCCGTCCTCTCGTCCGCAATACGCAGCGCCGCACGGTTGAGGTCGTACTGCCGATCGGCGTCGATCCGCGCGTATTGGCGGTCGATGTACTGCTCGATCCAGGCCCAATCCTCCGGAGCGCTCGACGCGATCGGCGCGACCTGCGTCGGCGGGGGGGGACCGAACATCCGGTCGAGGTCCTCGCTCGTGTAGAGCGGGACCGGCTCCTCCGCGAGCGCGGACGCACCGGTCAGCAGCATCGTCAGCGGGACCCAGGCGGCAAGCGCGCGCGCTCGCATGGCCGAAGCGTACGGTGACCTGCACTTTTGCGCCACGCGGAAAGCCTGTGGAAATCGGCCCCAGCGCGCGAATCCATCCGCAGGCCGTTGGCGTGCGCGCCTGCGTTTCGCCCTAAATCATTGATCTCAATGAAGATCTTCCAGGCAAGCCGCGTGGAAAACTCTGCGGATGGCTGTGGATGGGAGGAGCGCTTCTTCGATCTCTTTCACAGGTTTTCAACAACGAGGCCGGGCGCTGAGCAGGCTCCGCAACGGTCCCATCAACCCCGTGGAGGCGGAGGATCGCCTCGGGTACATTCACGCGCATGACGATCTTCCACCTGCGGAGGGCGTACCACGATTCCCTCTCGAACATGCGCAGCTGGTTGATGGACACCTCGCTGTCGGGCCGGCTGACCGTTCTCGACCGGCTGTCGATCATCGACGCCTGGCAGCAGGAGATGGTCGAGTTCTTCACGAAGAACGGCTACTGCTTCTCGTGCAACAAGCGCGTCAGCCGCTGCACCTGCCCCAAAGAGCCCCAGTAGACCGGTCGCTCCAGACCCTTAGACTAGGGGCGTGTCCGGTCTCGTCGTCCCCGACCGCGAGCAGGTGCGCGCCGTGCTCAACGACTCCTACGCGCTGTGGGGCGCGGGGCTGTCGCTTCCGGACTATCACGCGATGTGGGCGGAGCTCGCCGATTCCCCGTGGGGACGCGCCTGGTACGGATGGCGCGCCTGGATCGACGACGAGGGCCGCGTCGCCTCCAGCCTGAAGCTCTACCGCCCGCTGCTTCGCTTGAATGACCGAACGGAGCGCGCGTGCGTCATCGGCGCGGTGTTCACCTCGCGCGAGCACCGGAGGCTCGGCCACGCGGCGGCGCTGATCCGCGCGGTGCTCGAGGAGGCGAGGGAGCGGGGGGACGGCGCGGGGCTGCTCTTCACGGACATCGGAACGGCCTACTACGGCCGTCTGGGGTTCGGGGCGCTCCCATGCGAGGACGCGCTCGGCTCGCTGGTGGGCGCGACCGCGCGCGCGCCGGACGACCTCACGCTCCGGGCGATGACGCACGAGGACCTCGACGACGTCCGGTCGGCGCACGACGCCGCGTCGCGTCACCGGAGGATCGCGATCGTGCGCGACCGGGACCATTGGGAGTTCCTGCTCCTGCGGGCGTCCACCTTCTTCCGGAGGCTCGACGGGACCGATCTCGCTCGACGGTTCATGGTGGTCGAGGACGCGTCGGGTCCGATCGGGTTCCTTGTCGCCGTCGCAGGGCCGGGGGAGTGGAACCTGCGCGAGGCGGCGGCCTACGACGGAAGCGATCGCATGCTTGCGCGCGTGCTCGCCGCCGGTGCCGCACAGGCGGGGGCGGAGGGGGCGACCACCGTCTGGGGGTGGATCCCGCGGGCCGTCTGGCCGCTCGTCCCCGCGTGGCGTCTTCGCGCGCAGCCGCGGCGCCGCGCGGTGCCCATGATCCGCCCTCCGCTCCCCACCCCTCCCGTGCTATCGCCGGATGACGACTTCATTCCTTACCTCGACCAGTTCTGAACGCTCTTGTACACTCGCTTTGGTCGACACATGGCGCTTTTCCGACCCTCGCCCCGAGCGCTCTTCGTCTTCCTCATCAGCGCGGCGGCGTCGGTCGCGGGCGCCTTCGCGCTCTCCGCCGAGCCTCCCAAGACTCCCCCCGCCGGGGAGAAGCCGAAGGTGTCGGGGCTCCCTCCCGGCGTCAGCCTGTCGGCCGAGAACATCAGCCGCGACGAGCAGAGCGACGCGATCGTCGCCGAAGGGGCGGTGACAATCGAGAGCGAGATGGGGCGGATCCAGGCGGACAGGATCACCTTCCGCGAGGGACATCTCGTCGAGGCGGAGGGCAACGTCCTGGTCGTCTGGCAGAACAACCGGATCTCCGGAACGCGGATGGCGTACGACATGGGGATCAAGGACGACCCCGACCCGCAGAAGCGGATTCCGCGCGGGGTCATCGAGAACGCGATCGGGCAGGTGGACCCGGAGTTCTACTTCGAGGCGCGGAAGGTCGAGACGATCGGCGACGATCGCGTCATCCTCGAGAGCGCGACCGTGACGACCTGCACGCAGCCGGTCCCGTACTGGTCGTTTCACGTCTCGAAGGCCAAGATCAAGATCGACGGCTACGCGCACCTCTTCAACCTGCGTCCCGCGATCAAGAACGTCCCCTTCTTCTACCTTCCTTACTTGATGTGGCCGGTGAAGCGCGACCGCGCCCCCGGGCTGCTCTTCCCCGAGTTCGGCTCGACGACCGCGCGCGGAAAGATCGTCTCCATTCCGGTCTTCGTCCCGTTGGGGGCGAGCGCGGACATCACCCTGCTCCCCGAGTACTACACGATCGCGGGATGGGGAGGCGGCGTGAAGCTCCGGCTGATCCCGAACCGCGACGGCTATGCCGAGGGGCAGGCGCAGTACATCGCCGACCAGGTGACCGGCACGGGGCGCTACCGGGTCCAGCTCAAACAGACCCAGAGCTTTCTCAACGGCTTCCGCATGGTCTCCGACGTCGACATCGTCAGCGACTTCGACTACTACACCGACTTCGTGCGAAACCTGACCTACGCCTCGTCGCCGACGATTCTCGGGCGCCTGACCTTCACCCGGAGCGGCTCCTGGACGTCGCTGCAGGTCCAGGAGCAGTACCGCGAGCAGCTCTTCTCCGACGGCTCCACGCTCGTCCAGACGACGCTCCCCGAGATCGAGTGGCGCGGCCGCAGCCGGCAGGTCGGCAAGTCCCCCCTCTACTTCAGCTATGCGAGCTCGTTCGCCGGCATCCGGCAGGACGGCGCCCTCCTCCAGACCGACTATCTCCGCGGGGACGTCGGGCCGACCCTGTCCGCCCCGTTCTCCCCGTGGCCCTGGGTGGACGTGACGCCGACGCTCGCCGTGCGGAGCACCTACTGGACGAAGCACCTCGAGCCGGTCACCGGCGCCGTCGCGGACGAGGGGCTCTGGCGGAACCTGCTCGGAGCGGGGATCGACCTGCGCGGCCCGAAGCTCTTCCGCATCTTCGAGACGAAGGGGAAGCCGGCGGAGGATGGGAGCGACGCGACGCCGCCGAAGAAGTTCAAGAACACGATCGAGCCGCGGGTCGCCTACACCTACCAGCAGGCGTTCGACCGGAACGACGAGATCATCGTCTACGACGAGGTGGACCGGTTCGGGACGAACTCCAATGCGCTCACCTACGGGCTCGCCTCGCGGTTGATCGGCCAGCGCCGGCGCGCGGCGCCGGAGCAGCCGGTGTCCAGCGGCGAGCGGATCCTGGTCCCGGAGGGGGACTCGGGGAAGCTGCGCGAGGCGCCTTCCGCGATCCCGACCGCCGAAGGAGCGCCGCCGCCGGGGGCGGTCGAGGTCGAGGAGGAGAAGTCCGCCCCTCTCGAGCCGATCGAGATCGCGAGCTTGGAGATCGCGCAGAGCTACTCGTTCAACTCGACGCCGTCCACCGCCGACGTCCACGGGAATTGCATCGCCGCCCCCGTGGCGCCTCCGGACTGCCGCGAGGTCTCGCACTTCTCGCAGGTCGCGCTCACCGGCCGCTACAACCCGACACAGAGCATGAGCTTCAACCTCGGCGGGCGGTACGACGTCCTCTTCGGCGAGGTCAGCGAGATCAGCCTGTCCGGCAACTTCCGCGAGCGGCTGGCGCAGGGGCTGTTCTCGTTCGTCCACCGGCCCGGGCTCGGTTTCCAGCGCCGTCTCGACCCGGTCACGGGTCAGCCGATCTTCGACACGGCGACCGGGCTCTTCGAGATCGAGCCGGTGGGGAGCGCCACGCAGCTCCGGTTCCAGGGGAGCTTCGGTCCGATCGTGGGACGGGTCCGGATCGGCGCCGACGCCACCTACAACTTCTCGCCGAGCCCGGCGGAGAAGCATCTCCCGTATCAGCGCTGGCGTCTCGAGTACTACACCCAGTGCTGCGGCTTCCTGGCCGAGTACCTCAAGTACGATTACACGACCGCCCCGCGGCGCGAGATCCGCTTCGCGGTTGATCTGCGAGGGATCGGGAAGCTGTTCGACTTCAACCAGGGGAATCAGTGAGGCCTGGGGTGCTCCTGCTCGGCGTCACCGGCCTGCTCGGACGCGCGGCCTCGGCGGAGCTGACCCGGCGGGGGATCCAGCACCACGCCCCGACGCGGGAAACGCTCGACCTCTCCGACCTCCGCGCGCTGCCGGCGCGCCTCACCGCCCTCGCTCCGTCGGCGATCCTGAACCTGGCGGGGTTCACCGACGTCGCGGCGGCCGAGCGGCCGGAGCGCCGCGCGGAGGCGCTGGCGCTCAACGTCGAGCTTCCGGGGGTGCTCGCGGCGTTCGCCGAGCGCGCGTCGATCCCGCTCCTCCACGTCTCGACCGACTACGTCTTCGACGGCGAGGCGCGCGCGCCGTATCGGGAGCCGGACGCGACGAACCCGATCCAGCGCTACGGCGAGGGGAAGCTCGCCGGGGAGCGGGCGGCGCTCGAGCGGACGCGGCGCGCGCTGATCGCGAGGACCTCGACGCTCTACGGCCCCGGCCGCCCGCAGCGTCCGGCGTACGTGGACGCGATCGTCGCGCAGGCGCGAGCGCTCGCGGCCGAGGGAGGCATACTGCGCGTCGTGGAGCACCCCGTGTCCTCCCCGACCTACGCGCCCGACGCGGCCCCCGTTCTCCTCGACCTGCTCGAGAGCGAGGCGACGGGGATCGTCCACGTCGTCAACGAGGGCGCCGCGAGCCGGCTGGAGCTCGCCCGCGCCGTCGTCGAGGAGGCGGGGCTGTCCGATCGCGTGTACGTCGCGGCCCGCGGCGAGACTCCCGGGGCGCTCCGCCGCCCGGCGTACTCGGTGCTCGACACCGCGAAGCTCGAGTCGCTGATCGGCCGCCGCCTCCCTCCCTGGCGCGACGCCCTGTCGAGGTACATGCGCGAGCTCGCCGGGTGAGACCTCGATGAAGCTGCTCGTCACCGGGGTCACCGGGTTCCTCGGCGGCCGCGTGGCCGCGGGGCTCGCCGAGAGGGGTCACGCCGTGCGGGGGTTCGTGCGGGACCCGGCGCGATGGACGGAGCGTCCCGCGGGGGCCGAGGCCGTGGTCGGCGACGTGACCGACTCCGTCGCCGTCCGGCGCGCGATCGCGGGATGCGAGGCGGTCGTCCACTGCGCCGCGATGGTCAAGGTTTGGGCGAAGGAGAAGGCGGAGTTCGACCGGATCAACGTCGGCGGGCTGCGGAACGTGCTCGACGCCGCCGCGGCGTCGGGAGCGCGCGTCGTCTACACGTCGTCGTTCATCGCGCTCGGCCCGACCGACGGAGCGACCTTCGACGAGGAGACCCCGCGCCGTCCCGGACCCCCGCACAACGACTACGAGCGGACGAAGTGGGCGGCGGACCGGGTCGCGCGCGAGGCGTCGGCCGCCGGCGCGCGGATCGTGCGGCTGTACCCCGGCGTCGTCTACGGCCCCGGCTCGCTCACCGCGGGGAACCACGTCGTGCAGAACTTGTTGATGCACGCCCGGGGGAAGCTCCCCGGGATGCTCGGGGCGGGGGACCGGCGGATGTCGCTCGCCTACACCGACGACGTGGTCGCCGGCTTCGCATCCGCGCTCGAGCGCGCGCGGGACGGGAGCGCCTACATCCTCGGCGGCGACAACCGGACGCTCGCCGACTTGTTCGAGGCGTTCCGCGCCGCGACCGGGATCGCGCCGCCGAAGCGGAAGATCCCGTACGCGGTCGCCGGGCTGATCGGCCACGTCCAGCGCTGGCGCGCGGAGCTGCTCGGGATCGAGCCGGAGCTGACCGACCAGGTCGTCCGGATCTACGCCCACGAGTGGGCGTACTCGTCCAAGCGCGCCGAGGCCGACCTCGGCTACCGGATCACGCCGCTCGCCGAGGGGGTGGCGAAGACCGTCGCCTGGCTTCGCGCCCGGGGCGAGCTTCCGGCCGCGGCGTGAGCGCGCCGTGAACGCGGTCGGCTCCGAGCTCCTCCGGAAGAGCGTCCACGTCGCGATGGGGGCGTTCGCCCTGCTCCTCCGCTACCTGACGCCGGGCCAGGCGCTGGCCTGCGGCGCGATCGCGCTCGGCTTCAACGTGCTCCTGCTCCACCGGATCACCGGGCGCGCGCTCCTCCGGCACAACGAGCGGGCGCGCGGCTTCTCGCTCGGCATCGCCCTCTACCCGGCGGCGGTGGTCGTGCTGATCCTCGTCTTCCATCGCAGGCTCGAGCTCGCCGCAGCGACCTGGGGGCTGATCGCGTTCGGCGACGGCATGGCGAGCGTGTTCGGGACGCTCGTGCGCGGGGCGCGGCTCCCGTGGAACGCGGGCAAGACCTGGGCCGGCTTCGTCGCGTTCGTCCTGTGGGGGACCGCCGCCTCGGCGTTCCTGCTGCGATGGACCCAGATGGGCGCCCTCGACGGGCCCAAGGCTTGGATCGGCCCGTCGTTCCTCGAGGACCCCGCGCACCTGCTCCTCGGGTGCTTCGCCGCCGCGGTGCTCGCCGCGTTCGCGGAATCGCTCCCGACAGGCGTGGACGACAACATCCTGGTCCCGCTCGTCGGCGGCGCCGCTCTCTACGCGGCCACCCTCGTCGATTCCGCGCAGCTCGCCGCGCACGCCCCGAACATCGCGCAGGACGCGACCATCGGCGCGCTGATCAATCTCGGTCTCGCGATCGGCGCGTACGCCGCGCGCGGCGTGGACCTGTCGGGCGCGATCTCCGGCTGGTGCCTCGGCGTCACGCTCTACGCCTTCGGGGGCTGGCGTGGGTTTTCGCTCCTGCTTCTGTTCTTCGTCCTCGGCACCGCGGCGACCAAGATCGGCTATGCGAAGAAGGCGCTGCTCGGGATCGCGCAAGAGAAAGGCGGGCGACGCGGCGCGAAGAACGCCTTCGCCAACACGACCGCCGGCGTGATCTTCGCGTTCCTCGCGGTCGCGACCCCGCACCACGCCGTGTTCACGCTCGCTCTCGTCGCCGCCTTCGCCACAGCGGCGTCGGACACGGTCTCGAGCGAGATCGGCCAGGCGTACGGGCGAACGACCTACCTCGTCACCAACTTCAAGCGCGTCCGCCCCGGCACCGACGGCGCGGTGTCGCTCGAGGGGACGACCGCCGGCATCGGCGCATCCACCGTGCTCGCCCTCTTCGCCGTCGCGACCGGGATGACCTCCTGGGCCGGCGCCGGGATCGTCGTCGTCGCCGCGTTCGTCGGCACCACGCTCGAAAGTTATCTCGGCGCAACCCTCGAGCGCATGAGGACCGTGGACAACGAGGTCGTCAACTTCGCCAATACGCTCGCGGGGGGACTCGCCGCGATGGCGATCGGAGCGTGGCTGAGCTGAAACGCGCCGCCTCCCACGAAGGGAGAGAGGAGTGCGCGCCGAAGCCCTGCATCGTGGCCCGCCGCGGCTGCTCGACGCCATCCGCGCCGCCCTGCGCGCCCGCCACTACAGCCGGCGCACGGAGCGAGCCTACGCCGGGTGGATCCGCCGCTTCGTCCTCGCGAGCGGACGCCGCCACCCGCGGGATCTCGGCGCGGAGGAGGTCACGGCGTTCCTCACGTCACTCGCCGTGGACCGGCGCGTCGCCCCGTCCACGCAGAACCAGGCGCTCTCCGCGATCCTGTTCCTCTACCGCGACGTCCTCGAACTCCAACTTCCTTGGCTCGACGACGTCATCCGGGCCCGGCGCACTCTCCACATCCCCGTCGTGCTCACGCGCGACGAGGTCCGAGCGGTCCTGGATCGCATGTCCGGCCCCACCGCGCTCATGGCCGGCCTGCTCTACGGATCCGGGCTCCGCCTGCTCGAGTGCTGCCGCCTCCGCGTCGGCGACCTGGACTTCGGCCGCCACGAGATCACCGTGCGCCGCGGGAAGGGGGCGAAGGATCGCCGGACGATGCTCCCGGCGAGGCTCGAGCCGGATCTCCAGCGGCACCTGGCGACGGTCCGCGCGCAGCACGACCGAGACCTCGTCGACGGCGGTGGTTGGGTAGAGCTTCCGCACGCCCTGCATCGCAAGTACCCCAATGCCGGCCGCCAGTGGACGTGGCAGCGGGTCTTCCCGGCGACGCGCCGCTACACCGACGCCGAAACGCGGCAACGGCGCCGTCACCACTTGCACGAAACCGTGTTGCAGCGGGCCTTTCACCGCGCGCTGCTGGCGAGCGGGATCGCGAAGCCCGCGAGCCCTCACACCCTCCGGCACTCGTTCGCGACGCACCTGCTCGAAGATGGGCACGATATCCGCACCGTGCAGGAGCTTCTCGGCCACCGCGACGTGACGACGACGATGATCTACACCCACGTGCTCCAGCGCCCCGGGGGGCTGGGCATCCGCAGCCCGATCGACCGGATGCCCGGCCCATGACGCGCTACACAGCGGATAATCGCTGTATAACAAGTGCGTCGCTTCGACGGAGCGGCTGTAAACCCGAGGAAGGTGAGGAGGTTGCAGCGAGGTTTAGGAATGAGCGAGCTCGATATCACAGCCGCAACTCGCAGGGATATCGAAATACACAGGTCTGTATATTTCTAGTTAGGTTTTCACGGACGGGGACGAGGCATGCCTCGACACGAATGGCTGTTGTTGGGCGGCTTGGTTGCGATGAGTTGCGCCGGGAGGGCAAACCCCCAAGGATTCGGGCCTCCTCGTCCAGTGTTCATCCGAGTATTCGTGTGCGCCGCGGATTCGTATACCGTAGAAATCGACAAGGACCGAATCATGACACTGAGTTCCGACTCAGGTGTGCATTACGCCAAGCTCACGCCAGAAGAGCTCGCGGCGCTTTCCGATAAGCTAGCGGACGAATCGCTGTCTCAAGCCCTATCCCAGTTCGAATCGAATGAGTGGCCCACGATGTGCTTCGATAAGCCGTTCATCGACGTGTATCGCGGGGTATCGAAGTTCAGAATCCCGAATCACGCGTTCTCGTCCTTGCCGGCAAC
>DASRJG010000021.1:0-9527 GCA_035649595.1 Candidatus Polarisedimenticolaceae bacterium
GCGGGTCGTGTCCATCGTGATGAGCAGCAGATTTGGCTTCGTCGCCGAAGCGGACGGCGAGGCCGGTGCGCGCTCGCGCCCGCAGGCGGCGAGCGCGAGCACGGCGGCCGACACAGCGAGCGCGAGGGCGGCTCGCGTCACCGGCCCTTCGCCTCCAGGATCCCCTTGAGGTCCATGATCGTGTTCTGGTCCGACACGATGACGCTGATCTTGTCGGAGAGCTTGTCCACGTAGAGGTAGCGGATGTAGTTCGGGTTCTGGCGCAGGGCCTCGTTGATCGTCTCGATCGCCTTCGCCCGTCCCTGGGCCTCGATGACCTTGCGCTCGGCCTCGCGCTGCTCCTTCTCGAGCACGTACTTCATCTGCTCGGCCGACTGCTGCGCGATCTGCTTCGCCTCGATCGCCTTCCCGAATTGGTCGGTGAAGCGCACGTCGCGGAGCACGACCTCGTCCACGAGGAAGCCGTCGCGCTCCAGGAGCTGACGGATCTTCACGTTGATCTCGTCCTGGATCGTCGCCCGCTTCGACGAGTAGACGTCCATCACCGCGTACTCGGAGATCACCAGCCGGATCACGGATCGCACGGCCGGTCGGATGATCTTCTCCTCGTAGGCGGGTCCGATCTTCTGATGGATCGTCACGACCTTGGCCGGGTCGAGGTGGTGCCAGACGGTGAGGTCGATGCCGACCTGGAGCCCTTCCTTGGTCGGCGACCAGAGCGAGTCGTCCACGTTGGGCTTCCGTCCCTCGCCCGATGTGCTCGACATCGTGTACTCGAGACGGCGCAGGTCGTACAGCTCCGTCTGGCTGACGACCGGCAGGACGAAGGTGACGCCCTGCGGCGCCAGCCGGAACCCCTTCGTGACCGTGTTGAAGACGACCAGCGCGTGGCCCACCGGCACCACGCGGATGGAGGTGACGAGGACGACCAACAAGGCGAGCAGGCCCGCGACGGCCACGCCCACGCGTCCGGGGAGCCCCGTCCTCACCCGGCGCCCTTCGGCATCGCGCACGTAGAGGGCGCGGCGTACCTGGCGCGCGAGGACGATCACGATCGGAATCGCGATCACGAGGAACACGACGAACCCGAGCATCGAAGTCCTCCTGGCGGCGCGAAATGAGCATCGCCTCCGCCGCCGCTACTGTATACGGAAGGCGATCCGGCGGGGCTCCCGTGCGCGCCGGACGCCACCCGCGCCGCCAGCTATAATCCCGTCCTCATGAAGCCCATCGAAATCAACGAGTTCCTCCAGAAAGAGGTCATCGGCCAGCAGGACACGCTGAAGTTCGTGTCGGTCGCGATCTTCAAGCACCTGCAAGGGGAGCGCTACGGCAACCTGCTGATGATCGGCAACTCCGGGACCGGCAAGACCACGATCATGCGGGCCATGGAGCGCCTCTACGAGCAGCACGCCGAGATCCACGAGAACCGCGTGGTCTGCATCATGAACGCGAACCAGTTTGCGAGCGAAGAGGCGATCGTGGACCCGAACCGGCTCCTCATCCGTCTCGAGGAGCGCGCGCGGGAGATTCTCGGAGAGCACGCGACGGCCGAGGAGATCGGCCACTACATGGAGCACGCGACCGTCTGCATCGACGAGATCGACAAGATCTCGGCGATCGTCGGCGGGAAGCCCTACGTCACCGGGATCAACATCCAGCAGGGGCTGCTCACCCTGATCGAAGGGGAGCGGATCCTCTACCCGGTGACGATCTTCAAGGACAGGCAGCTCGAGAAGGTGGCCATCCACGTGGACACCGGGAAGATGCTGTTCCTCTGCGCCGGCGCGTTCGAGTCGCTGTACGACCAGGTCTACAAGCGCGTGACGTCGCCGACCTCGCGGGTCAAGCTTCCGGCCGAGACGGTCTATGAGAACGGCGAGGTCCAGATCCGCGAGTACTTCACGCTCCGGCACTGGTTCAAGCAGGAGGACCTGTTCGACTACGGCATGCAGCCCCAGTTCCTCTCGCGCTTCGACAACGCGATCATCCTCGAGGACCTCCACGCCGGGACGCTCTCGCGGATCTTCGTCGAGCCGCGCGACGCGGTCTTCCGCGCCTCCCAGCACTTCTTCAAGAACTACGGCATCGACGTCGAGATCACCGACGGCGCGATCAAGAAGATCGCCGAGGAGGCGGCCAAGTCGAGCCGGATCGGGGCCCGGGCGCTGAAGGCGGTCTGGGGGCGCGTCATCAAGCCGTACGAGTTCGACCCCTTCTCCCAGTCCGACGTCAAGAAGAACGGCGAGCGCCACCACCTCGTCGTGGACGAGGCGATCGTCGTGCGTGCGCTCAAGCCTCCGTCATGAAGGACTTCGAGAAGCTCGGCGTCTTCTATCTCGGGAAGCGCGACGACGAGCCGATCCTCTACGATTCGAAGGACCTGACCACTCACGCCGTCATCGTCGGCATGACCGGAAGCGGCAAGACCGGCCTCGCGATCGACCTGATCGAGGAGGCGGCGATCGACGGGATTCCGACGATCGCGGTGGACCCCAAGGGGGACCTCGGGAACCTGCTCCTGACGTTCCCGGATCTCGCCCCCTCCGATTTCGCGCCCTGGGTCGAGGAGGGAGCCTCCGCGGAGGAAGCGGCCGGCGCCTGGGCGAAGGGGCTCGCCGGGTGGGGGCAGAGCGGCGAGCGGGTGCGCAAGCTGCGCGAGGCGGCGGACTTCGCGATCTACACGCCGGGGAGCAGCGCCGGGCTGCCGCTGTCGATCCTCCGGTCGCTCGCGGCGCCTCCGGCCTCCGTGATGGACGACGCCGACGCCCTCCGGGAGAAGGTCAACGGCACCGTCTCCGGGCTGCTCGCGCTCCTCGGGATCGACGCCGACCCGCTGCGGAGCCGCGAGCACATCCTGCTCGCGAAGCTGGTGGAGGCCGCCTGGTCGAAGGGGACCGACCTCGATCTCGCCGGCCTGATCCGCGACGTGCAGAAGCCCCCCTTCGAGCGGGTGGGCGTGGTGGACGTCGAGTCGTTCTACGGCGCGAGGGACCGCTCCGGGCTCGCGATGACCCTCAACAACCTGTTGGCCTCCCCGGGATTCGAGACGTGGCTCGCAGGCGAGCCCCTCGACGTCCAGCGGCTGCTGTGGACCGCGGAGGGGAAGCCGCGGGTCTCGATCCTCTCGATCGCGCACCTGTCCGACGCCGAGAGGATGTTCGTCGTCACGCTCCTCCTCAACGAGATCGTCGCGTGGATGCGGGCGCAGCCGGGAACGAGCAGCCTGCGCGCCCTCTTCTACATGGACGAGGTCTTCGGCTTCTTCCCGCCGGTGGCGAACCCTCCCGCGAAGACGCCGATGCTGACGCTCTTCAAGCAGGCCCGCGCGTTCGGGCTGGGCTGCGTGGTCGCGACGCAGAACCCGGTGGATCTCGATTACAAGGGGCTCGCCAACGCGGGGACCTGGTTCCTGGGACGCTTGCAGACCGAGCGCGACAAGGCGCGGGTCATCGAGGGGCTCGAGGGGGCGTCGGCCGCGGCCGGGAAGAGCTTCGACCGCGGGACGATGGAGGCGACGCTCGCCGGGCTGGGGAAGCGCGTCTTCCTCATGAACAACGTCCACGAGGACCTGCCGGTCCTCTTCCAGACGCGTTGGACGCTCTCGTACCTCCGCGGCCCGCTGACGAAGAAGCAGATCCAGGACCTCATGGCCCCGCGCAAGAGCGCCGCGCGGACGCCCGCGGCGCCCTCCTCCGCGCCCGAGACGACGACCCCCGCGGCATCGTCCGAGACGCGTCCCCCTGTGCCGGCGAGCGTGCGAGAGGTGTTCCTGCCGTGGCGCGGGAAGGCCGCGCCCGGGGAGCGGCTGGTCTACCGCCCCGCGCTGCTCGGGACCGCCCGGCTCCATTTCATCGACGGGAAGGCGAAGGTGGACACCTGGGCCGACGGATCGTGGCTCGCCGTGCCGGCGGACGGACCCGTCGCGTGGGAGGAGGCCGAGGACCTCGGCGCCAAGCCCGAGCTCGCGCCGGAGCCGTATCCCGGCGCGTCGTTCGAGCCGCTCCCCTCCGGCGCATCCCAGGCGAAGAGCTACGCCGGCTGGGCACGGGACCTGGCCGAGCGTCTCTATCGGGAGCGGACGCTCGATCTTCACTCCTGTCCCGCCGTCGAGCTGACCGGACGCGCGGGGGAGAGCCTCGGCGACTTCAAGGTCCGGGTGCGCCAGGCGATGCGCGAGGCGCGGGACACCGCGATCGAAGCGCTTCGGAAGAAGTACGCGCCGCGCATCGCCGCCCTCCAGACCCGGGAGGAGCGGGCGGCGGAGCGGATCGGCCGCGAGCAGTCCCAGGCGTCGCAGCAGACGGTGCAGACCGCGATCAGCGTCGGCGCGACCGTGCTCTCGGCGCTGTTCGGAAGGAAGGCTCTCTCCGTCGGGACGATCGGCCGTGCGTCCACGGCCGCGCGCGGGGTCGGCCGCACGATGAAGGAGCGCGGCGACATCGAGAGCGCGGAGGAGGGGCTGGAGGGCGTTCGCGCCAAGCGCGCCTCCCTCGAGTCCGAGCTGGCCGCGGAGATCGAGTCGCTGACCGCGGGAAGCGACCCCGAGCAGGTCGCGATCGAGACCGTGTCCGTTCGCCCCCGGAAGTCCGACATCGCCGTCGAAGGGATCGCGCTCGCCTGGGTCCCGTGGTGGTCGGGCGAGGGAGGAAGCCTCCGGCCCGCGCGATGATCTTCAACGTCCGCACCCGAACCGGCGCGACGATGCCCAACCTCGGGTTGGGCACCTGGCGGATGGGGGAGAACGCGGCCGCGCGGACGGAGGAGGTCGCCGCCCTCAAGCTGGGGCTCGAGCTCGGGCTCGCGCTCCTCGACACCGCCGAGATGTACGGGCGGGGCGGCGCGGAGCGGGTGGTCGCGGAAGCGATCGAAGGGGAGCGGGACGACGTCTTCCTCGTGTCGAAGGTCCTCCCGCACAACGCGTCGTACCAGGGAACGATCGCCGCCTGCGAAGGGAGCCTCTCGCGGCTCCGCACCGACCACCTCGATCTCTACCTGCTCCATTGGCCCGGAGAGCATCCGGTCGAGGAGACGCTCCGCGCCTTCACGACGCTGACCGAGCAGGGGAAGATCCTCCACTACGGCCTCTCGAACTTCGATCGCGACGAGCTCGAGCGCGCGGGCGGTCTCCGCGGCGGGATCGGAATAGGCGTGAACCAGGTCCTCTACAACGTCGGCCGGCGCGGGATCGAGCGGCGGCTCATCCCGTGGTGCGCCTCGAAGGGGATCGCGGTGATGGCCTACTCGCCGCTGGAGCAGGGGCGCCTGCGGTCCACCGCCGCGCTGCGCCGGGTCGCCGAGCGCCACGACGCGACCCCCGCGCAGATCGCGCTCGCCTGGACGCTGAGGCACGAGAACGTGGTCGCGATCCCCAAGGCGGCGAAGCGCAGCCACGTCCGCGACAACGCGAGGGCCGCGGACATCGTGCTGACCGAGCAAGACCTCGCCGACATCGACGCCGCCTACCCGCCCCCGTCGCGCGACGTCCCGCTGGAGACGCTGTGACCCCACGCGGGATGGGGGCGACGCTCGCGACCCTCGCGGCGCGCTACGAGATCGACCGGTTCCAGACCGCGCACGGTCCCGATCCGTACAGGATCCTCGTCGGCTGCATCATCTCGCTCCGCACGAAGGACGAGGTGACCTATCCCGCCACCGAGCGGCTGTTCGCGAAAGCGAAGACCCCGCGTGAGATGCTCCGGCTTCGCGAGGCATCGATCGCGAAGACGATCTACCCCGCCGGGTTCTACCGGACCAAGGCGCGACAGATCCGGGCCCTCTCCGGGATCCTGGAGCGCCGGCACGCGGGGCGCGTCCCCGACACCATCGACGAGCTGCTGACGCTCCCGGGGGTCGGCCGCAAGACCGCGAACCTGACCGTGACGCTCGGGTACGGGAAGCCGGGGATCTGCGTGGACACCCACGTCCATCGGATCGCGAACCGCCTGGGCTGGGTCGCGACCAGGACTCCCGACGAGACCGAGGCCGCCCTCCGGGCTCGTCTCCCCCGTCGCTGGTGGATCCGGATCAACGAGACCCTGGTGCGCCACGGCCAGCAGGTCTGCAAGCCGATCTCCCCTCTCTGCTCGGTCTGTCCCGTGACGCGAAACTGCGGCAGGGTGGGCGTCGCGAGAATGCGCTAACGTAGCGCCGCCATGCCGTACACGATCACCGTCGATCCCGGCCGCCGGCTCGCGCTCGTCGTGGGCTCGGGGCCGAACGATCTCGCCTCGAGCCTGGCCGCGATGGACGACCTCGCCTCGCGCCCGGACTTCCTCCCCGGGTACGGGATGCTCTGCGACTTCCGCCTCAACGAGTACACGCCCGGAGCGAGCGACGCCTCCGCGCTGGCCCACGCGTACTCCGAGCGATTCAAGGGCCGCCCGATGGCGGTCGTCGTCTCCGGGCTCCTCCACTACGGCGTGGCCAACATGATCACGACGCTGATCCAGCTTCGCGGGATCAAGGTCGCTGCGTTCCGCGACCTGGACGAAGCCGCCGCCTGGATCGAGTCCCAGCTTCGAGCCGCAAGCATGTCCTGAGATCTGGCACCGGACTTGCCATCGCTATCTGCGACGGAGGTTCACATGGGTGCCATCGGTAAAAATGAGAACTTTGCACCGGCGGTTTTCCCTCGCACTTGTAATTTCGACCAGATCGACTCTCCCGGAACCTACGTGGAGAACCGCTTCGGCACCGTCTTCCGGATGCCGGAGGACGCGCTGCCGACGGCGAGGACGCGCAAGCGCAGGAATGGGATCGTCTGCCACGAGATGTGGACGGTGACGCGGCTCTCCGACGACCCCTACATCCCGATGAGCAAGGCTCGCCGGCTCGCGACGAGCTTGGGGCTACTGATCAGCGTCTAGGGGGCGCTCGTCTCGAGCGGGTAGGTCCAGTCGATGCCGACGATGCGGTCGTCCTTGAAGACGAGGCGCACGGTGTCGTTCGGCTCGACTCCGCTCTGCTGGTTCAACGAGTACACGATCTGATCCTCGTCCTCGTACGCGGGGCCCCCCAGCTCGCGCAGCACCGTGCCGCGATCGACGCCGATGTGCACGGGCGACCCGATCTTGAGGACGTCCCTGGTCGTCGTCACCCCCACGAGCTGCACGTGGTGCGTCTCCCCCGATTCGAACAGCCGGATCCTGAGATCGGGCCAGTCGAGTGTCATCAGCTTTCCGGCCGAGGGGTTGTCTCCCGACGCGGGGAGGAAGTCGGTTCCGACGCCGTCCGGCGCCCCGAACCGGGCCTCGATCCGCGCGCGGTCGGTGCCGACCGCCATCTGCGGCGCGGTGAGGAGCATCTTCGCGGCGACCAGCAGCTCGAACATCACAGCACCTCCGGACTCGGGTTGGCCCGTCCGCTCACGAAACGATCGGCCGCCAGCGGCCGGACGTCAAGCGAGCGCGCTCCGCCGTCGAGGATCAGCTCGGCGGCCAGCCGTCCCAGCGCGGGGGAGTGCATGACGCCGTGCCCGGAGGAGCCGTTGACGAGCCAGAGGTTCCGCGGGGAGCCCGCGGTCCCCAGGATCGCATGCTTGTCGGGGGACATCTCGTAGAGTCCCGCCCAGCAGGCCGCCGGGTCGATCGGGATCCCGCGCAGCCCGGGGAGGCGGGCGTCCTTCGCGGCCTCGATCGACGCGATCCATTCCGGCTCGACGGCCGTGTCGAACGGATCGAGAGGCAGGGCCTGCTCGGGGGACGAGACGATGACTCGGCCGTCCCGCTCGCGGAAGTGGAGACCGTCGCAGAAGAGCGTCATCGGCGCGCCGGGGGGGACCGCTCGCGTCGGAACGGTCGCGGCCATCTGGCGCCGGACCGGCGCGACGGGGAGCACGACCCTCGCGAGGGCGGCGACGGATGCCGCCCAGGCGCCGGCGGCGTTGACGGCGTCTCCGCAGGGGATCGATCCGCGCCTCGTCCGCACCGCGACGATGCGATCGGCGTCGAGGTCGAAGCCGACGGCCTCCTCGCTCCATCGGAACACGGCCCCCAGGCGCCGGGCGGCGCTCAGGTACCCGTCGAGGATCGCGCGGGGCTTGATGAATCCGTCGGTCGGGCAGAACGCGGCCGCGACGATCCGTTCCGGGTCGATCGCCGGTTGAAGGCGCCGGGCATCGTCCGCCGAGGCCTCGACCGCCTCGTGGAGCCCGGCCGCGCGCTGCACGGCGCGCGCGTCGCGAAGGCGAGACGCATCCTCCTCGCTCTCCGCGATCCAGAGGTATCCGGCCTGCAAGTAGCCGGGATCGCCTCCGACCTCGTCGTGGAAGCGGAGAAGCTCCTCTCGCGCGATCAGGGAGAGCCTCACGTTGATCGCCGAGCCGAACTGCGCCCGGAACCCGCCTGTCGCGGCCCCCGTGCTCCCGCGCCCCGGGCCGTCCGCCCGGTCGATCACGACGACGTTCGATCCACGGGAGGCGAGGTGCCAGGCGACCGAGGCGCCGATCACGCCGCCCCCGACGACGACGGTGGCGGCGCCGCGGGTCACGCGTCGAACATCCGGTCGGGCCGGCGGAAGGTCTTGAACTCGAGCGCGTTCCCGCTCGGATCGAGCACGAACATAGTCGCCTGCTCGGACGGCCGCCCCTCGAAGCGAATCATCGGCTCGACCACGAAGGGATGGCCCGCCTCGCGGAGGCGTCCGGCCAGCGACTGGAACTCCTCCCAGCGCAGGATCGCCCCGAAGTGAGGCACCGGGACCGCGAGACCGTCCACGATCCCCTTGTTCTCCGTCGGGACCGGCCGCCCCGTCGTGTGCATCGAGAGCTGGTGGCCGAAGAAGTCGAAGTCCACCCACGTCGGAGCGCTTCGTCCCTCGCGGCAGCCGAGCACGCCGCCGTAGAACCGCCGTGTCGCGTCGAGATCGAGGACGAAGAACGAGAGATGGAACGGAGGCCTCGCGTCGGTCACGCGTTCTCCAGCCCCCAGATCCGGAGCATCCAGGCGACGTCGTAGGCGGTCTCGCGGAGGGCGTCGTAGCGCCCCGACGATCCGCCGTGCCCCGCCGCGAAGTTCACCTTGAGTATGACCTGCGGGGCGCCGTCGTTGAGCGTCCGGAGACGCGCGACGTACTTGGCGGGCTCCCAGTACATGACCTGGCTGTCGTTCAGCGAGGTCTTCACGAGCATCGCCGGGTACGGCCGGCTGTCGAGGTTGAGGTAGGGGCAGTAGCCGCGGAGCACGGCGTACTGCAGCGGCTCCGCGGGGTTCCCCCACTCCTCGAACTCCGCGACGGTCAGCGGGAGCGAGGAGTCGAGCATCGTGTTGACGACGTCCACGAACGGCACCTTCAGGAGCGCCGCCCGCGCGAGGTCGGGGCGCGCGTTGATCGCGGCGGCGACGAGCAGCCCCCCCGCGCTTCCCCCCTCGACGATCAGCCGGTCCCGGTCGGCGTACCCCTCCTGCACGAGGTGGTCCGCGACCGCGATGAAGTCCGAGAACGAGTTCGGCTTCCGCGCCATGCGTCCCGCGTCGTGCCAGGGCTTGCCGAGCTCTCCGCCTCCTCGGACGTGCGCGAGCGCGCAG
>DASRJG010000022.1:0-12866 GCA_035649595.1 Candidatus Polarisedimenticolaceae bacterium
TTCCGTCGCGTGCGCGCGAACTGCTCGAGCTTGCGGTGCAGCCGCCAGCCGAGCTCCTCGGGATGCACCCCCAGCGCGTGCGCCTCGACCAGGAGCTTTTCGATCGCGCTGTCGAGCGCGGCCTCCCGCCGGCCGGCCTCCATCGCGGGCGGGGCGTCGGCGATGAAGGTCCCCTGCCCGACGCGCGTCCGGACCATCCCGCTCCGCTCCATCTCGCCGATCGCCCGGGCCGCCGTGTTGCGGTTGACCCGGGCGCGCGCACCGAGCTCCCGGACGGTGAGGAAGCGCTCGCCGGGCTTGAGGACGCCCAGCGCGAGCAGCCGCCGCACCTGCTCGACGATCTGCAGGTAGAGCGGGACGGGACTCTTCGGATCGAGGTCGGGGATCATGTGGATGAACGGCCTACCGGTTGCGCCAACCGCGGCTGAAGCTTCCCGAGTCCAGCACGGCGTCCGCTTCGTACTCGGCCTGCTCGCCCCGCACGTCCCACGTCGCGGGGTCGGTCTTCCCGTCGGAACCGGCGCTGACGATCCGATACGCCTTCCCGTCGGCCGCAGGGACGTAAACGTAGGCGTTCCCCCACGCGTCGCGAACGGGCGCCCGACGGATGTAGACCGGCTGGATCAGCGGGATCAACGCATCCAGGCCGGCGGCCTTCGGGTACCCGCCATGATCGACGGCGTAGGCCTCAATCGCGGTGCCGAGCGTTCGCATGTCGGAGAGCGTCCATCCCGCGCGCTCCTGGTCGGTCGCCGGCGGGGGGTGCGGACTGGACTGGGAGACAGCAGCGGAGCAGAAGAGACCGATCAGCGAGATCAGGGTGAAGAAGATGGTTCTCATGAAGGCCTCCTGATTTTCTTGTCCTAATGTCCTAGGACAATCTACAGCGCCCACAGAGGCTGTCAAGAGGTTTCTTCCTGAGTCGCTCCTTCGAAGAAGATCCGGGCCTCGGTGCGGTCGCGGACGACCGGATACGGGGGAAGGGACTTCAAGAAGGTCTTTCCGTACGCCTTGGTGGTCAATCGAGGATCGAGCACGGCGAGGATCCCGCGGTCGCCCCGAGTGCGAAGCAGCCGTCCGAGCCCTTGCTTCAGGTCGAGCACGGCGAGAGGAGTCTGATACTCGACGAACGGGTTCCCTTCGTTCTCCCGGATCCGCTCGATCCGCGCCGCGACCAGAGGGTCGCTCGGAACGTCGAACGGCAGCTTGTCGATGACGACCAGGGAGAGCGCCTCGCCGGGGACATCGACGCCGTGCCAGAACGAGCTGGTGCCGAGGAGGACGGCGCGCGGCGTCTCCCGGAAGCGCTCCACGAGAGCCGCCCGGCTCCCCTCCCCCTGGACGAGAAGCGGCCAGCGCCCTCCCTCCGCGAGCCGGTCCCGCGCCCGCGCGAGCGCCGCGTGCGACGTGAACAGGAGGAAGGCACGCCCCCGAGTGACCTCCAGCAGCGCCTCGATCTCCTCCATGGCGCGCGAGAAGAACCCCTGCTCCCGAGGCTCGGGCATCCCGCGCGGGAGGTACAAGATCGCTTGCCGCGCGTGGTCGAAGGGGGACTCGACGATCATCGATTCGACCTCCGCGAGCCCGAGGCGCGCGCGGAAGAAGTCGAACGTCCCGCCGACCGACAGCGTCGCCGACGTGAGCACGCAGGCGCGGAGCCGATCGAAGAGCGTCGTGCGGAGCAGGTCGCCCACCTCCACCGGCGCTGCCGAGAGGACCACGTTCCCCCGCCCGCGCGTTTCCATGCCGTAGACGAAGCCGGAGGCATCCCGGCGGACGATGGTCCCGAGTTGGTCCCGCAGGTCTCGGGCCCGCGTCTCGACCGCGTCGTTGTCGCCCGGCCGCCCTTGCGGCTTGGCGATCTCCTGGAGGGCCCGCGAGAGATCCTCGAACTCCCGGTCCAGGTCGAGCCCTCCCCTCACCGCGGGCTCGAACTTCTGGCGGCCTGCGGCAGGACCGAGCGCGATGCGGACCGGCGCGAAGAACTCCCGCGCGGCGGCGCGGAGAGCGGCGGCTCCTCCGCCCCCTTTGGCCCCCGCCGCCCGCTCGACATCGCGCGCGAGGTCCTCGATCTGGCTCGACGACACGCTCGTGCCGAAGTAGAGCGTCGCGATCTCCTCCAGCTGATGTGCCTCGTCGAAGATCACGGTGTCGTAGTCCGGGAGCACGGCGCCGTACGCGCTCCGGACGGCGAGGTCCGCGAAGAAGAGATGGTGGTTGACGACGACGATCTGGGCCTGCTGGGCCTGCCGCTTGACCTTGGTCAACCAGCACAGCTCGTATTCCGGGCAGCGCGAGCCGGTGCACGTGTCGGCGCGCGCGTTGATGTCGCGCCACAGCCGGAGGTCGTCGGGGAGGTCGGCGACCTCCGCGCGGTCCCCGCTCGGCGTGGTCGCGCTCCAGGCGGCGAGCGGCGCGAGGAAGCGCCGCTCGTCCCGGACCTCCACGAGCGGCTCCCGCTGGAACTCGGCGAAGCGGAACCGGCACAGGTAGTTCTCCCGCCCCTTCATCAGGCAGGCGGACACCTGGAATCCAGCCCGCTCCGCGAGGAACGGAAGGTCCCTCCGGAACAATTGGTCCTGCAGGTTCCGGGTCCCGGTTGAGACGACGACGCGGCGACCGGACTCCAGCACGGGGATGAGGTAGGCGAACGTCTTGCCGGTCCCCGTCCCGGCCTCGACCATGAGCGTCCCGCCCTCGTCGAGCACCCTCGCGACCGCCCGCGCCATGTCCCCCTGCCCCGGCCGATGCTCGTAGCCGGGGTGCGCGGAGGCGAGTCCCCCGCCCGGCGCGAAGAAATCGCGCCGGCGCATCACGCCCGCGTGGGCGACAACCGGGACGCGTACAGGGGGAAGCGGGACGCCAGAGCCGCCACCTCGCCGGCGAGCCGGCGCAGGACCGCGTCGTCCTCGCGCGCATCCAGCGCCGACGCGATGAGCCCGGCGATCTCGTCCATCTCCGGCTCCTTCATCCCGCGGGTGGTGACCGCGGGAGTGCCGATCCGGACCCCGCTCGCGACCATCGGGGGGTTGGAGTCGAACGGGATGGTGTTCTTGTTGACCGTGATTCCGGCCCGCTCGAGCGCGCGCTCGGCGACCTTTCCCGTGATCCCCTTGGAGAAGACGTCGAGCAGGAAGAGATGGTTGTCGGTCCCGCCCGAGACGAGCCGGTAACCGTGGCCTTTCATCCCCTCGGCCAACCGCGCCGCGTTGGCGACCACCTGGCCGATGTACGCCTTGAACGACGGCTCGAGGGCCTCGCCGAGCGCGACGGCCTTCGCCGCGATGATGTGGACGAGCGGCCCTCCTTGGATCCCCGGGAACACAACCCGGTCCAGGTCCTTCGCGTACGCCGCTTTGCAGAGGACGAGCCCGCCCCGCGGACCGCGCAGGGTCTTGTGGGTCGTGGTCGTCACGAAGTCGCAGTGCGGAACCGGGCTCTCGTGATGTCCCGTCGCCACCAGGCCCGCGATGTGGGCCATGTCGGCCATCACCGCGGCCCCGGTCTTGGCGGCGATCGCCGCGATGCGGTCGAAGTGGATCGTCCGCGGATAGGCCGATGCGCCGCAGACGATGAGCTTCGGCCGATGCTCGCGCGCGAGCTCCTCAAGCCGATCGTAGTCGAGCGTCTCGTCCTCGCGCCGCACGCCGTAGGCGACGAACCGGTAGAGCTTGCCGGAGAGGTTCAACGGATGCCCGTGCGTGAGATGGCCGCCGTGGGAGAGGTCCATGCCCAGCACCGTGTCGCCCGGCTGGAGCACGGTCATGTAGACCGCCTGGTTCGCCTGGCTTCCCGAGTGCGGCTGCACGTTGACGTGCTCGGCGCCGAACAGCCGCTTCGCGCGATCGATGGCGAGGCGCTCGACCACGTCCGTCAGCTCGCAGCCGCCGTAGTACCGGCGCCCCGGGTACCCTTCGGCGTACTTGTTCGTGAAGACGGAGCCCGCCGCCTCGAGCACCGCCTCGCTGACGAAGTTCTCGGACGCGATGAGCTCCAGCCCGCGCGCCTGGCGCTCGGTCTCCTTCAGGATCGCATCGGCGACCTCGACGTCGGCGTCCCGGAGGGTTCGATCGAAGGGGTTGATCATGCCGACTCCGTGGGCTCGAGCCGCCGGATCTTCTCCACGCGGACCTGATGGCGGCCGCCGTCGAAACCGTGGCTCAGGAACGACTCGAGGATCGCCTCCATCAGGCCGAGCCCCGACACCCGTCCGCCGAGACACAGGATGTTCGCGTCGTTGTGCTGCCGTGCGAGCCGGGCCTGATACGGGTCGGTGCAGTGCGCCGCCCGGATCCCCCGCACCTTGTTCGCCGCGATGGAGACGCCGATCCCGGTGCCGCACAGGAGAAGCCCGAACGGCGCCTCCCCCGCGGCCACCGCCCGCGCGACGCGCGCCGCGAAGTCGGGGTAGTCCACCGACTCGGGGCCGTGCGTGCCGAGGTCGATCACCTCGTGACCCCGCTCCGCCAGCCACCCTTTGAGATGCTCCTTGCCGGCGAACCCGGCGTGATCGGAGCCGGCGGCGATCTTCATGGCGCATCCTCCCTGCGGAGCTGCTCGACGCTCGGGATCGGCACCGCACCCATCTCGAGGAGCCTCGCGTGCTCGGCGAGGGCGTAGGCGTCGGTCATGGCGGCCAAGTGATCGGCGAGGAGGCGGGTGAACCTCGCATCCGACCGGTACCGCTTGGCCTCCCGCTCCCGTGAATCGTGGGGCAGGTCCCTCCAGTATCGCACGCCCGCGATCTCCTTCATCCTCAGCAGGACGTGGTCGTCGAGGAGCCCGGGGTCGCACACGTAGGCGGCGAACAGCCCGAGGACGACGCGGCGCCCGCGCGCCTCCACGCGCTCGGACTCGGCGCCGCGATGCACGCGCGCGGCGAGGAGGGCCTCGATCTCGCCGACCAGACTCTCCCCGTCGCGTCCGAGCCGGACCTCCTCGCCGGCCGTGCGGCGGGGATCCCAGAGCGCGAGCGCCTTCTGCGACTCCAGGATCGCGCCGGTGACCAGGAGATGCGTGAGTCCCCGGTGGATCGCGTTCGCCTTCATGAACCGGCCGGCCCGCTGCGGATAGCGCAGCCCGAGGCGATCCTTCAGGACCTGGACCGCGCGAAGCCGCTCCACCTCCCCCGGGGCGAGCACGCCGGACTGGAGGGCGTCGTCGAGATCGTGGAGGGCCGAGGCGAGACGGGCGGCCAGCGCCACCGTCCGAGTCTCGAGCGAGGGAGGGGACGCAGGTTCGAACCCCTCCGGCGGACGCTCCGGTGGGCGCTCCGGCCGCCCGGCCTTGACGACCCCCTCGCGCGTGGCGTCGGTCAGGTTCAGCCCGGGATGCTCGTAGCGCTTCTCGAGGAGGTCCACCACGCGCAGCGCCTGCCAGGCAGGCTCGAAGCCGCCCATGTCCCCGAAGCCGGGACCGCCTCGGCCGTCCCTGCGTCCCGACAGCAGATCGTCGAGCGCGCGGGACCCGGTCGGCCCGAACGGAGGCTGGCCCAGATCGTGGCCCAGCGCGACCGCTTCGATCAGGTCCTCGTTCAGTCCGAGCGCGCGGCCGATGGTGCGGGCGACCTGCGCCACCTCGAGGGTGTGGGTGAGGCGGTTCCTGCGGTGATCCTCGTAGGCCGGGAGGAGTCCCGTGACGGCCTTCTGGCGGAGCCTGCGAAAAGCGCGGGAGTAGACGATCCGGTCGCGATCCCGCTGATAGGCCGTGCGGTAGTCGAACGCCCGGCCCTCGTCCTCGATCGGGTAGCGACGGGTCGCGTCGGCCGACCGGACCGCGTACGGGGCGAGGCGCTCGCTCTCGTGCTTTTCCAGCGATTTCCGCATCGAGGCCGGCATGTCCGGCTGGATGCTACACCCCCGCTTGAAATGGCTTCAAACCCGCCCTACGTTGCGGGCATGCCGATCACGATCGACGCCGATCAGTGCGAAACCACCGGAGTTTGCGAGATCGTCTGCCCGGAATCGGTCATCGAGATGCGGGAGGGCCGGCCGGTGATCGTCAGCAACCAGGCCTGCACCTCCTGCTGGAAGTGCGCGGAGAGCTGCATCAGCGGCGCGATCGACGTCGATTGAGATTGCGGGGGCGGACGTCCTCGCCAACAATGCCGCTTCCATGGCGTCCCGTGTCCCGTTCGGTGTCGAGGAGCTCGACGGTCTGACCGATCTGTCGCGCGAGCTCGCCCGACGGGCGACGCTCCGCGGCGCGTACCTCTTCTGGCGCGCGCAGGTGAGACGGATCTCCCGGGCGATCGTGAAATCGGGGAACGTCGAGGAAGTGTCGACCTCCACCACCTCCGGTCAGGGACTGCAGGTCGTCGCCTTCGACGGACGCACGGCGCTCGCCAGCCGCGACGACTTCGCCGGCGAGCCGGCGGCGGCGCTGCTCGCGTCGACGATCGACGCGGCGGAGGGGGCCGGGGCGCTGGGCGTGGGGCCCGGTGCGCTCGTCCCGCTGACGCCGACCGTCGGGCGCGCCGTCCCCGACGGCATCACGGCGTTCGAGAGCATCGACCTGGCCGCCGCGACCGCACGCCTGTGCGAGCTCGAGCGCGAGATCGCCGCGGAGGCCCCGGGCGTCACGCTCACACTTTCGTTCCAGACCGACCTCGATGCCTGGCGGATCGTCCGGACCGACGGCGGGGACGTCACGTTCGCGATGCCTCGCTGCGCGCTGAGGATGACGGCCAGCTCCTCCGGCGAGGCGCGTCACACGGTCGGCGCGTCGGTCGCGAGCCCGAGCCCGAGGCTGCTCGACGATCCCTCGACGATCGCGACGTTCTTGCGCCGCGCGCGCTCCGCCGCGCTCCTCGCAGCGGAGCTTCCCGATGCTCCCCTCCATCCGGCCGGGTCTTTTCCGCTCGTCATCGACTACGCGCTGGCGAAGGGGCTGGCGCACGAAGCGTTCGGACACGCCTCCGAGGCCGACGGGTTCCGCTCGTCGGTCCTCGCCCGCGCCGGCCGTTTTCGCGAAGGCGAGACCGTGGGGGCCTCGCACGTGTCGATCGTGGACGAGCCGGTGCCGCGAGACCACGCGTGGCAGCCGTTCTCCGCGACGGGCGTCGCGCGGGAGCGCGTGACGATCGTCGATCGCGGGCGGCTTCGCGAGCCCTTGACCGATCCCTGGTCGGCGCACGCCGCGGGGGCGCGATTGACCGGCGCCGACCGCGCCGAGTCGTTCCGCTCGGCGCCGCTGCCGAGGATGACGAACATCCGTATCGAAGTGGACGATCCGCTGCCGGCGCCGGGGGACTTCGAGGACTACGGTCCGCGGGAAGTCCGCGAGCTGCTCCGCAACGCCGGGGTCCTCCGCCGCCACCCCCGCGTCGTCTTCCTCTCCGGCTACAGCGGCGGACAGGTGAACCCCGCGACGGGCGACTTCGTCTTCAACTGCAAGGCGATCTACGTCCTCTCGGAGAAGGGCGCCGTGCTGCACAAGCCCGCGATCTTCTCGGGGTCGATGTTCGGGGCGTTGAAGGCGATCCGGGAGGCGTTCGGACCCCTCCGGCTCGACGCCCTCGGCACTTGCGGAAAGTGGGGACAGAACGTGCCGTCGTCCGGGGGGAGCCATTACTTCCTCGCGCTGGACCCGAACGACGCGGTTCGTCTCGGAGGGCGCTGAGGTGGCCGCGGAACGGGTGCTCGGCGTGCTGGCGCGGGGGGAAGCCGCCGGGTGCGGGATCGCGGCATGGAGCCTCCACTTCAGCGAGACCCGCCGGGTCACGCTGGGAACGCAGGACCGGGAGACGGGGAACGCGCATGCGCCGTTGACGATCACCGACGGCCTGATCGTCCGCTACCGTCTCGTCTGGAGCGACGGAAAGGTCAGCCGCGGGGCGATCGAGCGCCGCGCGGCGGAGAGCGAGCCGGAGGCGGCGATCGCGGCCGCGCGCGCCGCCGCGTACGTCGATCCCGACGCGACCGAGGTGTGCGGTCCCTCGGTGTTCGCCGAGATCGCAACCCACGACCCCGAGGCGGCGGCGATCGCCGACGGGGCCGTCGAGCCGTTCGCCCCGAGGCTCGCGGCGATCCGCGAGCGGGTGGAGAGCGGGCGCTTCCGGACCTGGAGCGGCGCGATGCACGCCGCCGTCGGGGCCTCTCGCGTGATCACCTCGGCGGGGCTGGACGTCGCCGGCGGGGGCACCTCCGCCGGATGGAGCGCGTCCCTCGACGGGGAGATGGGGATGGGGCACGCGGCGCGCGGCCTCGAGCCGGTCCCCGAGTTCGAGCGCCGGCTGGATCGGCTCGTCGCGTTCGTTCTCGCCCTCGGGTCCCCCGCTCCACCGCGTCCGGGGGGGATCGTCCCCGTCCTGCTCCACCCCGACGTCGTGGACGACTACGCGCTCGCTGCCCTTCTCCACAACCTCGACGGCGTGCAGGTGGCGCACGGGACCGGCGCATTCCGCAGGAGCCAGTTCGGAAGCGGCGTTCCGGTGCTGCGCGAGGATCTGACGCTCCGCAACGATCCCCACCGTCCGATGGCCGCGGGGGCCTACCGGTTCACGCAGGAAGGCGTTCCCTCCCGCGCGTGCGCCTACATCGAGCGCGGGCGCCTGATCACGCCGCTGCTCGACCTCAAGTACGCGCGACGGCTCGGCCTCCCTCCGGCTCCCGGCCCGGCCGCCCTCGACACGGTCTTCCTCGAGGGGCCGGAGCGCATCCCGTACGACGAGGCGCTGGGGAGATGTGCCGGGGGGGCGCTCGTCCTGAACGTCCTCGGAATCCACACGCAGGACCTGACCAGCGGAGACTTCTCCCTCTCGGCGCCTCAGATGCTCGCGGTCGGCCCCCACGGGATCGAAGGGCGGCTTCGCGGGACGATCTCCGGAAATCTGTTCGATCTCCTGCGCTCGAAGGACCTCGCGCTCGTGGATTTCCCGGGCGAGCACACGCCCGGGCTGCTCGTGGGCTGCCGCCTGGACCCCGCCTAGAATCCTTGACAGGGCGCGCGCCCGATCGCAACAGGTTCGGGTCCCGATCACGAGGTGAGCCCATGCGCTTCGATCGCCTGACCCTCAAGGCGCAAGAGGCCTTGCAGGAGTCGCAGACCCTCGCCCGCTCCCAGGGGCATCCGGAGATCCGGCCGCTGCACCTTCTCCTCGCGCTGACGCGGCAGCCCGAGGGGATCGTGCCGCCGATCCTCGAGAAGCTCGGCACGGACCCCCGAGCGGTCGCCTCGGCGGCCGAGGAGCGCCTCCGCTCGCTCCCCCGCGTGGAAGGAGACGCCGAGATCGGGCTCTCGCGCGCCGCGCAGGAGGTCTTCAACGTCGCCGAGACCGCGGCGAAGGAGTTCCAGGACGAGTACGTCTCCACCGAGCACCTGCTCCTGGCGATGGTGCGCGGCAAGGGGGAAGCAGCCGAGATCCTCAAGCGGCTCGGTGCGACGGCCGACAACGTGCTCCACGCGCTGCGCGAGGTCCGCGGCTCCTCCCGCGTGACCGACCAGAGCCCCGAGGAGAAATATCAGGCGCTGCGACGCTACGCGCGCGATCTCACCGATCTCGCACGGCGCGGCAAGCTCGACCCGGTGATCGGGCGCGACGAGGAGATCCGCCGCGCGATCCAGATTCTCGGCCGGAGGACGAAGAATAACCCCGTCCTCATCGGCGACCCCGGGGTCGGGAAGACCGCGATCGCCGAGGGGATCGCCCGGCGGATCGCCGACGGCGACGTGCCGGAGACGCTGAAGGACCGCCAGGTCGTCGCGCTCGATCTCGGAGCGCTCATCGCGGGCTCGAAGTACCGCGGCGAGTTCGAGGACAGGCTCAAGGCCGTCCTCAAGGAGATCACCGAGTCCGAGGGGCGCGTCATCCTGTTCATCGACGAGCTGCACACCCTGGTCGGCGCGGGGGCGGCCGAAGGGGCGGTGGACGCTGCGAACCTGCTCAAGCCCGCGCTCGCCCGCGGCGAGCTGCGCTGCATCGGCGCGACGACGCTCGCCGAGTACCGCAAGCACATCGAGAAGGACGCCGCGCTCGAGCGCCGCTTCCAGCCGGTGCTCGTCGGTGAGCCGAGCGTCGAGGACACGATCTCGATCCTGCGCGGCCTCCGGGACCGTTACGAGGCGCATCACAAGGTGCGGATCCAGGACGGCGCGATCGTCGCGGCGGCGACCCTCTCGCACCGCTACATCGCGGACCGCTTTCTCCCCGACAAGGCGATCGACCTGGTCGACGAGGCGGCCGCGCGCCTGAAGATGGAGATCGACTCGGTCCCGGCCGAAGTGGACGAGATGCGCCGACGGGTGATGCAGCTTGAGATCGAGCGCCAGGCGCTCAAGCGCGAGCGCGACGCCGTCTCCCGCGAGCGGCTCGGCAAGCTCGAGCGCGAGCTCGCGGACCTCAACGAGCAGCTCCAGGCCACGCAGGCGCGGTGGCAGGCCGAGAAGGACGCGATCTCGCGGATCGCCGCGCTGAAGGAGAAGATCGAGCAGGCGAAGACTGACGTCGAGCGCGCGCAGCGCGAGGCCGCGTACGAGCGCGCGTCGATGCTCCAGTACGACACCCTGCCGAAGCTCCAGCGCGAGCTGGAGCAGGAGAACGCGCGCCTCGCGGAGATCCAGAAGGACGGAGCGCTTCTCAAGGAGGAGGTCTCCGAGGAGGACATCGCCGCCGTCGTGTCCAAGTGGACCGGGATCCCGGTTGCCCGCATGCTCGAGGGAGAAGCCACGAAGCTCGTCCACCTCGAGCAGGAGCTCCACCTGCGGGTCGTCGGCCAGGACGAGGCCGTCCGCGCCGTCGCGACCGCGGTGCGCCGGGCGCGGGCCGGCCTCAAGGACCCCAATCGACCGGTCGGCTCCTTCCTGTTCCTCGGCCCGACCGGCGTCGGGAAGACCGAGCTCGCCCGGGCGCTCGCGGCGGCGCTCTTCGACGACGAGCGCGCGATGATCCGGATCGACATGTCCGAGTACATGGAGAAGCACTCGGTCGCACGGATGATCGGCGCGCCCCCCGGCTACGTGGGGTACGACGAAGGTGGCCAGCTCACCGAGGCGGTACGCCGGCGCCCCTACTCGGTCGTGCTCCTCGACGAGATCGAGAAGGCGCACGCCGACGTCTTCAACGTGCTCCTCCAGGTCCTCGACGACGGCCGCCTCACCGACGGCCGCGGCCGCACCGTGGACTTCAAGAACGCGATCCTGATCATGACGTCGAACCTGGAGTCGTCCTACATCCTCGAGCACGCGGGCGGGGACATCGCGGCGATCAAGCGCCACGTCGAGCAGGCGCTGCGGCGCGCGTTCCGGCCCGAGTTCCTCAACCGGATCGACGACGCGATCGTGTTCACGGCGCTCCGGCAGGAGGATCTGCTGAGCATCGTCGAGCTCCAGCTCGAGCGGTTCCGGAAGACCCTCGAGGAGCGGCGGATCGAGCTCGTGGTCAACGACACCGTCAAGCAGCGTCTCGCGGAGGAGGGGTACGACCCCGCGTTCGGTGCGCGCCCGCTCAAGCGGGCGATCCAGCGGCACCTCCAGGATCCGTTGGCCCTCATGCTCCTCGACGGGAAGCTCCCGCCGGGGGCTCGGGTGCGCGCCGCCCTCGAGGGGGACGAAATCGTTCTTCAACCCGAGGAAGTCGTCGTAAATTGAGCGGCACCATGGCGGTCGAGCGTTGGGACCCCGTACGCGACCTGCGCCACCTCCGGGAGCGGGTGGACAGCCTGTTCCAGGACGTCCTCGGCCGCGCCGGCGGAGCGGGCGGAGCGGAGCAGGCGGGCTCCTCCCGTCCTCCCGTCGATGCGTGGGAGGAGGGGGACCGCTACCAGGTCCGGGTGGACCTCCCCGGCGTCGGCCCCGGCGACGTCAACGTCGAGATCGAGGAGGGAGTCCTCCACGTTCGCGGCGAGCGGCGCGAGGGCTCGGTGCCCCGCGACGGCTATCTCCGGAGCGAGCGCCCGCGCGGACGGTTCGCCCTCTCGATGGCGCTGCCGCAGTCGGTGGACGCGCAGGGGATCGAGGCCCGGCAGCGCGACGGCGTGCTCGAGATCACCCTGCGCAAGAAGCGCGACGATCGCGCGGGGCGCGTGAGGATCGCGCTGAGATAGCGACGCGCTCGGCCCATGCCCCGGCTGCTAGAATCTCATTGTCCTCGATAGGGAGGATCGATATGTCCACAACGAACTACATCAAGACCGCGCTGCTCCTCGGAGTCCTGACCGGATTGATCCTGGTCGTCGGGCAGGCCCTCGGCGGACGCCAGGGGATGCTCGTCGCCCTGGCCATCGCGGCGGTCATGAACTTCGTCTCGTACTGGTTCTCCGACAAGATCGTGCTGGCGATGTACCGCGGGCGCGAGGTCACCCCGGCGGAGGCGCCGCGCTTCCATGCGATCGTCGACGGGCTGGTGGCCCGCGCGGGCCTTCCTAAGCCGAAGCTCTACGTGCTCCCCGGCGACTCCCCCAACGCGTTCGCCACCGGACGCAACCCCAAGCACGCCGCCGTCGCGGCGACCGAGGGGATCCTCAAGCTGATGAGCGACGAAGAGATCCAGGGCGTCATCGCGCACGAGCTCGCCCACGTCAAGAATCGGGACATCCTGATCTCGTCCGTCGCCGCGACGATCGCCGGCGCCGTGACGTTCCTCGCGAACATGGCGAAGTGGGGGGCGATGTTCGGCGGATACGGCGGGCGGAGCGACCGCGAGGACGGGGGGAACGTGTTCACGCTCCTGCTCACCGCGATCCTCGCCCCGATCGCCGCCGTCATCGTGCAGATGGCGATCTCGCGCTCGCGCGAGTTCGCGGCGGACGCGACCGGCGCCCAGATCGCGGGGCAGCCGTACGGGCTCGCGCGCGCGCTGGAGAAGCTCGACGCCTACTCGAAGCGCCTTCCGATGCCCGCGACCCAGGCGACCGCGCACATGTTCATCG
>DASRJG010000023.1:0-7172 GCA_035649595.1 Candidatus Polarisedimenticolaceae bacterium
CGCGAGTGACCTCGCCGGCAAAGGCGTTCAACTGGTCCACCATCACGTTGATGGTGTTCTTGAGCTCGAGGATCTCACCGCTCACGTTTACGGTGATCTTGCGCGACAGGTCGCCGCGGGCGACGGCGGTCGTGACCTCCGCGATGTTCCGGACCTGCGCGGTCAAGTTGCTCGCCATGAAGTTGACGTTGTCCGTGAGGTCCTTCCAGGTGCCGCCGACCCCCGGGACCTGCGCCTGCCCGCCGAGCTTCCCCTCCGTGCCGACCTCGCGGGCGACGCGCGTCACCTCGCCGGCGAACGCGTTGAGCTGATCGACCATCGTGTTGATCGTGTTCTTCAGCTCGAGGATCTCGCCGCTGACGTTGACCGTGATCTTGCGGGAGAGGTCGCCGCGCGCGACCGCGGTCGTCACCTCCGCGATGTTGCGGACCTGCGCGGTCAGGTTCCCGGCCATGGCGTTGACGCTGTCGGTGAGGTCCTTCCAGGTGCCGGCGACGCCGGGGACGACCGCCTGGCCGCCGAGCTTCCCCTCCGTGCCGACCTCGCGGGCCACGCGCGTGACCTCCGAGGCGAACGAGCGGAGCTGGTCGACCATCGTGTTGATGGCCTCCTTGAGCTGGAGGATCTCCCCGCGGACGTCCACGGTGATCTTGCGGGAGAGGTCGCCGCTGGCGACCGCGATCGTCACCTCGGAGATGTTCCGGACCTGCGCGGTCAGGTTGCTCGCCATCGAGTTGACGCTGTCGGTCAGGTCCTTCCAGACGCCGCTGACCCCGGGGACCTGGGCCTGGCCCCCGAGCTTCCCGTCCGACCCGACCTCGCGGGCGACGCGGGTGACCTCGGAGGTGAAGACGCCGAGCTGCTGGATCATCGTGTTGACGATCGTCGCCGAGCGCAGGAACTCCCCCTCGAGGGGGCGGCCGTCCACGTCGAGCCGCATCGTCTGCGTGAGGTGGCCCTGGGCGACGGAGGCGATCGCCGCGGTGACCTCGGTCGTGGGGCGCAGCAGGTCGTCCACGAGCGTGTTGACCGATCCTTCCATCTCTCCCCACGATCCCTTCGAGTGCTCGAACCGGGCGCGCTCGCGCGTGCGTCCTTCCTTCCCGACGACCTGCCCGACCCGCTTGAGCTCGCGCGCGATCTTCTGGTTCGCCGCGACGATCTCGTTGAACGTCTCCGCGATCTCGCCGTCCACCCCGGTCCAGTCGCCGGGAAGCTGGACGGTGAAGTCGCCGCTCCGCACGCGCTGGAGCGCGCGCAGGAGCTGACGACGATCGAGAGCGGTGACGGGGATCGTATCGGCGACGCCGGCCGCGCCGCCGCCGCTGGGAGTGGCTCGCTTCATCGCTGCCTCCGCAGACCTCTCACAGAGCTCCGCCGCGCCCGACGGCGGACCTTTTCCATCAGAACACGGATCCGTCAACCCTCCAAGTCGGACGGCCGCGGCGCCGCGCGCGGAGCGCGCTCCAGAGCACGAGCACCACGGCGAGGTTGACGACGAGCGCGAAGAACGGCTCGGGACCGGGCCTCCGGAGGAACGCGGCGACCTCGAACGGCAGGTAGGCCACCCCCGTCACCAGGCCCAGCCACTCCGCCCACGGCCGGAGTCTCCACAGCCCCACCGCCTCGACGAAGCGGACCAGCGCGTAGAGGAGCGCGCCCGCCGCGAGGAGGCGGAGGCCGCCGGGCGTCGCACGTCCGGCGGCGTCGAGGAAGATCCGCGGATAGCGGCCGGCCGGATCGAGGTGCAGGTGCGCGATCAAGCGCTCGGCGGCGCTCTCGACGTCCTTGTGCACGAGGCCGAAGAGCCCGAAGCCGACGAGGAGGACCGCGAAGCCCTTCGCGGCCTCGAACGCGGCGATCGTCCGGATCCCGAACGAGCGGTCCATGTTCTCAGATTAGGGTGAGACCCCATGGACCGCCGGAGCCGCGCGGCCTAACGTCGATTTCCATGACACCCCAAGGAGAACGACATGGTGAAAGATCCGGTCTGCGGTGCGATCCTCGACGACAACACCACGCGGAGGAGCACCTACGAAGGTCGCAACTACGCGTTCTGCTCCGATGCCTGCAAGATGAAGTTCGATCAGGCGCCGGACCATTTCGTTTCGCCCGCCGGGGCGGGTTCCAGGATGGGGGCGCATGACGGGCGGTCCGGGATCTGACGTCAGCGCGCCGCGGCCGCGCCCAGGAGCCGGATCAGGACGAGGCTCGCGCCGCTTACGGTCAGAGTCGCGGCCAGGCCGACCCAGAACGGCCGGAGACCGATCCTCCTCATCGACGCGAAGCTGGTCCCGACGCCCACGCCGGCCAGAGCGGCCAGGATCAGGAAGCGGGCGGCGGCCTGCGCGTCGGCCGTGAGGTCGCGGCCGACGAGGGCGGACAGGCGGGCGACGACGCCGGCGGTGTTGAGCAGGCACATCGCGAGGAAGCCGAGCACGAACGGCGGCACCGACTGCTTGAGCCGTCCCGCGAGGCTTCCTCTGCCTTCGCCGCGGCCCCCGCCGTAGATCAACCCCATCAGGACGATCACGGCGCCCATCAGCGTGTTGCGCGTCAGCTTCACGACCGTGGCCACCGCGCCCGCCTGCTGGCTGAACGCGAAGCCGGTCGCCACGACCTGGGACGTGTCGTTGACCGCGGTTCCGGCCCAGGTCCCGAAGGCGGGGTCGCTCATCGCGAGCGCGTGGCCGAGGAGCGGGTAGGCGAAGACCGCCAGCGTCCCGAAGAGCGTGTTGGTCGCGATCGCGAACGACGTCTCTTCGTCGCGCGCGCCGATCACGGGGGCGACGGCGGAGATCGCGGTGTTGCCGCACACCGCGCATCCGACGCCGATCAGCGTCGCAAGCCGTCCGGGAACGGCCAGCAGGCGCCCGAGCAGGTGCGCCGCGAGGAGAGCGAGGGTCATCAGGGCGACGACCATCACGAGCGCGCGCCCGCCGATGGCGAGCGCGGCGCGGAGCGAGAAGGTCGCGCCGAGGAGCACGATCGCCGCCCGCAGGAGCGTCTGGAAGGCGAAGCGGATCCCCGGCTGCGCGATCTTGGGCACGCGGAAGACGTTCCCCACGACGAGGCCCAAGAGCACGGCGACGATGACCTCGCCCACGAGCTTTCCGAGATGCGGAGGAAGGAGGCCGTGCGCGAAGCGCGCGGCGAGCGCGATCGCGAGGACGAGGATCAGCCCGGGAAGGATGGCGATGTCAGTCGTCGTAGCGGAGGTGCTTGACGTGGCGCGACCAGGATCCGTCCGCCTCCGGCTCGTAGACGCAGCAGTGGTCCATCTCCCCACCGTAGATGTGGAGCGTCACGGAGGGCTGGTCGGCGAGCGCATTGGACAGCACGTGGTACTCGTAGGGGGGGATCAGCGCGCCCGACGAGCCCACGCCGGCCTTGACCTCCTCGACCTGCGTGAACCGGAAGCGCTCCCCCTGGGTCTCGACCAGGTCGAAGCGCGTGACGTTCATCTGTCCCGCAACGACCCCCTCGACACACCAGATCCCGGCGTGATCGTGCAGCCCCGTGCGTTGCCCCGGGCCCCAGGTCATGACGACCGCGGTGTAGCCCAGCTCGTCGTTCCGGAAGAGCAGCCGCCGAGCGTAGTGCTCGGGGAGGGGACGAATGAAGCTCGCGGGGATCTCCATGTCCTTCGCCCGGATGAGATCGCAGAGCGCGGTCTTCACGTGGCTCGTCACGGTGTGGACCTCGCCCATCCGGACGGAGGCGTCGAGCCGGTCGATGAGGTGCTGGACGGTCGCGAGGGATGCCTGACGCATGGGCGGTACCACCGCGGGTAAGGTTACGGTAAGATTTCACGTCGCTCAACCGCAAAAAGGAGCATTTATGAAGATCTTTCGCTCGCTGCTCGTCCTCGCCGCCGTCGCCGCGCTCGCCGGCCCGGCGCTCGCGGGAGACGAAGCCAAGACCGTCACCGTCACCGGCAAGATCGTCTGCGCGAAGTGCTCGCTGAAGACCGAGGGGCAGAAGGAGTGCCAGAACGTCGTCGTCGCCGAGCAGGACGGCAAGCAGGTCCAGTACTACCTCGCGAAGAACGACGTCGTCGAGCAGTTCGGGCACGTGTGCAAGGGAGAGAAGAGCGTCGTCGCGACGGGGACCGTCAGCGAGAAGGACGGACACACCTGGCTGACGGCGACCAAGCTGGAGCAGCCGAAGGGCTAACCCCGTCTCAGGACCGCGTCAGCTTCCTGTACTTGATCCGGTGGGGCTGGTCGGCCTCGGCGCCCAGGCGCCGCTTCCGATCGGCCTCATACTCCTGGTAGTTCCCCTCGAACCACACGACCTGGCTGTCCCCCTCGAACGCGAGCATGTGCGTCGCGATCCGGTCGAGGAACCAGCGATCGTGCGAGATCACCACGGCGCAGCCGGCGAAGCTCAGGAGCGCGTCCTCGAGCGCGCGCAGCGTATCGACGTCGAGGTCGTTGGTCGGCTCGTCCAGCAAGAGGACGTTCCCGCCGCTCTTGAACATCCGGGCCATGTGCACCCGGTTCCGCTCCCCGCCCGACAGGTCGCGGACGAGCTTCTGCTGGTCCGATCCCTTGAAGTTGAACCAGGAGACGTACGCGCGTGAGGGGACCTCGCGCTTGCCCAACGCGATGAGATCGTGCCCCGCGGAGATCGTCTGCCAGACGTTCTCCTCTCCGTTGAGCACGTCCCGGCTCTGATCGACGTACGACAGCCGGACCGTCTCGCCGATCCGAAGCTGGCCCCCGTCCGGGGTCTCCTGCCCGACGATCATCCGGAAGAGCGTGGTTTTCCCCGCGCCGTTGGGTCCGATGACGCCGACGATCCCTCCGGGCGGGAGGCTGAACGAGAGGTCCTCGATCAGCACGTTGTCGCCGTACGCCTTGCGCAGCCCCTTGGCCTCGACGACGACGTCCCCGAGACGCGGTCCGGCGGGCAGGTACAGCTCCTCGAGCTGCTCCATCCTCTTCTCCCCGTCCTGGCGGAGCAGCTCCTCGTACGCCGTGATGCGGGCCTTGCTCTTCGCGTGGCGCGCGCGGGGGGCCATGCGCACCCACTCCAGCTCGCGCTCGAGCGTCTTCTGGCGCGCCGCCCCGGCCTTCTCCTCCTGGGCGAGGCGCCGCTGCTTCTGGTCCAGCCAGGAGGAGTAGTTCCCCTCCCACGGGATCCCGGCGCCGCGGTCGAGCTCGAGGATCCATCCGGCGACGTTGTCGAGGAAGTAGCGGTCGTGGGTGATGGCGACGACGGTGCCGGGGTACTCCTTGAGGTGGCGCTCGAGCCAGGCGACCGATTCGGCGTCCAGGTGGTTCGTGGGCTCGTCGAGGAGGAGCAGGTCGGGCTTCGCGAGCAGAAGGCGGCAGAGCGCGACGCGGCGGCGCTCGCCGCCGGAGAGCGTGGCGACGTCCGAGTCGCCGGGCGGGCAGCGGAGCGCGTCCATCGCGATCTCGAGGTGCGTGTCGAGGTCCCAGAGGTTCTGGTGGTCGATCTGGTCCTGCAGCTTCGCCGCCTCGTCCGCGACGGCGTCCGAGTAGTCCGCCATCAGCTCGTTGTACCGGTCGAGGATCGCCTTCTGCTTCGCGACCCCTTCCTCGACGTTCCCGAGGACCGTCTTCGCGGGGTCGAGCGCGGGCTCCTGCGCGAGGAAGCCGACGGTCGTGCCCTTCGCGGGAAACGCCTCGCCGGTGAACTGATCGTCCTGTCCCGCCATGATGCGCAGCAGCGATGACTTCCCGGCGCCGTTGTGCCCGAGCACGCCGATCTTCGCGCCGTAGTAGAAGGAGAGCCAGATCCCCTTGAGGATCTCCCGCTTCGGCGGGACGGTCTTGCGCAGGTCTTTCATCGTGAAGATGAACTCGGGCATGGCGGGCGAGAGGTTAGCAGCCCGGTCAGCGGACGTCGACGTCGAAGGCGGCGGTCCTCACCGCTCCCTCGTGTCGAACCTGGACGAACAGCCGGTAGCGCCCCGGGGACGGAAAGCCGTACGGGAACGATACGCGCGCGCCGTCGATCCGCTCGGCCATCGCGGCCATCATCCGCGCGTGCTCCGCGGGGGAGAGCCCCGCGTGCGACGCGGGCATCGCCATCCGGCCGGCGAGGGTGCCGGTGGGATGGACATGCGCGAAGACGGAGAAGTCGTCCCGAACGATGAGCAGGTGCCCGGCCATCCCCATGTACGGTTGGAGCGCGGCGACGGGGTTGCCATCGGGGCCGACCAGCTCGAACGCGAGGTCCTGAAGCGTCTTGACGGGAAGCGTCCCCCCGCCGTCCAGCCTCCGCATCGTGAACCCGTCCCCCGCGTCCGCGACCGCGCCGGTCGCGCGCCCCATCGGCGGGACGATCGCGTCGGCGTCGTCCGGGTCGTCGAGCGTCGCGACGGTGCCGATGCCCCCTTCGGCGACCTCGATCGAGCCGGTCACCGTGTCGGTGATCCCGCTCGGGCGAAGCACGTCGGCAAAGTAGACGTACCGCCCCGGCTGCGGCGCGGTCAGGGAGAACGTGAAGGACCCCTTCCCCGCGGGCCGTGGGTGTGCGTGGAGAAAATAGGTCATGTCCGGAGCGCGGGTGACGATCAGGTGCATCGCCTTGCCGTGGTCCGGGACGGCGTCGTCCAGCGGCTCCCCGCGGGGGTCGAGCACCTCGAGGTCGAGCACCGCGCGCCGCCCCGCCTCGAGCTCGCCTCCGGACACGCGAATCTCTCCGCGCAGCCCGCGCAGCGAGCGTCGCCGAAGCGATTGATGGATCTCGTACCAGCTGAACGTGTGAGCGCCGACCGTGGCGAGGAAGCACAACGTGGCGATCGACGGGACCAGCCACGATGCGGTCCCGCGCACGCCCCGGGCGCCGCGCGCGTCGACGACGAGGGCGCGCACGATCCACCAGAAGCTGACCAGCAGGAAGAGCGTCAGCGCCGCGAGCATCACCGCGAGTCGGGTCTCCATAGTCCCCGAGGTCGGAACCCTAGCGGCGAACGGCAGCTCGATGAAGCCGGTCCCGCGCGCGCCGCTGATCTCGATCCGCGCCCGCCAGGTGCCGAAGGTCATGATCGGCATCGGCGCGACGAACAGCGTCCCGTCGGCCCGGCTCGGCTCCGCGACGCGAAAGCCCGGCGCGGCGTGCTCGCCTTCGGGCGGGATCTCCTGGAGACGTACCCTCACCGTCGGATCCGCCGCGGCCCCGTCGACCCGCACCTCGAC
>DASRJG010000024.1:0-6146 GCA_035649595.1 Candidatus Polarisedimenticolaceae bacterium
GCTCCCCACGAGGCGAGCGCGACGAGCGGGAGCGCGACGAAGCCGCTCTCCTTGGATCCGCACGCGAGGAAGACGCACGCCGCGGCCGACCAAGCGGCCGTCCGCGATCCGCGGACGAGCGCGCATCGGACCGCCCCCAGCGTGAACAGCGCCGCGAGAATCTCCGCGCGTCCGACGACGTTCGCGACCGCCTCCGACTTCGACGGCGTGACCGCGAAGAGGAGAGCGCCGAGCAGCGCCGCGGTCGGGCCGATCCCGAGCGCTGCGGCGATCGAGAGGAGGAGCCAGCAGACTCCGGCGTGCAGCGCGAGGTTCACGGCGTGGGAGAGCCCCGCGCGCGCCTGGCCGGCGAGCGCCCGCTCAGCCGCGTAGGTCGCCACCGTCACCGGCCGATAGAGGGAGCGGTCCGCTCCGCGCGTCCCCTGCCAGTAGGAGCCGGTCCAGATCTTCGCCAAGCTTCCGCCGCCGACCACGTCGTTGCTCTCCACGGCGATGTGGTCGTCCTGGACGTATCCGGCCGTCAGCAGTGGGGCGTGCGACAGGAGGACGGCCCCGAGGAGGAGGAGGGCCGCGCGCGGGCCGGCGAGCCAGCTCCGGGTCCTCAGCGTCCGACCGTCAGCGCTTCCAGGATCTCCGGCCCGACGAGCAGCTCCCGGGGCTTGCTTCCGTCCGCCGGTCCGATGATCCCTTCCTGCTCCATCGTGTCCACGATCCGCGCGGCGCGGGCGTAGCCCAGGCGCATCCGCCGCTGGATCAGGGTGATCGAGCACATCCCTTCCTGGAGCACGAGCCGCACGGCCTCCACGTACATCGTGTCCCGCTCGCCGGCCTCGAACGCGCCGCTCTTCTCCTCGTCGGGATCGCGGAGGACCGACTCGTCGTAGACCGGCTTCGCCTGCTTCTTCAGGAACGCCACGATCCGGTTCAGCTCCGTCTCGGTGATGTAGCCGGAGTGCAGACGCAGGAGGCGCCCCGATCCGGTCGGAAGGAAGAGCATGTCGCCCCGGCCGATGAGGTGCTCGGCCCCCTGCTGGTCGATGATCGTCCGGGAGTCCACGCGCTGGCTGACGCGAAACGCGATGCGGGCGGGGAAGTTCGCCTTGATCGTTCCCGTGATGACATCCACCGAGGGACGCTGGGTCGCGAGGATCAGATGGATCCCGACGGCGCGCGCCATCTGTGCGAGGCGCATGATCGACTCCTCGACGTCCGCCGAGGAGACCATCATCAGGTCGGCCATCTCGTCGATGACGATGACCACGTAGGGCAGGGGCTGGAGCGCCTTCTCCTCCCCGGTCTTCTCGTCCTTGAGGAGGCGCCCCGGCTGCTCGGCGAGCGCCTGGTTGAACTGCTCGATGTTGCGGACGCCGACGGCGGCCAGCTTCTTGTAGCGCTGCTCCATCTCCCGGACGGCCCACTTGAGCGCCGTGGACGCGTGTTTGGGATCGGTGACGACCGGGATCAGCAGGTGCGGGATCTCGGCGTACATGCCGAGCTCGATCATCTTGGTGTCGATCATGATGAACCGCACGTCGGCGGGCGTCGCCTTGTACAGGATGCTCGTGATCATGCCGTTGAGCCCGACCGATTTCCCGGCGCCGGTCGCGCCGGCGATCAGCAGGTGCGGCATCCGCTCCAGCTCGGCGGTGAAGACGTCGCCGTTGATGTCCTTCCCGAGCGCGAGCGTGAGCTTGGATTTCGAGCCGCGGAACTTGTCGGAGGCGAGAAGCTCCCGCGGATAGATGACCTCCTGGTGGCGGTTCGGCACCTCGATGCCGACCGTCGAGCGCCCCGGGATGCGGTCGATCCGGATCGACTCCGCCTTGAGGCCGAGGCAGAGGTCGTCCACGAGCCCGACGATCTTCGAGTAGCGCACGCCGGCCTCGGGGGCGTACTCGAACGTCGTGACGACGGGGCCGGGGTGGATCGCGACCACCTTCCCGTCCACCGCGAACTCGCGGAACTTGTCGGTGATCAGCTGGGCGCGCGCCATCAGGTCGGCCTCGCGCTCCCCCTCCTGCGGCTTGGGATCGTTCAGCAGCTCGAGCGGGGGAAGGGCCGTCGCCCCCGGACCATGCCCTTCGAGCAACGGCTGCTGCCGCGGGGGGGCCGCCGCGGCCTTCGGGGGCACGGCGCGGGGAGTGACCTTCGGCCTCGGAGCTTCCAGATCGTCCGTCTCGACCGGGATCGACGGACGGGGACGCGCGGCCGGGGGAGGGGCGGGCTCGACCGCCTGCCGCTCGGCGGCGGTGCGCGCGTGCTTCTTCTCGAGAGCCTTCTTCTGCGCGTCCTTGCGTCGCGATTCCCGGTAGGCCTGCCAGCGTTCGGTGCCGCGCTCCAGCCGGTCCTCGATCCCCTCTCCCACGCGCGCCGCGGCCCGTGCGAACGAGAAGCGCGTCGTGAGCACGATCGTAGCGGCGAGCAGCGTGAACGCGGTCAACAGGGCGCCGAGCGGGTTCATCAGCGCGGTCAGGCCGGACGCGAGCTTGGCGCCGATGTAGCCGCCGGCGCGGAAGACCTCCCCGCCGTAGCGGATGGCGCCGTAGAGCAGATCGGACACCGTCGCGAGCGACGCCACCAGCGCGAGCAGCCCCAGGAGCCGGCCGTACGACGAGGCGACGCTCTTCCCGCGGAACCGGTTCCAGCCGGTGATGGCCAGCACCACCGGAACCAGGAACGAGGCCGTCCCGAGAAGCTGGAGGAGCAGCTCCGCGAGGGTCGCGCCCACCCGCCCGATCCAATTGGCGGCGCGCGCGACCCCGGGCTGCGCGTGGAACCAGGTGGCGTCCGAGCCCCGATAGCTGAGCAGCGCCAGAATCGTGATCGCGGTGAAGAGGAGGAGCAGCAGGCCGGCGACCTCGTCGAACCAGCGCTTCTTCCGGAGATCCGCGAGCGTCACGTCCATGCGGCGCCCAGTCTACAACTCCACGACCACGGGGATGATCAGCGGACGCTTCTGCGTCCGCTTGCGCAGGAACCGGCGGAGCGCCGCCTGGATCTTCGCCTTCAGCAGCCCCTCGTCCGCGCGCTCCTCGCGGGAGGTCTCCTCCAGGGATTCCGCGACCGCCCCCCGGGCCTGCTCCAGGATGTCCTCCTCGCTGGCGTCCGACACGAAGCCGCGGCTGGCGATCTCCACCGGGCCTCCGGGCGTCCCGCTCTCCCGGTGGAGGGCGACCACCGCGATGACGATCCCGTCCCCCGCGATCTGCCGCCGGTCGCGAAGGGTGGCGACGTCGACCCGGTCGAGCGCCCCGTCGATGAACACCTGGCCCACGGGGACGCGCCCCGCGCAGGTCAGCGCGTCCTCCGTCAGCGCGAGAAGATCGCCGGAGTCCGCGACGAGGACACGATCGGAGGGGAGCCCGCACGCGCGCCCGCACTCCGCGTGGGCGACGAGCTGGCGGTACTCGCCGTGGATCGGCACGAGGAACCGGGGACGGAGGAGGTGGATGAGGAGCTCGAGCTCCGAGCGGCACGGATGTCCCGAGACGTGGATCGGCGCGTCCGCGCCCGTGACCACGCTCGCGCCGCGGCGCAGCAGGTGGTTGATCATCCGCCCGATGCTCTTGTCGTTCCCGGGGATCGATCGCGCGGAGTGCAGGACCAGGTCCCCCTCGGAGATCACCACGTCGCGGTGCTTGTCCACGGCGATGCGCGCGAGCGCGGAGGTCGGCTCCCCCTGAGAGCCCGTCACGAGCAGGACCGCCTGGCGCGGCGGCAGGTCCATCGCCCGCTCCGCGGAGATCTGGGCCCCCGCGGGGACGCGGAGGAGCCCCAGGTGGACGGCGATCTCGGTGTGGAACTCCATCGAGGAGCCGACGATCGCAAAGCGCCTCCCGTGCGCCGCGCCGGCGTCGATCACTTGCTGCAAGCGATGGATGTTGCTCGAGAACGTCGTCACCAGCACGCGGCCGGGGGCGTCCCCGATCGCGCGCGCGAGCGCCGGCCCGACCGTGCGCTCGCTCGCCGTGAACCCGGGGCGGTCGGCGTTGGTGCTGTCGGAGAGGAGCGCGAGCACCCCGCGCTCGCCGAGGCGCGCGAGCGCGGCGAGATCGGTTCCCGGCCCCGACAGCGGGTAGGGGTCGAGCTTGAAGTCGGCGGTGTGGACGACCGTTCCGACCGGCGTTCCCAGGACCAGCATCGCGGACTGGGGAATGGAGTGCGAGACGGGGAGGGTGTCCACGGTGAACGGGCCGAGCGCGAGAGGCGTCCCGCTGGGAGGGAAGGCGGCGAGGCGCGGGGCGGCGCCCAGCAGGTGCTCTGCGAGGCGGCCGCGCACGAGGCCGAGCGTGTAGGGCGAGCCGTAGACCGGCACGTCGCGGCGCGCGAGCAGGAACGGGAGCGCGCCGATGTGGTCCTCGTGCCCGTGCGTCAGGAGCACCGCGTGGATCGTCCCGCAGTCGTCGAGGAACTCCATGTTCGGAACGACGACGTCCACGCCGAGGTGCTCGGAGCCCGGGAACATCATCCCCGCGTCGACGACGAGACAGTCTCCGCCGTAGCGGTAGACCATCAGGTTCATGCCGAACTCGCCGAGGCCGCCGAGGGGGATGATCTCGAGCGGAAGGGATGACGTCACGCCTCCGGAGTATACGCGAAGGGCTCTAGCGCCACAGGCGCGCGAGCGCGACGAATCCCTCCGGCGGGACGGCCTCCGCGCGCACGCTCCCCGCGAGCCCCGCGCGGCCGAGCAGCGCGCGCGCCTCCTCCTCGCCGCCGGCGAGCGCGCCGCGGAGGTTCTTCAGGAGAGTCTGCCGGCGGTGCGCGAACGCCGCTCGGAGGACGGCGGCGAGAGGCTCGAGGTCCGGGAGCCGCGGCTCCGCCCGGGGCGTCCATCGGGTCACGGTGGAGACCACCTTCGGCCGCGGGCGAAAGGCTCCGGGGGGAAGGTCGAACAGTCGCTCGACGGTGAAGGCCTCCCCCGCGAGGACGGTCAACGGGCCGTACGCCGACGTTCCGGGAGCCGCGGTCAGCCGCGCCGCCACCTCGCGCTGGTACATGAGCACCGCCCGGCGCACGGCGGCGCGCTCGCGGACCATCTTCATCGCGAACGGCTTCGAGATGTTGTACGGCAGGTTCCCCACGAGCGTGACGGCCGGGCCGAAGGACGCGAAGGGGACGTCGAGCGCGTCCCGCTCCACGACCTCGAGGCGGTCTCCCGGGAAGAGGCGCGGCAGCTCCGCGGCCAGATCACGGTCGATCTCGATCGCGACGAGGCGGGGGAGGCGCTCCATCAGGGCTTGCGTCAGCGCGCCGCGCCCGGGACCGATCTCGACGACGCGCTCGTCCTCCGCCGGATCGAGCGCCGCGACGATCCGGGCGGCCGCGTTGCGATCGACGAGGAAGTTCTGTCCGAAGCGCCGCCGCGCGGGAGGGGCCGTCGGCCGCATGCTAGATTGCTCGTGTCCGGAGAGGAGACCTCATGACCAGCCCTCGGATCCTGAATCTAACCGACGACAGCTTCGACGAGACGATCAAGAACGCCTCCGGGCCTGTCCTCGTCGATTTCTGGGCGGCCTGGTGCGGACCCTGCCGGGCGATCGCGCCCCACCTCGACCAGATCGCGGGAGAGGTGGCGGGAAAGGCCACCATCGCGAAGGTCAACGTGGACGAGAACGGCGATCTGTCCGCGCGTTTCGGGATCAGGCACATCCCGACGCTGCTGATCTTCAAGGACGGCCGCGTCGTGGACCAGATGGTCGGCGCGCGCCCTCAGGAGATCCGGGCGGCGCTCGGGCGGCACCTCGCCCAGCCGGCGTGAGCGCTCAGTCGAGCGGCAGGTTCGCCGGGTCGAGGACCAGCACGATTCCTCCGTCGTCGAGCACCGCGGCCCCGGAGTAGCCCGCGAGACCCGAGACGGGAGGCGGGAGCGGGCGCACGACGACCTCCCTGCGCCCCACGATCTCCTCCACCTCGATCCCCACCGTCGCGCCGGACGCCGCCTCGCCGATCAGCACCATCCCCCCTCGTCCCTCGGCGGGACCGTGGAGGCGCAGCACGTCGCGCAGAGCCCAGACCGGGATCTCCTCGGCTCCGACGTTCCAGTACCGCCGGCCGTCGCGCCAGGTCGTGCTGTGGTCGTCCATCGACGCCATCCGGCCGAGCGACGCGAGCGGGACCGCGAAGGACATCCCCGCCGCGCGCAC
>DASRJG010000025.1:0-3134 GCA_035649595.1 Candidatus Polarisedimenticolaceae bacterium
TGATCAGGTCCGGGATCCCGTCCGCGTTCACGTCCGCCACGTGCACCGCAGAACCCGTGAAGTCCGAGTCCGTCGTCCCCCACACCGTCACGTCCTGCACGTCGCTCGCGAGGTCGATCTCCAACGCCGCGAACTGACCCCACGACGAGCCGGAGCTCATCCCACACATCCACACGAAGACGCTGACGGCGATGGCGGTGCGCTTCGAAGTCATGCTCCCCCTCCTCCGGAATTCGCATCCCATGGGCACGACCCATGTCGCGGGCTCGTCCCGCTCGTCGGGGGATTCCGGGGTCTCGTAAGAGCGTCCATATACCGTCAGGTTCCGGCATCGGCCAGAAACGATGCGATACCGGCAAGAACCATCCGGCGAGGCAGGGAGTCGAAGTGTATATTCGGCCGCCCATGTCCCGCGGGATCCCCCGGCCGCGCGCTCTCCTTCTCGGCCTGTCCGGCATGCTTCTCCTGTCCGCCTGCCGCCTTCCGGCCGGCTCCGCGCCCCCCCCGGCGCGCGACGCGCACCGGCTCCCGATTCACCGGGTCGCCGGTCCGGCCGGACGGGTGGATTCCGGTTTCTCGAGCACGCTCCGTGCGGCCGATCCGGCGCGGCGCTTCACGGCGATCGTCGATCTGACCGAGCAGCTGGACCTCCGCGAGCCGGTCGGCGGGCGGCGGGGGGCCGCGCTCTCGAAGGCCGCGCGGCGGGCGGCCGTGATCTCCGGGCTGGAGCAGGTCGCCGACCGCCAGCAGCAACGCCTCCGTCCCCTGACCGATCGGCTACTGGCCGAGGGCTCCCTGAGCTACGTGCGGCCGGTCGCCATCGTCAATCGCCTGATCGTCGAGGGGACCGCGTCGGGGCTGCTCGCGCTCGCGGCGGATCGCGAGGTCGCGGCCGTGCTCCCCGATTGGACCTCCGAGCCGGGGACGTCCCGTGGGGAGGCCGTCGGAAGCGGCGAGCCGGCACCGCTCGGCGACACCTTCCGCTCCTGGGCCATCGACGCGATGAGGGCGGACCGGCTCTGGGCCCGGGGGCTGGACGGGAAGGGAGTCGTCGTCGCCGCGATCGACACGGGGGCGTTCGAGTCGCACGAGCAGCTCCGGGGGCGCCGCCTTCCGGAGTCCCGCGGCTGGTTCGACCCTGTCGAAGGATCGAGCGAGGGGGCCGACGGCCACGGCCACGGCACGAGCGTGCTCTCCCAGGCGGTGGGGGGGAATCCGGGCGGCCGCCTCGTCGGGATCGCCCCCGGAGCGCGATGGGCGGCGGCGCTGGGCAACTGGAAGAACTACTACTCCCGCTCGAGGATGACCCTCGCCGCCGACTGGGTCCTTCGCGTCGCGCGGCCGGACGTCGTGGTCAACGCGTGGTCGCACGACGAAGGGGAGTGCAGCGAGTTCGACCGGGCGTTCATCGACGCGTGGAAGGCCGCGGGGATCTTCGTCGTCTACCCGGCCGGGAACGCCGGACCGAACCCGTCGACCGGGGAGAGCCCGGCGCAGCTCGCCGGCATCTTCCCGGACGGTGGTCCCGTGTTCTCGGTCGCCGCCCTGGCACCCTCCGGCGTCGTGCATGCCCTGTCGAGCCGGGGACCGAGCCGCTGCGGGAGCAGCGGGTTCCCCACGCTCGCCGCCCCGGGGGCGGATCTGCCGTACGCCGCCACCGCGGGGCCCCGCGCCTATCTCCGCGGACAGGGAACCTCCCTCTCCGCGGGGCTCGTCGGCGGCGCCGCAGCGCTCCTCTTGCAGGCCGATCCGGAGCTGCCGCCGGAGGCTCTGGAGCGCATCCTCGTCCGCAGCGCGCGCGACGTTCCCCCTGCGGGCAGGGACGACGCCGCCGGCGCGGGCTCGCTCGATCTCGAGGCCGCGCTCGCCCTCGTGTTGGCCGAAGCCGGACCGTGAGCTTGCGGACCGCCGCGATGGGGATCGCGCTCGCCGGGGCGTTCGTTGCGGCCGGCTGCGGCGGATCGCGTGCCCCCGATCTCGTACTGATCACGCTCGACACGGTCCGCGCGGACCGTCTCGGGTGCTACGGACACAAGGGAGGCTTGACTCCGAACGTCGACCGGCTGGCTGCCCGCTCGGTCCTCTTCGAGGATGCGTCGGCCGCCGTCCCGATCACCCTGCCGTCGCACGCGACCTTGTTCACCGGGAGATACCCGACCTCGACGGGAGTGCGGAACAACGGGACGTTCGTCCTGCCGGAGGGGGAGACGACGCTCGCCGAGCGGCTCCGCGAGCGCGGCTGGAAGACCGGCGCCGTCGTGGCCGCATACCCGCTCCAGAGCCGCTACGGGCTAGCTCAGGGGTTCGACATCTACGACGAGGAGCTCCCCCGGACCTTCTCGCGCGGACAACCGCTCCCCGTACACTTCAACGAGCGCGACGCCCGCGCGGTGACCGACCGCGCGCTCGAGGTGTGGAAGCGTCTCGCCGGGGGTCGGCGCTTCCTGTGGGTCCACTACTTCGATGCGCACGCGCCCTACGCCGCGCCCGATCCCTTCGGCGCGGCGCACCGGGAGGCGCCGTACGAGGGGGAGATCGCGTTCGTGGACGCCGAGCTCGGACGCCTGCTCGCGGCGATCGCCCACGACGCCCCGGACGCCTGGATCGTCGTCACCGCGGACCACGGCGAAGGGCTCGGGGAGCACGGTGAGAAGACGCACGGCGTCTTCCTCTACGAGAGCACCCTTCGCGTGCCCCTCGTGATCCGCGCGCCCGGGCGATGGCCCGAAGGCCGCCGCGTGACGGCGCCGGTCACGCTCGCCGACGTCGTTCCGACCCTGCTCTCCCTCGCCGGGATGCCGGCGGCGACGGGGCTCGACGGCGAGAACCTCGCCCCGCTTCTCGAAGGGGCGACCCCCGGTCGCGACGTCTACGCGGAGTCCTACCTGCCCCTGCTCGAGTTCCGGTTCAGCCCGCTGACCATGATCCGCGACGGCGCCCTGAAGTACATCGACGCCCCGGTCCCCGAGCTCTACGACGTTCGCGCCGACCCCGCCGAGTCGCGCAATCTGGCCGACGCGCGCGCCGACACGAAGGCTCTGGCCGCGCGCCTCGCGGCGCTCGCCGCGCGCGCCGACCCCGATGCCTCCGAGCGCGCGAGCGGCGGGCTCGACGCGGAGGCGGAGGCCCGCCTC
>DASRJG010000026.1:0-19043 GCA_035649595.1 Candidatus Polarisedimenticolaceae bacterium
CTAGAAATACACAGACCTGTATATCTCGATACCACTGCGACCCCTCGCAGTGATATCCACCCGCTCATTCCCGAGCCTCGCTGCAACACCTTCATCCGGTGCCTCTTCCAGCGACCGGTTCGAATTGACGCACTTGTTATACAGCGAATCCCCGTCTGCATATCCGCGAGCGCCGACGATCGTGTTGCAATCGCACCGTGGTTCGGTCGGTGCCGGCAGACGACCTCATTTCTCCCACCCGATCGCGAACACCAGCGGCATGTTGACCTGCTCGCCCGTGGAGTGGCTCGAGATCGGGATCTGGAGGGCGAACCGCATGGCGCCTGCGGACTTGAAGCCGCGAGAGGCCTCGAGGGAGAGCAGGACGTCGGTGCGGCCGAGGTTGCCCTCGCTCTCGATCGCGCCGTCCCAGCGCTCGGGCATCTCGCGCGCAACGATGATGCCTGCGCTTCCCTTCCAGGTGCGTGCGAAGCCGTGGGAGGCGAGGAGGGAGCCGAGGTAGCGGTTGCCGGCCTGGTAGCCGTGGTCGTTCTCATAGAGGATCAGCCGCGCGTAGCCGTTCAGCTGGGTGTCGAACGCGCCGAAGCTCCGCGCGGCGGAGAAGCCGAGCAGGGGATCCCACGTTCCGGTGCCGAACTGGATGTGCTGGTGCCACAGCCCCTGGTCGCCGAGCTCGAAGGGGTTGGGCTCCGTGCGCCCGATGGGGATCGAGACGCCGGCGCGGCCGGCGAAGGTCCACGTTTCCAGGTTGCGGCCGAAGTGGAGCGCGACCTGCGGGTCGGCGGGGCGGGTGAGGGTCTCGTTCCTGTGATGGAGCCCGGGGTGCGGCGGCGTGTAGGGCTGGCGGTTCAGGTCTTCGTAGTGGACGCGGTCGCGCACGGATCGGATGGGGACGTACAGTTCGATCCCCATTCCCTCCCTGATGCCGTAGCCGGTCGAGAGCAACAGCTCCGAGACCCACAGCTCCTGGACATGCCAGTAGGGCTGCGGGTTCTCGGGCTCGTCGTCGGCGATGTGCTCGACGTCGAACTTCGTCCCGGTCAGCGTGGCGCCGAAGCGCCAGTGCTTGGCTGCGGGAGGGAGTAGGGCGTACCTGCCGACCGGCAGGTTGGGGTTGGATCAGCCTGGTCAGGCCCAGCCGGGGCCGGTGGCGAAGCCGAAGATGGCGACGGCGATGAAGGCCGTCGCGAGGCGCTTCATCGAGTCGGGACGCGCAGAGCCGCGGCGAGCTTCTCGGGGGCGGTGCCGACGATGTCCTTGCGCTTGCCTTCGGGGTCGAACACGACGACGTAGGGGAGCTTGGTCAGCCGCGCGCCCAGCTCCTTGGCGAGCGGCGACTCGAAGTCCACGACGTTGAACTTGCGGATCGCGATGTCCTGTCGCTCCGCGACGATGCCGTGGAGCTGGCGATCGACGTCGCGGCACGGGCCGCACCAGTCCGCGTAGAAGTCGAGGACGGTGAACTTGCCGTCCACGCGATGCCGCTCGAGCGGGCCGGCGGGCTCGCCGCTCGTGGTGACGACCTTCAGGTCCACGTGGTCGGGGTAGGGCTCGGGCTTGTACGCGTCCGGCCCCTGTCCCTGTCCGGGGCCGACGATCGCGCGGTAGCCCTGCTCCTTGAAGACGGCGATCAGCGCGTCGTCGGTGAAGCCGTCGGCGAGCGTCATCGTGTACTCGTACGTCTTGCCGTCGAACGACCACTTCTTGATCCCCTTCACCTTCTTCAGGTGCGGGGCCAGCTCCGACGCGCAGCCGTCGCAGGTGAACCCCTGAACGGAGAACACCTGGACGCGGTCGGCCCAAGCCGGACTCGTGAGGAGCATCGAGAGGATCGTGGCGAGTCGCAGCGGCTTCATGACGCGCCACTTTACCGTATCCTCCTCTCGTGTCGCATCTCGAGGTCCTCCCGCGGTCCGCCATCGTGCGGCGGGGCCAGTGGCTCACGTGGACCACGCTCGCCTACAACAGTCTCGAGGGGATCCTCTCCGTCGCCGCGGGAGCGCTCGCGGGAAGCGTCGCGCTCGTCGGGTTCGGCCTCGACAGCTTCATCGAGGTGAGCGCGAGCGGGGCGGCGATCTGGCGGCTCCATCGGGACGCCGACGCCGCGCATCGCGAGCGGGCGGAGCGCCTCGCGCTCCGGTTCATCGCGGCGACCTTCGTCGCGCTGAGCGCGTACATCGCCGTCGATGCCCTGCACGACCTGCTCACGCGAGCGGCTCCACAATCGAGCCCGGTCGGGATCGCCATCGCGGTCGCTTCCTTGATCGTGATGCCGGTGCTGGCCGCCGCGAAGCGGCGCGTCGCGAGCCGGCTCCGGAGCGGCGCGCTGCGGGCCGAGGCGCGGCAAACCGACATCTGCATGTATCTCTCCGGGCTGCTCCTTCTCGGGCTCGCGCTGAACGCGCTCCTGGGCTGGTGGTGGGCGGACCCCGTCGCGGCCCTCTTGATGGTTCCCCTGATCGCGCGCGAGGGGATCGAGACCTGGCGGGGACGCTACGCCTGCTGTGACGACTGCGGCGACTAACCGGCCCGCCTCCCTCTCCGCGAGCCGAGCGCGGCGGCGACGAGGCCGCAGGCGGTCAGCCCGAGGAACGCGGTGATGTCGTGCTTCCCCTGGATCGTGAGCCGCAGGTAGGGCTTCGTGAGGAAGAAATCGAGGCTGAGCGAGGAGACGAGCGCCGTCGCGACGGCGGCGCGCCGGCCTCCGTACTCCGCGACGACGATGACGAGGATGATGAAGAGGAACGTGAAGTTCGACGCGATCACCGCGTCGCGCAGCGGGATCAGCGCGATGCCGAGCGCGATCGCCGCGAGCGGCCCCATCGCGAGGTAGATCAGCCGGTCCTCGGGGTCTCTCATGCGGTCTCCTACGCCTGCAGGTGGTACGGCACGCTGGTCACGACCACGTTCCGGCGGAACAGCAGGGCGCCCTTGATCAGGAGCGCGCGCTGGTTGTGGAGCAGGTGGTGCCACCACTTGGCGGGGACGAACTCGGGGAGCAGCACCGTGATGCGGCGGTCGGGGTGGTCCTCGTCGGCCAGCTCGATGTATTCGAGCAGCGGCTCCATCACCGACCGGAAGGGCGAGGCCAGGATCTCGAGGCGGATCCCGTGCCCCCACTCGTGCCACAGCTCGCGAACCTCCGCGGTCGCCTTGGGATCGACGTCCACGTACACGGCGCGGATGTCCCCCGAGAGGGTCCGCGCGTAGTCGAGGGCCTGCACGACCGCGCGGTGCACGCCGCCGATCGGCACGATGACCAGGCCGCGCGCGGCGCGCGTGGGGGTGTCCGATTCGAGCGAGAGTTGCTCGTCCACGCGGCGGTAGTGCTTGTGGATCGCCCGGAAGAACAGGACCAGCATCGGGATGAGCGCGACGATGATCCACGCCCCCTCGCCGAACTTGGTCACGGCGACGACCACGAGGACGACGCCCGTGAGCGTCGCGCCCACGCCGTTCACCACCGCCCCGAAGAGCCAGCGAGGCCTCCGGTCGCGCCTCGCCTTCACGACCATCCCCGCCTGCGACAGCGTGAACGACACGAAGACGCCGAGCATGTAGAGCGGGATCAGGCGGTGGGTGTCGCCGCCGAAGCCGACGAGCAGGATCCCCGCGAACAGCGCGAGCAGCAGGATCCCGTTGGAGAACGCGAGGCGGTCCCCCTGGTTCGCGAGCTGGCGCGGCAGGTAGCGGTCGCGGGCGACGATCGAGGCGAGGCGCGGGAAGTCCGCGAAGGCCGTGTTGGCCGCGAGCACGAGGATCATCGTGGTCGCCGCCTGGATCAGGTAGTAAACCGGGCCGCTCCCGAAGATCGCGCGGTTGAGCTGCGAGATGACGGTCTCGTTGCTCGCCGGCACGATCTGGAACGCGTGCGCGAGCAGCGTCACCCCCATGAAGCAGGCGATGGCGCAGGCGATCATCAAGAGAAGAGTCATGATCGCGTGCCTCGCCTCCGGCGGCTTGAAGGCGGGGACGCCGTTGGAGATCGCCTCGATCCCGGTCAGCGCCGTGCAGCCGTTCGCGAAGGCGCGGAGCAGCAGGAAGATCGACAGCGGGGCCGCGGCGGCGGGGAGCGCGGAGACGGCGGGCGCCGCCGAAACGGCCCCGGCGAAGACGCGGTAGCCGCCGACGAGCAGCAGCGCTCCCATCGCCGCGAGGAAGACGTACGTCGGCAGAGAGAAGAGCTTCCCCGACTCGCGGATCCCCCTGAGGTTCCCGATCGTCAGGATCGCGAGGAACCCGAGCGAGAGCAGGATCCGGTCTTCCTGCCACTCGGGGAACGCGGAGGTGATCGCGGCCACGCCCGCGGCGATCGAGACGGCGACGGTCAGGACGTAATCGAGCAGGAGCGCGGCCGCCGCGATCAGGCCGGGGAGAATGCCGAGGTTCTCGCCGGCGACCTTGTACGCGCCCCCTCCGTGCGGGTAGGCGGCGATCGTCTGGCGGTACGAGAAGGCGATCACCAGCATCAGCCCCGCGATCACGCAGCCGATCGGCGTCACCAGCCAGAGCGACGCGGCGCCCGCGATCAGGAGGGTGCGGAGGATCTCCTCGGTCGCGTAGGCGACGGAGGAGAGCGCGTCCGAGGAGAGGACCGCGAGCCCCGTCGAGACGCCGAAGCGCTCGCGATGAGCCAGGTGGGACGGAATCGGCGGCCCGACGAGCAGGCGTTTCAGACTGCCTTCGTGTTGCGTACGCCCCTCCCGGCGCAGGTTCTAGCAAGGCGGGAAGACGGCGTCAAACCGCGACCGTTACAGCCCGATTCTCCGAAGGCGCAGCGCATTCCCGATCACGCAGACCGAGCTTGCGCTCATCGCGGCCGCCGCGATCATCGGAGAGAGGAGGATCCCGAACGCGGGGTAGAGCACGCCCGCGGCGATCGGGATGCCGAGCATGTTGTAGAGGAAGGCGAGGAAGAGGTTCTGCCGGATGTTGCGCGAGGTCGCGCGCGAGAGCGTGCGCGCTCGCACGATCCCACGAAGGTCGCCGCGCACGAGCGTGATCCCCGCGCTCTCCATCGCGACGTCGGTCCCCGTCCCCATCGCGATCCCGACCTGGGCCTGCGCGAGCGCCGGCGCGTCGTTGATCCCGTCTCCGGCCATCGCGACGACCCGGCCGCTCGCCTGAAGCCTGCGCACGACCTCGATCTTCGCGGATGGGAGGACGCCGGCCTCGATCTCGGTCAGTTCGAGCTTGCGCCCCACGCTCTCGGCGGTGTCGCGGTTGTCCCCGGTCGCCATCACGATCCGTAGGCCGTCGTCGCGCAGCGCGCGGATCGCGTCGGGCGTGGACGACTTGATCGGGTCGATCGTCCCGATCAAGCCCGCGAGCCGGCCGCGGATCGCGACGTAGGAGACGGTCTGCTCGTCGCGCCGCAGCGCGTCCGCGCGCGGGTCGAGCGGATCGGTCGGGATGCCGAGGTCGCGCATGAGCGCCTCGTTCCCGAGGGCGGCGTCGCGCGCGGCCACGCCCTTTCCCGTGATCGAGCGGAATCCCTCCGCCACCGGCGGGGCGATCCCGCGCGCCGCCGCGGCGCCGAGCACCGCGGAGGCGAGCGGGTGCTCGCTCCCGCGCTCGACGGCGGCCGCGGCCGTCAGGACGTCGGTCTCGGTAAACCCGTCGGCGGCCGCGACCGTCACCACGCGCGGCTTCCCCTCGGTCAGCGTCCCGGTCTTGTCCACCACCAGCGTGTCCACGCGCGCGAGCGTCTCGAGTGCCGCCGCGTCCTTGATCAGCACTCCCGACGCGGCGCCGCGCCCCACCGCGACCATGACCGACATCGGGGTCGCGAGGCCGAGCGCGCAGGGGCAGGCGATGATCAGTACCGCGACCGAGGCGACGAGAGCGTGCGGGAGGCGAGGCTCGGGGCCGAGGAGCAGCCAGACGACGAACGTCACGATCGCGACCAGGACGACGGCCGGCACGAACCAGCTCGAGACCCGGTCGGCCAGGCGCTGGATCGGCGCGCGGCTCCGCTGCGCCTCGCCGACCATTCGTACGATCCGCGCGAGGAAGGTGTCGGCGCCGACCCGCTCGGCGCGCATGACGAACGCGCCCGTCCCGTTGATCGTCCCGCCGGTCACGGCGTCGCCCATCCCTTTCACGACCGGGACCGGCTCGCCGGTGACCATCGACTCGTCGATCGCGCTCGCCCCTCCGACGACCACGCCGTCCACGGGGACCCGCTCTCCGGGACGCACGCGAAGGCGTTGGCCGACCATGACGTGCTTCAGCGGGACGTCGCTCTCGGTCCCGTCGCCGGCCACGAGCCGGGCCGTGTCCGGGGCCAGCGCGAGCAGCGCGCGGATCGCTCCGCCGGTCTTGCTCCGCGCCCGCAGCTCGATCACCTGACCGAGCAGCACGAGCACCGTGATCACGCTCGCCGCCTCGAAGTAGCGATCCGCGCGGCCGGGGAACCAGGAAGGAGCGATCGTCGCCGCCACGCTGTAGACGTAGGCCGCCCCCGTGCCGATGCCGATCAGCGTGAACATGTTCGGGCTGCGGTTGAGGAACGAACCCCACATCCTCTCGAAGAACGGCCAGCCGGCCCAGAGCACGACCGGCGTCGCGAGGATCAGCTCGATCCACGGAGCGTCGATCCCCGTCATCGCGATGACGAAGACGGGGAGCGTGAGCGCGAGCCCGATCCAGAACCGCCGCGACATGTCGCGAAGCTCGGGGTTCTCGACCTCATCCAGCGTCGGCGTCATCGGCTCGAGCGCCATCCCGCACAGAGGGCAGCTCCCCGGTCCGTCGCGGACGACCTCCGGGTGCATCGGACAGGTCCACTTCGTCCCGGCGGGTGGCGCCTGCGGCGCGGGGCCTCCGATCTGCACGAGCCCGGGCGCCGGCTTCGGCGCCAGGTAGCGCGCGGGGTCCTTCATGAACCGATCGCGGCAGCTCGTGGCGCAAAAGTAGAAGGTCGTCCCTTCGTGCACGTACGTCGCCGCGGCGCGCGCCGGATCGACGGTCATGCCGCAGACCGGATCAGTGTGCGTGGCGGCGTCCTCCCAGGGCCGCGCATGGTGGCACACGCGACACGGGTTCATCATGGGACTATTCAATCCAGGAGGATCCCATGCGACTCGTCACTGCCCTGTCCCTCGCCCTGCTCCTCGCAGCGCCCGCGGCCGCCGCCGAGCTGGTGGACGTCTCCGCGACCGTCTTCTCTCCGACCGCCAATCCCGGCGGGACCAACGAGGGGACCTGCACCGTCTCCAACTCGACCTCGGGGGACGTTCGCGTCCGACTCGAGGCGCGGGTCGTCTTCGCCGACGGCAAGGTCAGCCGCCTGTCGAAGATCCAGGACCCGGGGACGCTCCCGCCGGGGGGCGGCTTCGAGCTGAGCGTGCTCTTCCTGGTCCCGTCCGACGCTGCGCTCGGCACCGCGCAGTTCGTCTGCGACGTGGATGCTCAATCGCTCGTGACCAGGAGCCAGCACGAGCACGAGACGCAGAGCGCCACGTTCGAGGTGGTTCCCTAGCGTGGCCTCGCGCACGAGCGCGATCGCGACCGTGGCGCTCTCCGCGCTCGCGGCGGCGTCCGCCGTCGCCGCGCCGCGGGAGCACGGGCCCGTTCCGCTCTACCAGCCTCCGCTCGATCCGCCGTCGGACGGAGCCGCGGCGTCCCGGCCCACGGTGCGGGCCAGGCTCTCGATCGACGCGACGGGAAGGGTGACCCGCGTGGACGTGACCGGGCTGGATCCGGCGCCGCCGGGAGCGGTGGACGCTTACAAGGCGGCGGCGCGCGCTGGGTTCTCCGCCTGGCGCTTCGCCCCCGCGGAGAAGGAGGGTCGCGCGATCGCGTCGGAGACGCTCGTCGCGATCCTGTTCGACCGGGGCGGTCCACCCTCGAGCCGCGAAGCCCAGAGCCGCTACCTCTGGATCTCCTCCGTCGGGAGCGGGTTCGAGAGCTCCCGCTACGACGAGCGGGCGAGGATCCTCAGCATGGGGGAGGCCGAGCGGCGGGCCTACGCCGACCGGATCGCGGAGCGGGCCGAGAGGCTGATCCCGAAGGACAAGCGCGCGGTCGCATCCGACGATGGGTTCCAGGTCGTCACCGACTTCGGCGGTCCGAAGCAGGCGGAGGCCTTGCTTCGCAACCTCGAGGCGACGTACGGCGCGCTCGAGAAGCTCCTCGGGGCCCGGATCACCCCGTACCCGCGCCGCGAGAGGATCCGCGTCTACGTCTTCGAGCGCAACGCCCCGTACCAGGCCCTCTGCGCGAGCGCGCTCGGCTTCGAGTGGAGCGAGGGCTTCTACAGCGCCGCGGGGATCCTCGCGTTCCACACCGAGCATCCGACGGTCGGCCGGTCCCTCTCCGTCATGCTGCACGAGACCACGCACGCCTTCATGGACCGCCACCTCGTTCGACCGGGTGTCGACCTTCCCCGGTGGCTGGCGGAGGGATTCGCGGAGTACATCGGCGTCTCCGACATCCAGAACGAGCGGATCGTCCCCGGCGGCCACGAGAGGAAGCAGGAGCTCGGGGCCGGGCCCGGCGAGCCGCTGCTGTGGCAGACGGGGTCGCGCTATCGGAGCCTCGAGGCGAAGCGCGCTCAGGAAGAAGATCGGGCGCTGACGCTCGCCGAGATCGTCGAGGCCGGACCGGAGAGGTTCTACGGCAAGGAGATGGGGCTGTACTACGCGCAGGGCTGGCTCGCCGTGCACTTCCTCCGCCACGGCCGCCCCGAGTGGGCGGACTCCACGTTCCCGCGCTTCCTGCTCTACACGGCGGAGGGCTATCCGGCGAGCGACGCGCTGCGCGCGTCGTACGGCGTGGGCCCGGCGGAGCTCGAAGCCGAGTACCGGAGGTACGTGACGTCGTTCTGACCGCGTTTCAGGGTGCCTTGAAGCGGGCGAGCCATTCGGCGGCCTTCTCGCTGCTCCCGATCTTCTGCATCGCCAGGTACATCGCGTAGCAGGCCTGCTTCGCCTTGGGATCGATCGCGAGGGCGGACTCCGCGTCGGCGATCCCTTCGGTCAAGCGCTCCTGCATGATGCGCGCGCGGGCGCGGTGCCCGAGCGCGCGGGCGTTGCGCGGGTCCTTTTCGAGGACGCGGGACATCGCGGCCTCCGCGTCCCCCCAAGCTCCGGTCTCGATCGAGGCGAGCCCGTAGTTGAACCAGTCGGGAGGCGTAAGACGCGCCGCGGCGCCGGGCATCGCGCTCAGGCGCCGGTACAGGTCATGAGCGATCCCGAACTCCTGCGCGAGCAGGCGCGCGTGGGCCTCGTCCCGGATCCAGTCGGGGTCCTCGGAGGCGAGCGACGCGCTCGCGGCCGCGTTCAGGTACGCCATGCGGCTCTCGGGCGTCCCGAACAGCATGGCGCGCAGCTTCTTGACGTTCTCGAGGTCGGGACCCGCCGCGACGAGGAGCGCGGTCAGCCGCTCCGCCGTCTCCCGCCGTCCCGAATCCGCCAGCCGGAAGACGAACGGGAAGAACCGCTCGGCGACGTGGGGCTCGAGCAGCCCCGCCTGCCGGAAGCGGCCGATCAGCACCTCCGCGTCGCGCAGAAGCTCGTCGGACCGGCCGAGGGTCGAGAGTGCCTCGAGACGCCACCACCCGACCTCGAACCCGGCGTCGCCTCCTTGGATGCGGCCGGTCGCGCGCAGCACGTCGCTCCAGCGGCCGGCGTCGCGGTAGGTGCGCAGGAGCCGGTCGACCAGGGACGGATCGGCGTCCACGGTCGTGAGGTATTCCAGCGCGGCCAGCATCTGGTCGCTTCGGCCGAGCCGGTCGAGGAGGGCGACGCGCAGCCGGAGCCGAGCGACGCCGTCCGAGCCTGCGCCGGGTTGGGCGACGAGCACGTCGACCAGCCGCAACAGGTCCTCCGGCGAGGACTTCGGGTCGCGCGCGATGTCGCGCATCAGCGAGACCGGCACCGCCCGTCCGGGCCGCGCCATCGATTCGAAGAATCGCAGCCGGAGCGCACGCGCGCCGTCGGCGTCGAGCGCGACGTCCCGGTGGAACGCCATCGCCGCGAGCAGCACCGCCGGCTCGTCCGGGTACTTCGTCGCGAGATCGTCGAGGGTCCGCCCCTGCAGGGTCCGGTCGCCGGCCTCTCCCGCGATCCGCGCGCGGCGCAGCTCGTAGACGACGGTCTCCTGGGGGACCGGGGCCGGAGCCTCCCCCGCGGCGAGCCCCGCGGCGACGATCAGGCCGGCGATCACCCGCCGGCCGCTAGGCCCACCCGCGGAGACGCACCGCCTCCGCCACGCGGTGGACGGCGACGAGGTACGCGCCCAGCCGGTTGTGCACCTTGTACTTCTTCGCCATCTCGTGCACCGCGTGGAACGCGGCGGTCATCTTGAGGTCGAGGCGCTTGTGGACCTCGGCCTCGTCCCAGTAGTACTGGTAGGCGTTCTGCACCATCTCGAAGTACGAGACGGTCACGCCCCCCGCGTTGCACAGGAAGTCGGGGATCACGTACACGCCGTTCTGGTGGAGGATCGCGTCGGCCTCGGGGGTCGTCGGCCCGTTCGCCAGCTCCGCCTGGATCTTCGCCTTGATCTTGGACGCGTTCGCCGCGGTGATGACGTTCTCGAGCGCGGACGGGAACAGCACGGTCACGTCCAGCTCGAGCAGGTCCTCGTTGCTGATCGGCGAAGCATTCGGGAATCCCGCGACCGAGCCGGTCTCGTCCTTGTGCTTCTGGACCGCGCTCCAGTCGAGCCCTTCCTTGGCGACGACGCCGCCGCGTGAATCCGAGACCGCGACGATCTTGAGCCCCAGCATCTCCTGGCCGAGCTTGTGCGCGAACGATCCGGCGTTCCCGTATCCCTGGATCGCCGCGGTCGCGCCCTTGAGCTCGATCCCGAGCGCGGCGGCCGCCTCACGGACGCAGAAGATCCCGCCGCGCGCGGTCGCATCCCCGCGCCCCTTCGATCCGCCGAGCGGGAGCGGCTTGCCCGTGATCACCCCGAACTCGTTGTGGCCGCGCATGAACGAGTACTCGTCCATCATCCACGCCATGATCTGCGGCGTCGTGTAGACGTCCGGGGCGGGGACGTCCTCGAACAGCCCGAGCATCCGGCCGACCTGCCGCGCGTAGGCGCGCGAGAGGCGCTCCAGCTCTCCCGGCGACATCTCCTTCGGGTTGCAGATGACGCCCCCCTTCCCGCCGCCGAGCGGGATGTCCACGACCGACGTCTTCCAGGTCATCCAGGCCGCGAGCGCGCGGACCGTGTCGACCGTCTCGTCGGGGTGGAAGCGGATCCCCCCCTTCGTCGGGCCGCGCGAGTCGTTGTACTGGACGCGGAAGCCGTGGAACACCTTCGTCGTCCCGTCGTCCATCTTCACGGGCAGCGTCACGTGCAGCTCCCGGATCGGCCAGCGCAGCAGCTCGTGGATGGCGGGGTCGAGCTTGAGGATCTTCGCCGCCTCGTCGAGCTGACGCTGGGCGATGTGGAACGGGTTGTGGTCGGCCATCGGATCGTTCTCCTTATCGGCGAAGGATCATAGCAAGGGCGCGCGCGCAGGCGCGGACGGCGGCCGCGCCGTCCTCGGCGGTCACCGGCGGCGCCGCGCCCGAGGACAGGCAGGCGACGAAGGCGCGCATCGCGGCCGGGACGGTCGGGACGGAGGGGACCGGGCCGAGGCTGATCCGCTCCCGTCCCTCGATCCGGACCAGCTCGCGATGGACGTGGTCGCCGTGGACCTGCCCCCTCTCGCAAGCGATCTCGATCCGGCCGGTGCGCCCCTGCGTCGTGCGCGCGTTGTCGACGGTCGCGAGGATGTCACCGGGCATGAGGCGCATCGCCGCGACGAACTGGTCCTCGGTGCGCCGGGTGACCGCGCTCCCGCCGAGCGCGTGCATCGAGTCGATCGAAGCACCGGTGAGGAACCGGAGCAGGTCGAACGCGTGGACGCCCGTGTTCAGGACCGCGCCGCCGCGCCCGGGCGTGTCGATCCAGCCGCGCGTCGTCGGCTCGAACCTCTGGCTGATCGAGACCATGCGGATGGACCCTAGCGACGCCGCCTCGCGCTTGATCGCCACGACGAGCGGGTCGAACCGGAGCGTGTGGGCGACCATGATCGGCGTCCGCGTGCGCGAGGCCGCGGCGAGCACGCGCTCCGCGTCCTCGACCGTCGCGGCGAGCGGCTTCTCGACCAGCACCGGACGCCCGGCCTCGAGGCAGGCGATCGCGACCCGCGCGTGAAGGTCCGGAGGGAGGCACGCGATCACCGCGTCGATCCCCGGCAGGATCGCGAGCTCCGCGGGATCGGCCGCGTAGGTCAGGTTGTTCTGCAGCGCGAACAGCGACCCCTCGCGCGCGTTCGAGCGCGAGATCGCCCCGAGCGCCGCTCCGGGCACGTCGCCTGCGAGCAGGTGGCGCGCGTAGCGCCCGCCGTGGATGCCGACCCCCGCGAGCCCGAGCCGGATCATCAGTCGGAGGAATGCCGGATGAGCCAGAGGAGGTCGTCCATCCCGCGCGTGGCCATCGCCCACATCGAGGCGAGCACGAGCGCGAGCGACAGCCAGGCGAGGCCCTGCCACAGCGCCTCGGTCGCGCGGCTGCGGAACGGGCCTGAAGGCGTGACCGTCCCCAGCGCGCACCCCATCGCGAACCCGCCGAGGTGGTTCATCCAGTCGATGTGGGGGAGGAGGCTCATCCCCGCCATCAGGATCACGTTCTGGAGCATGACCGACTTCAGCCGCTCCCCGTACCGGCCGCCGATCCGCCAGCCGTGCACGAGCAGGAGGCCGAGCAGCCCGCACAGCGCGCCCGACGCGCCGACCGTGTGCGATCCGCGGATGTACTGGCTCGCGGCGCTCCCGACGATCCCGCACAGCACGTAGATCGTCGCCAGGCGCTCGGTCCCGTACTCCTCCTCGACCAGGGGGCCGAGCTGCACCAGCGCCATCGAGTTGAAGACGAAGTGCAGCAGCCCCCCGTGGAGGAAGATCGGCGTCACGATCCGCCACCACTCGTGGAGCGGGATGGTGAGCAGCGCCTGTCCCGAGCCGTAGCGGATGAGCGACGCCCCGTCGAAGCCGAACAGCCGCGAGAGCGGGGAGCCCGGCTCGAAGTTGTCGAGCCGGACGGGGAGGAGCAGGACCACGGCGAACAGCAGCGTGTTGGCGAGGAGCAGGAGGACGGTCGTCGCTGTGGCCCCCGGGATCAGGTTCGCGACCACGCGCGTGAGCCCCGGCGCGCGCACGCCGGCGAGCGGGCTCCCGCACTCGGTGCAGCGCCGCGCGGCCCGCGGCACGAGCGCGCGGCAGCCCGGGCACATCTTGTAGGCGACCCGCGTGCTGCGGACGACCATCTGCGCCTTCATCCCGGCTTCGCCGAGGTCGCGGCGGCGCTGGTTCCAGCGCCAGCGGAGGCGGGTCCCGTTCAGCCCGACGGCGTCGAAGGCGCGGGCGAGGAGGTCCACCAGGCGGTCGAGCAATCAGCGCCCCTCGAAGACCGGGGCTTTCTTGCCGAGCGTGCTGAGGCCCTCGTAGGCGTCCTTCGTGGAGAAGATCTCCTCGAGGTGCGCGAGCTCCATCGCGAGCCCCGCCTCCAGCGGCTCCTTCGACCCGCTCTCGATCAGCTTCCCCGCGAGGCGGAGGGCGATCGGCGCCTTGGTCCCCACGCGCTTCATCGCGCGCGCGAGCGTCTCGTCCCCTCCGGTGTCCGCCTTTCCCAGCCGGAGCGTCTCGGAATCGTTCCCCGCGAAGAACGACGCGAGCGACTCGTGCTTCGGCGATCGCGGGGCGGGGGAGGCGGGCGGCCGCATCCCCTCCGCGATCGCCTCGCGGCAGGCCTCGTCGAGCTGCTCGTGCGGCACGACGCGGTCGATGAGACCGATCGAAAGCGCCTCTTCCGCCGACAGCGTCTGTCCCGTGAAGATCAGCCAGCGCGCGAGCCCCGCGCCGATCCGCCGGGCGGGGCGCTGGGTCCCGCCGAGCCCGGGGTAGATCCCGATCCCGGTCTCCGGGAAGGCGAAGCTCGCGCGCGGGGTCGCGATCAGCCGGTCGCAGGCCTGCGCGAGCTCGAACCCCCCTCCGAGCGCGAGGCCGTGGAGGCGCGCGATCACCGGCTTCGGGCAGACGTCGATGTCGTGGAGCAGGGCGTGCCCCGCCTTCGTGAAGTCCACGATCCGCTTCAGGTCTCCCGACTCGATGTTACGGACGAAGAAACGGATGTCGGCCCCCGCGATGAAGGCCTTCCCGGCCCCCGCGATGACGATGCCGCGCACCTTCGGGTCGGCCGCGGCGCGCTTGAACGCCGCGTGGAGCTGCGCGACCACGGTCTCGTTCAGCGCGTTCATCGCGTCGGGGCGGTTGATGGTGAGGGTGGCGACGCCGTCCTCGACCTCGGAGCGGACCCGCTCGAAGGTGAAGGGCGCGCGGCTCCGCCACTGGAGTGAGAGCATCCCCGGGACCGGGATCTCCCAGCCGCCGCCGAACTGGCCGACGAGGTCCCCCGCCTCCATGATCCCGAACCGGTTGATCATCTCGAACGGGCCCTGCGGCCAGCGGAGGCCGACGCGGGCGCCGATGTCGGTGTCCTCGATCGTGCCGACGCCTTCGTCCACGAGCGACGTGGCGACGAGGAAGGTCACGCCGAGCAGCCGTGCCGCCACCGCGTCCTGCTTCGACGGATCCGGCTCCCCGGCGAGGTCCCAAGGCTTCCCGGATTCGACCTGGCTCTTCAGGAGGGCGGCCGGGGCGTAGAACGGCCCGAACGCTTCCCCGAGAGTCGTCGCCGCGTGCAGCGCGATCGGGATCCCCGTCACGTTCATCAGCTCGAACGGTCCCATCCCGACGCCGAAGGTCTGCTTGGCCGCGGCCTCGATCGTCGCGACGTCGGCGACGTGCTCCTCGAGCAGGCGGACCGCCTCGTTGACCCAGGGGACGAAGAAGCGGTTGACGATGAACCCCGGCGCGTCCGCCGAGCGGATCGGGGTCTTCCCGATCATCTCTTGAAGGGTCCAGGCCGCGGCCGCGACCTCGGGCGCAGTCCCGTCGTGCGGGATCACCTCGACGAGGCGGTTCTTGGCCGGATGGTAGAAGTAGTGGAGCCCGATCACCCGCTCCGGGTGCGCGAGTTCCTTCGCGAGGTCGGCGACCAGGAACGACGAGGTGTTGGTCGCGAGGATCGCATCCGGCCGGCACGCCTGCTCGAGCCGCGCGAACACCCCGCGCTTGACGGCGAGGTCCTCGAACACCGCCTCGATCACGAGGTCGGCCCCGGCGAGGCGGGACCAGTCGGCGGTCCCGGAGATGCGCGAGCGGACCGCCTTCGCGTCGTCGGGGCGGAAGATCTTCCGCTCCACACCTTCGGCGAGCGTGCGGTCGATCGTCGCGAGGCCCCGCTCGACCTTCGCGTCGTCGAGGTCGACCAGGACGACGGGGAACCCCTCGGAGGCGGCCTTCTGGGCGATGCCGCTCCCCATGTTGCCCGCGCCGATGACGGCGAGAGCGCGGATCGGACGGTGCGAGGCCACTGGTGCGACTCCTTGGTGGGACGACGGCCCGGAGAAGAGGTGCAGTCTACCGCACCAGTCCGGCGGCGACGACGAGGCCCGCGAGGAGCAGAGCGAGCGCGGACCAGACGGTCGGGCGGGGCTTCCCCGACGCCCCCGCGAGCAGCGCCGCGCCCCCCGAGCCGAGCATCATCGCCGCGACGCTCGCGCGCCCCGCGGCCGTCCCCGCGGGGAGGGCCAGCGCCCCGATCGCGGCGAGCAGCGAGCCGGCGGCCGCGACGAACCCTCCCGCGCGGGCGCGTCGCCGGGCGTCGTCGATACGCCCCGCCGCCTGAAGACGCCCCGCACGCACGAGCATCGCGCATCCCGCGGCGAGGACGGCGAGGAGCGCGACGAACGGCGCGAGCCCTCTCATGCGGGCGCGATCCTACTGTTACACTCGGCGGCGTGCACGAGATCGGATCGATCACGGTCGTCGGGGCCGGAACGATGGGGCGCGGCATCGCGCAGACCGCGGCCTCGTCGGGGCTCCGGGTCGTGCTGGTGGACGCGGTCCCGGAGGCGCTCGCGCAGGCGCGAGCCTCGATCGAGGGGATCCTCGGAGGTCTCGTCGAGCGCGGGAAGATACGGGAGTCGGAGCGGAGCGCCGCGCTCGCGCTCCTGTCCACGGCCGAGGGGCTCCGCGATGGGGCCGCGCGGGCCGACCTCGTCGTCGAGGCGGTTCCCGAATCGCTTCCCCTCAAGCAGCGGATCTTCCGCGAGCTTGCCGCGGCCGCCCCGGCTCACGCGATCCTCGCGAGCAACACGTCCTCGCTGTCCATCGGCGCGATCGCGCAAGCGAGCCCCGATCCCTCGCGCGTCGTCGGCATGCACTTCTTCAACCCCGTGCCCGTCATGCCGCTGCTCGAGATCGTTCGCGGGGAGGCGACGTCGAAGGAGACCGTGGACGCCGCGCTCGCGGTCGGAAAGCGCCTCGGGAAGGAGGCGATCGTGGTCCGCGACGCGCCGGGGTTCGCGACCAGCCGCCTCGGCGTGCTGCTCGGGCTCGAGGCGATCCGCATGGTGGAGCAGCAGGTCGCCTCCGTCGAGGACATCGACCGCGCGATGACCCTCGGCTACAAGCACCCGATGGGGCCGCTGCGCCTGACCGACCTCGTCGGGCTCGACGTGCGGCTCGCGATCGCCGAGCACCTGCACCGCGAGCTGGCCTCCGAGGCGTTCGCGGTCCCGGACCTCCTGCGCCGGATGGTCGCCGAGGGGAAGCTGGGGAAGAAGAGCGGGCAAGGCTTCTACCGCTGGGACGCCTGAGAGCGCTCCGTGATCGAAGGCAGAAGGGTCACCGATCTCCACGTCCACATCCAGCCGTGGGAGATGCACCCGCCGCACGTCGCCGCGTCGATGGAGGCGGGGCGCGAGGACCTCGATCTCATCCGCACGTTCCTGAGCAGCCCGGCGGCGTTCCTGCGGCACCTGGACGCGTCCGGGATCGAGCGCGCGGCGATCATCAACTACGTCTCCCCGTCGGTCATGGGGTTCACCGCCGAGGTCAACGATTGGTGCGCGCGCTATTGCGCCGAGGCTCCCGACCGCCTGCTCGCCTTCGGCTCGGTGGACCCGATCGGGACAAGGGACGCGGCGGGGGAGGCGCGTCGCGTGCTCGACCTGGGGATCCGCGGTCTGAAGTTCCACCCCCCGCACCAGCTCTTCGACATGAACGCCTACCGGACCGGCGGCCCCGGCGCCGCGATCGGACGGATCCTCGCGGTCGCCGAGGAGCGCGGCGTCCCGGTGATGGTCCACACCGGGACGTCGGTCTTCCCAGGCGCGCGGAACGTCCACGCCGACCCGATGCCCTGCGACGACGTGGCGATCGACTTTCCGAAGCTCCGCCTCGTGCTCGCGCACGCGGGGCGCCCGCTCCACTGCGAGACCGCGTTCTTCCTCGCGCGGCGCCACGCGAACGTCTTCGTGGACCTCTCGGGGATCCCGCCCAGGCGTCTCCCGCGCTACCTTCCGCGGCTCGCCGAGATTGCGTCGAAGTCGCTCTGGGGGTCCGACTGGCCGAGCCCAGGCGTGGCCGACCTCCGGGGGAACGTGGAGGAGTTCCTCGCGCTCGACCTCCCGGAAGAGGCCCGTCGCGCGATCCTCTGGGACAACGCCGCGCGGCTCCTCTGATCCGCCGCGTGTCGAGGAAGCTGCCGCTGCTCGTGCTCCTGCTCGCGCTGATCGCGCGCGCGGGGATCTTCCGGCTTCCGCATCGCGAGGGGGACGAGAGGATCTACGCCGCGCTCCTTTCGCAGGTCCGCGCGGGGCACGGCTACACCCTGCGCGGCCACCCGATCCTCGAGCAGGACTGGATGGTCCGGGACCAGTACGACACGCCGCTCTTCTACCACCCTCCCGGAGGGCTCGCGTGGTTCGCGGCGTTCACGGCGCTCTTCGGCGAGCGCGGGTGGGACCTCGCGCAGCTCGCCGCGTTCGCCGTCTTCTTCCTCGCGACGTACGCGCTGGCGCGGGACACGCTCCCCGCGTTCCCCCCGGAGGCTGCGCTGACCGTCGCGCTCCTCGCCGGGGCGACGCCGATCGTCGCGCACGTGTCGATGCACCGCTGGCTCGACGGGCCGCAGGTCGCCGCGATCGCGCTCGCGGCCCTCATCTCCGTCCGCGCGGCCCGCTCGGGGAGCGCGGGCTCCGCGATCGGCGCGGGGATCGCGATCGGCGCGGCGATGCTGATCAAGATGAGCGCGGCGCTCGCGCTTCCCGGCATGATCGCGCTCGCGTGGGCGGCGAGCCCCGGCCGGACCACCCGCCAGAGGGTGCGCACGGTCGCGATCGCGGGGGGCGTCGCCGCGCTCTGCCTGCTCCCCTGGCTGATCGCGGAAGCGCGGGCGTTCGGCACGATCTTCCCGTCCTGGGCGGGGAAGCCTTCGGCTCGGCTCGTGGCGGAGAACCCGTTCATCCGGCAGGTGACGGTGGTGCGCTCCCCCTGGGTCTACCTGCGCCTGCTGCCGACGACGGTCTGGACGCTCGGCCCCTCGCTCGCGATCCTCGCGCTCTCCCGCCGCCGGGGGGGCGTGCCGCTCGCCTGCGCGCTGTGGATCGCGATCGTGACCGCGGCGGGGATCACGCTCGGGGCGATCGGCTACTCGAAGCTGCTCCGCTACCTCGTGCCGATCGGGCCGGCGGCGGTCGTGCTCGCGGGGTTCGCCGCGGGGGAGGTCGTGCGGAGGCGCGGCGCTCTCGGGGTCGTGCTGCGCGTCGTGCTCGCCGCCGCGGTGCTCGCCGAGGTCGCGCACGGCGTCCAGACGCTGATCGTCTACCCCGACCGGGCGTGGATCCGGCCGCTAGCGGGCTAGCCTCGCTAGCGCGGCCCCCTCGAGACGGAAGACGGTCCAGTCGCTCATCGGCGTCGCGCCGAGCTTCGTGTAGAAGCCGATCGCAGGCTGGTTCCAGTCGAGCACCGCCCAGTCGAGCCGGCCGCACCCCCGCGCGAGCGCGGTGCGCGCGACGTCGGCGAGCAGCGCCCGGCCGATCCCGCGTCCGCGGAGCGGCGCGCGGACGAACAGGTCCTCGAGGTAGATCCCCTTCCGTCCGAGGAAGGTCGAGTAGTTCATGAAGAAGAGCG
>DASRJG010000027.1:0-3801 GCA_035649595.1 Candidatus Polarisedimenticolaceae bacterium
TCGAGCGGGCGAAGTCCGGCCACCCGGGGCTGCCGATGGGCGCCGCCGACGTCGCGTTCGTCCTCTGGAGCCGCTACCTCCGGTACGACCCGACCGCGCCCGACTGGCCCGACCGGGACCGGTTCGTGCTCTCCGCCGGACACGGCTGCATGCTCCTCTACGCGCTCCTCCACCTGTCCGGGTACGAGCTGCCGATGAGCGAGCTCCAGGCGTTCCGCCAGTGGGGGAGCCGCACCCCCGGTCATCCGGAGTTCGGCCACACGGTCGGCGTGGAGGCGACGACCGGTCCACTGGGGCAGGGGATCTCGAACGCGGTGGGGATCGCGCTCGCCGGGAAGATGGCGGCGACGCGCTTCAACGACGCCGACTTCCAGCCGGTCGCGCATCGCGTGTTCGTGCTCGCCTCCGACGGCGACCTGATGGAAGGGATCTCCGCGGAGGCCAGCTCCCTCGCGGGACACCTGGGGCTCGGGAACCTGATCGTCCTCTACGACGACAACAGCATCACGATCGAGGGGAAGACGTCGCTCGCGTTCTCCGAGGACGTCCCGGCGCGCTACGCCGCCTACGGCTGGCACGTCCGGAGGGTGGACGGTCACGACCAGGAGCAGGTCGCGCGCGCGATCGAGTCCGCGATCGCCGACCGGGCGCGGCCGTCGCTGATCGCGTGCAAGACGCACATCGCGTTCGGCGCCCCCCACAAGCAGGACAGCGCGGAGGCGCACGGCAGCCCGTTGGGGGCGGAGGAGACGCGGGCGGCGAAGGCGAACCTCGGGTGGCCGGAGGAGCCGCCGTTCCTGATCCCCGACGAGGTGCGCGACTTCTTCCGGGCGCGCGCGGCGGAGGGAGCGGCGCTGCGCACGGGCTGGGAGCAGCGGTTCGCCGAGTGGGCGGCGGCCCGCCCGGAGCGCGCGGACGAATGGCGGTCGATCTGGGAGAAGACCGTCCCCGACGACATCGTCTCGCGGCTCCTCGCCGGGGCGCCGGCCGAGGCGGCGGCGACTCGCGAGCACGGACGGAGCGTGCTCCAGACGGCGGCGAAGCTCGTCCCGGCGCTGGTCGGCGGCTCGGCGGACCTCGCTCCGTCCACGCTGACCCTGATCAAGGACTCGAGCTCCGTCGGCCCCGGCTCGTTCGAGGGGCGCAACCTCCATTTCGGCATTCGCGAGCACGCAATGGGGGCGATCCTCAACGGGATCGTCTATCACGGCGCGTTCCGTCCGTACGGCTCGACGTTCCTCGTCTTCTCGGACTACATGCGCGCGTCGATCCGCCTGGCGGCCCTGTCGAGCCTCCCGGTGATCTACATCTTCACCCACGACTCGATCTTCGTCGGGGAGGACGGGCCCACCCACGAGCCGATCGAGCACCTCGCGGCCCTCCGCCTGATCCCGAACCTCCACGTCTGGCGTCCCGCCGACGGGCTCGAGTGCGCGCTCGCCTGGGGAATGGCCCTCGAGCGCCGCGACGGCCCGAGCGCCCTCGCGCTCTCGCGTCAGAAGCTCCCCCCGATCGCGCGCCGCGAGGGGCTGGGCGAGGCCGACTTCCGCCGCGGCGGCTATCGGGTCGCGGGCGGGGACTCCCCCGCGGCGGTGATCGCGGCGACCGGCTCGGAGCTGCACCTGGCGATGGGCGCGCGCGAGGCCCTCGCGAAGCGCGGAGCGCCGGTCGACGTCGTTTCGATCCCCTGCGCCGAGCTGTTCCACGCGCAGCCGCGGCCCGTGCGCGACGCGCTCTTCCCCGCCGGAGTCCCCGTCGTGACGGTCGAGGCCGGGAGGACGGACCCCTGGCGCGCGCTCGCCGGGCCGGACGGGCTCTGCATCGGGATCGACCGGTACGGCGCCTCGGCCCCCGGCGCGGTGAACGGGGAGAAGTTCGGTTTCACCGTGGACGCCGTGACCGCGAGGATCGAGGAGTGGCTTGGCGCGCGCACCTGAGCCGTCGACCCACCTGAGAGGCCAGACCCCGGCCTCTCTCGCGACCCTCTGGCCCGACCTCCCGCTCGATCCCGTGATCGCGCGACGGGTGGTCGAGCGCCTCGTGGGGCAGGGGCGCGACGACCTCGACGGCGTGCGCGGCCTCTCGCGCGCGCTCGCGAGGGAGATCCTCCTGCGGGGGAGCACGGCGCGGATCGCCTGCATCGACGCGCGGGAGAGCCCGGTCGACGGCTTCGCGAAGTACCTCTTCCGCGGGGGCGACGGCGCGCTCTTCGAGACGGTGCGCATCCCGCTCGAGCGGCCACGCTTCTCGGTCTGCGTCTCCTCGCAGGCAGGATGCGGTCTCGGCTGCGCCTTCTGCGCCACGGGGCGCGAAGGGCTGACCCGGAGCCTGGAGGCGTGGGAGATCGTCGAGCAGGTGCTCACCGTCAAGCGCCTGGCTCCCGCCGGCCGCCCGGTGACCGGTGTCGTCTTCCAGGGGCAGGGGGAGCCGCTGCAGAACTACGACGCCGTCATGCGCGCCGCCGCGATCCTCCGCGACCCGAACGGGCTCCGGATCCGCGGCGAGGCGATCACGATCGCGACCGTCGGGCTCCTTTCCGCGATCGAGCGGTTCACCGCGGAAGGGTATCCCTACCGGCTGATCCTCTCGCTGACGTCCGCCATCGACGGGAAGCGCGGGGAGCTCGTTCCGCTGGCGCGCGCAACACCGGTGGCGGCGCTCGCGAAAGCGATGCGGGCGCACGCGGCCGCGCGCGGCAGCCTCGTCCACGTCGGCTGGGTGCTGATCGCCGGCTGGAACACGGGGGACGACGAGGCCGACGCGCTGGCGCGGCACTTTTCCGGGCTCGCGGTGCGCGTCCACCTGATCGACGTCAACGATCCCACCGGCCATTTCTCACCCCCCGGGGACGAGGAGCGCCGCCGCTTCGCGGGCGCGCTGGGGACGCGCGGGATCGCTTTCGTCAGGAGATATTCCGGCGGAGCGGACATCCACGCCGCCTGCGGGATGCTCGCCTCGACCGCGCGCGGGGGCCGACCCGCGTGACGCCCGCGGAGCGGCGATCGTCCCTGCTCGCGATGACCGCGCCGCTGGTGGTGTCGTTCTGGATGCGGTCGCTGTTCACGTTCGTGGACACCTGGTATGCGTCCTTCCTCTCCGACGCCGCCGTCGCGGCGATCGGCCTCTCCTACCCGTTCGAGTTCGTGATGATCGCCGTCTGGGTCGGCATGTCCACCGGCCTGACCTCCAACTTCTCCCGTGCGATGGGGGCGCAGGAGGAGACGAAGCTCAGGCAGTACCTCCGCGCGACCTGGAGCCTCGTGCTGCTGTGTATCCCCGCCTTCCTCCTCCTCGGCGCGGTCTGCTACGCGTTCGCCGACCGGATGGCTCCCGACCGGGAGGTCGCGGGCCAGTTCGCGATCTACGGCTCCGTCCTCGTCGGGGGATCGGCGCTGACGCTCTTCTGGTCGGTCCTCCCGGACTCGATCGTCAAGGCGCACGGCGACACCAAGGCGACGATGTGGGCCGGCATCTGGTCGAACGTCATCAACGTCGTGCTGAACACGATCTTCACGTTCGGCTTCCGCTGGGGAGTGTTCGGCATCGCCCTCTCCACCGTGATCGGACGGTTCGGCGGGCTGGTCTATGCCCTGCGGAAGGCCGCGGCGCACGAGAAGGCCCGCAAGGCGCGCGGCGCTCCCTCCGCCCCGGGGCACGATCCCCACCCGTACCGCTCGATCTTCGCCCTCGCCGTGCCCTCGGCCCTGTCGTACGTGATGATGGCGAGCGAGTCGGGCGTGGTGAACTGGCTGCTCAAGGGGCTCGACCATGGGAAGGAAGCGCTCGCCGCCTATGCGATCT
>DASRJG010000028.1:0-5512 GCA_035649595.1 Candidatus Polarisedimenticolaceae bacterium
CTCCCGTCGCGCTTCCGCCTGCGGCGGAGGAGGGCCCCGCCCCCAGCGCCGCGCAGGCGCGCGCGCTCGAGACGCTCCTCCCCGCCGTCGCGGCGCGGGCGTTCGCCCCCTTCCTCCTCTGGGGGGCGACCGGCTCGGGAAAGACCGAGGTCTACCTCCGCGCGGCCGCGGCGGCGCTCGCCGCGGGGCGCGGCGTGCTGTACCTCGTCCCCGAGATCGGGCTGACGCCCCTCCTGGTCGCGCGGCTGTCGGCGCGCTTCCCCGGAGCGGTCGCGGTGCTGCACTCCGCGCTCGGCCCCCGGGCGCGCCGCGCGGCCTGGGACGACGTCCGGATCGGACGGCGGCGGTTCGTGGTCGGGGCCCGCTCCGCCGTCTTCGCGCCCGTGCCGGACCTCGGCCTCGTGATCGTCGACGAGGAGCACGATCCGTCCTACAAGCAGGAGGACGTCCCCCGGTACAGCGGCCGCGACGTCGCCGTCGTGCGCGCGCGGCTCGCGGGAGCGCCCGTCGTCCTCGGCTCCGCGACCCCGTCGCTCGAGAGCTTCGGGCATGCCCGCTCCGGCCGCTACGCGCTGCTCGCGCTGGGAGGGCGGATCGAGGATCGGCCTCTCCCCGAGGTCCGCCTCGTGGACATGCGGGAGAGCTTCCGCGAGGCGGGAGCGGTGACGCCGCTCTCCGGCCCGCTCGTCGACGCGCTGCGGGAATGTCTGGCGCGCGGCGAGCAGGCGCTGATCCTGCGCAACCGCCGCGGCTGGTCGGCCGCGCTCCTGTGCCCCGCCTGCGGGCGGCGCGTGACCTGCACGAGCTGCAGCCTCTCGATGACCTGGCACAAGCGGGACCGCCGGATGCGCTGCCATGGCTGTGGACGGGAGGAGCCGCGTCCCGAGGCGTGCCCGAGCTGCGCGTCCGACGACCTCCGCGATCTCGGCGAGGGGACGGAGCGGATCGAGGACGAGCTCGCGCGCACCCTCCCCGGAGCGCGGGTGGAGCGGATGGACCGGGACACCGTGAGGCGGCGCGGCGCGCACGAGCAGCTCCTCCGCCGCTTCGACGCCGGCGAGATCGACGTCCTGGTCGGGACGCAGATGATCGCCAAGGGACACGACTTCCCGCGCGTGACGCTCGTCGGCGTCCTCGCCGCCGACCAGGCCCTGGGCCTGCCGGACTTCCGGGCGGGGGAGAGGGCGTTCCAGCTCCTGACGCAGGTCGCGGGGCGCGCGGGACGGGGGGCTCGCCCCGGGCGCGTGATCGCCCAGGCGTTCGATCCGGACCACCCGGTGCTGGTCCAGGCCGCCCGGCAGGATTACGAAGGGTTCTTCGATCGGGAGATCAAGTACCGGCGCGCTCTCCGGTATCCGCCTCTGGCGGCCCTCGTGCAGGTGATCGTCGCGGACGCGCGCCAGGCCCAGGCCTGGCGAATCGCCAAGGAGGTCGCGGAGGCGCTCGACGCGTCGTCGCGCGGGAGGCTCCTGATCACCGGTCCCGGGCCGGCGCCGGTCGAGCGGTTGAGGGGGCTGTACCGGATGCAGATCCTCGTCCGCTCGGCGGGACGGCGCAAGCTCGTGGAGACGGTCGCCTCCGCGCTCGCCCGGTTCGAGGGCACGGCCGCGCGCCGCGTCATCCACGTGGACGTCGATCCGGCGAGCCTGCTGTGAGGGGCGGCGTCGTCCATTCCGTTTTCGAGGAGACGCCCGAGGAGGCCGAGCGGAGGATCGCGGAGGCTCCGGAGGGGGCGGCGTTCGTCGAGATCCGCGCGGACCGCCTCCGCCCCGGGGACGTCGCCGGGCTCGTCCGCCGCGCGCGGCTCCCGGTGATCGTCGCCGCCCGAACCCCGGACGACGGCGGCACGTTCGACGGGAGCGCGGAGGAGCGGCGGGCGATCCTCCGCGCCGCGCTCGCCGCGGGCTGCGCGCTCGCCGACGTCGAGTGGAACGGTCCGCTTCGCGACCTGGCGCTCGGTCCCGACGGCGCGCGCACGCTCCTCTCCCACCACGGCGCCGCGTGCGACCTCCCGGCGCTCCTTCCGCTGCTCGCCGCGATGTCGGAGACGAAGGCCGCGCGGCTCAAGATCGTCCCGCGCGCGACGCGCGCCGTCCAGATCGCCGCGGTGCGCGAGCTGCTCGCGCGGGCCGGCGCGACGCCGCCTCTCGCCGCCTTCGCCACCGGAGCGTGCGCGATCGCGAGCCGCGCGCTCGCGCTGTCGTGGGGGAGCTGGGGGACCTACGGCGCCGCGAGCCGGTCCCGCCGGACCGGCGACGGGCAGCCCGAGACCCGCGAGCTGCTGGAGGACTATCGCGTCGGGGAGATCGGCGAGGGGACGCGACGCTACGCGCTCGTCGGCGCGCCCCTCGACCGGTCGCCGTCCCCCGCGCTCCACGCCGCGGGGTTCCGCTCCATCGGCCTCGACGCGGTCTATCTCCCGATCCCGACGGAGCAGCTCGCCGAGGTCGAGGCGCTCGTCGGACCGGAAGGCGCCTGCCCGGTCGAGGGGCTCGGGGTCACGATCCCGCTGAAGGAGGCGGCGGCCGCGCGGTGCGTCGCGCTCGATGAGTTCGCCGCGTGCGGCGCGGCGAATACGGTCCGGATCGAGCCCGCGGGATGGCGCGGGTTCAACACCGACGCGCCGGCCGCGCTCGCCTTGGCGCGCCGGCACGTGGAGCTTGCGCGCGCGGAGGCCGCGGTCGTCGGGGCCGGGGGCACCGGGCGCGCGATCGCCGCGGCGCTCGTCGCGGCGGGGGCGCGTGTGACGCTGTTCAACCGCAGCTCCGCTCGCGGGCGCGAGGCGGCGCGCGCCGCGGGGGCCGCGTTCCGCCCCCTCGCCGCGCTGGCCGACGCGTCCTGGGACCTGCTGGTGCAGGCGACGCCGCTCGGCCGCGACGGGGAGGATCTGATCGCGCCGCGGCGGCTGACCGGCCGCATGGTGCTCGATGCGGCGTACGGCCCCGAGCCCACGCCGCTCGTCCGCGCGGCGCGCAAGCGCGGCTTGGCGGTCGCGGACGGCTACGACCTGCTCTTGGGTCAAGCCGGCCTCCAGTTCGAGCGGCTGACGGGGGAGCCGCCGCCGGAAGCGGCGATGGCTGCTGCATTGGACCCGTGGCGGTCGGGCGGTCCTGCTTGACGCTCGTTGGGGCTCAGCCTACGCTCCTCGATGAAAAAGGAGCCAGCATGCGTCGTTTCGCGCTCGTCCTCGGTCTCCTGATCACGGCCGCGTGCGCCAGCCGGCAGCCGATGACCGGACAGCCTGCCGGCGAGGTTGACCGCAAGCTCTCGACCTTCGCCTTCATCGAGGAGGGGAAGGTCGCGACGCTCATCGTGGACACACGCCCGACCCGCTACCGCGACGGCGAGTCGTACGTCCCGATCGAGATCGCGATCGCGAACCGGGGGGTGAAGCAGCTGACGCTCACGCGCGAGTCGTTCACCCTCGCCGACGAGGCGGGCAACCGGTATCCCTGCGCCAGCCCGAAGGAGCTCCTCGCCAGCTACGACTTCCTCGACCTCGATCGCAACCTCTCGGAGCTGAGCGAGATCGTCTTCAACCGCTTCGCCGCGATGACGTTCTACCCCAGCAAGTTCTCGCCGACCCGACGGACCTCCCGGGTCGGGGAGTCCTCCGTCGTGACCGATTCGGTCCAGCTTCCCCGGTATGGATATCTCCTGGACATGCTCTATTTCCCCGCCCCCTCCACCGGCCTCAAGGGGCACAGGTTCGAGCTGTCCATGACCGCGCCGGAGCTGACCGACCCCATCTTCGTCAAGTTCGAGGTCAAATAGCCTGCACGTCCTCCTCCTCGACAACCACGACTCGTTCACCTGGAATCTGGCCCAGCAGCTCGGGGAGCTCGGCGCGTCGGTGGAGGTGGCGCTCTCCGACCGGATCTCCGTCCGCGACGCCGCGGAGGGCCGCTTCGACGCGGTGGTGATCTCGCCGGGGCCGGGGCGCCCGGAGACGGCCGGGATCAGCGTCCCGCTCGTCCTCGCGCTCCCCCCGCGGACACCGCTGCTCGGCGTCTGCCTGGGGCATCAGGCGATCGTGCAGGCGTTCGGCGGCACGATCGCGCGCGCGCCCACGCTCGTCCACGGGAAGACCTCCCCGGTCCGGCACGACGGGCGGGGCGTGTTCGCGGGGCTGCCGGATCCCTTCGAGGCGACCCGCTATCATTCGCTGGCCGCCGAGGCGTCGACGTTCCCGGCCGCTCTCGAGGCCTGCGCCTTCGCTCCCGACGGCACGATTCAAGGGTTGCGGCATCGCCGCCTCCCGATCCACGGGGTCCAGTTCCATCCGGAGTCGATCTTGACGCGCGAAGGCCGCCGCCTGCTGCGCAACTTCCTCGACCTCGCGGGCGGAGCGCCGTCGTGAGCCGCCGCGTCGCGATCAAGGTCTGCGGGATCACCGAGGAGCGGGACGCGTTCGAGGCGGTCCACCTCGGCGTGGACGTGCTCGGCTTCGACTTCCGGCCGGAGAGCCCGCGCTTCGCCGAGCCGGAGCTGGTGCGGGGGATCGTCGAGCGGCTCCCGGTGTTCGTCGGGACGGTCGGGGTCTTCGCGGACGATCCGCTGACGCGCGTGCTCGACACGGCGAGGAAGACGGGCGTCGGCCTGATCCAGTTCCACGGCGCGGAGCCCCCCACCGCGTGCGCCGCGGTCGCCCCTTTCCGCTGGATCAAGGCGTTCCGGGTGAGCGCCGGCTTCGATCCCGCGGAGCTTTCGCGCTTCGCCACGACCACCTACCTGCTGGACGCCCGCCTCGACCCCTCGGCCAATGCGGCGCCCCCGTTCGAGTGGCGTCGCGCGCGCGCGTTCGGGATGTACGGGCGGATCGTCATCGCCGGGAACCTGGAGCCCGCTCACGTGGGCATGGCGATCGAGGACGCGCGCCCCTACGGCGTGGACGTGCTCGCGGAGGCCGAGGTCGCTCCCGGCAAGAAGGACCTGAACCGCCTCGAGCTGATCGTGGAGGCGGTGCGCCGCCAGGAGCGCCGGATGGCGGGGGAGGCCTAGCCCATGGTGGCCGCAAGCTTGTTGACGAACGGCTCGAGCTCGAGCGACTGACCTTTGTCTTCTGGGATTCAAGCGAGGGATTCAGGCCGCGTGGGCCCGACGGAGGACAGGGAGTCCGGCTGTCCAGCGCTTCTGATAGAGGTTGCGCAGAAATCCGGTCAGCCGGACCCGCTCCGGGAACAGTCTTCGCGAGAGCACCCGCTCCCATCGCCACGGGGCGTCGGTCAGGCCGATTCGCATCGCCGGCGTGGAGCGGTCCGGTTTCCGCTCCGACCGGGCCTTGAGGAAGTTCTTCCAGACCGCGATCAGGTGGATCCGTCCGAGGATCGACTCCAGCCTTCGGCCGAAGGCGATCGTCTCTCGCTTGTGATCGGCGCAGGTGTGGCGGATCAGCTGGTGGAGCTGATCGATGGGAAACATCGCCCAGTCCCGCACGATCGCCTCGGGCGATCGCGGGGAGCCCTTCGGCCCTCTCTTCGGATTCGGATAGGCCTCGAGCCGCACGCGTGAG
>DASRJG010000029.1:0-3357 GCA_035649595.1 Candidatus Polarisedimenticolaceae bacterium
GGGCCCGCCCTCGAACGCGCGCAGGAGCCACCGCCGCTCGTGACCCTGCGGGAACCGGCGAGCGAGCACGTCGAGCTGCGCGAGCGTCATCGCCACCACGACGTCCGACGTCCGGAGATCCGCCGAGGTGATCCCCCTCGAGCGATGGCTCGTCAGATCCAGACCTTCGTCGCGCAGGAGCGCGACGGCGTGAGGCGCGGCCGGGGCCCCCTCGATCCCCAGGAGCCCCGCCGAGTCGACGACGACGTGGCTCAAACCCTCGCGCGCCGCCCGCGAGCGGAGGTACTCCGCCGCCATCGGGCTCCGGCAGATGTTGCCGTCGCAGACGAACAGGACCTTCACCGCCGATTCTTCTCCCAGATCAGGCGCAACCCTTCCAGCGTCAGGCCGGGGTCGACCGCCGTGAGGAAGGATAGCTCCGACTGAAACACGGGAGCGAGGCCTCCGGTCGCGACGACCGTCGCCTCGGCGCCGAGCTCGGCGCGCAGCCGTCGCACGAGCCCCTCGACGAGGGCGACGTAGCCGTGGAACAGCCCGGCCTGCACGCTTTCCTCTGTGTTGCGCCCCACGATCCGCGCCGGCCGCCGGATGTCCACACGCGTCAGGCGCGCCGCGCGCTGGAAGAGGGCCTCGGCGGAGATCCCGAGCCCCGGCGCGATCACGCCGCCGAGGTATTCCCCTTTCGCGCTCACCACGTCGAGCGTCGTCGCCGTGCCGAAGTCGAGAACGATGACCGGAGCGCCGAAGCGGTGAACCGCCGCGACGGCGTTGACGATGCGGTCGGCCCCCACCTCATGGGGGTTGTCGTAGAGGATCGGCAGGCCCGTCTTGATTCCCGGCTCGACGAACAGCGGCGCGCAGCCGAACGTCTTCTTCGCGGTCGCGGCGAGCACGCCGTTCCAGTCGGGCACGACCGAGGAGACGATGACGCCGTCGACGGATCCCGGCTCCCATCCCTCTCCGCGGAACAGGGTGCACAGGACGGCCCCCAGCTCGTCCGCCGTCGTGTCCTTGCGGGTCGCGATGCGCCAGTCGGCGCGCAAGGTCGCGCCCTCGAAGAGTCCCAGGACCGTGTGCGTGTTTCCGGTGTCGACGGCGAGGAGCATGCTCATCCCTCCAGGATCTCCACCGATTCCCCCGCGTGCACCAGCACGGCGCCTCCCGGAGTCATCACCCGGAGCGCCCCGGAGGCATCGATGCCGTCGGTGACGCCCTCGCCTCCGGACGCCAGGCGCGCGCGGCGCCCCGAAACTCCCGGCGCACACGCGAGGAACAGGCGCGCCACATCTTCCCACGCGCCCGACCGGAGCGCCCCGACCTGTCGTCCGAGGGCCTCGACGAGGACGCGCGCGACGGCGCCGGGGGTCGCGCCTTCCCCGCCGCGAAGCAGCCGAAGCGACGTCGCCTCGCCCCGAAGCTCCGGTGGAAAGTCGCGCTCCCCCTGCAGGACGTTGACGCCGAACCCGACGACCATCTCCGTTCCGAAGGACGCGCTCCTCACCTCGGCCAGGATGCCGGCGAGCTTGCGGCCCCCGGCGAAAAGGTCGTTGGGCCACTTCGCCTCCACCCGGTCGCCGGCGAAGCGGCGGCACGCCTCGACGGCGGCGACGGCGGATGCGATCGCGTAACGTCCGATCAGCGCCGCGGGCTCGGTCGGGCGGAGGACGACGGACAGGTACAGTCCGAGCCCCTCGGGCGACTCCCAGACGCGGCCGCGCCGTCCCCTCCCCGACGTCTGGCGCCTCGCGATCACGACGGTCCCTTCCGGCGCGCCGTCGGCGGCGAGGAGCCGAGCGTCGTCGTTCGTCGAGCCGGTCGCGTCCAGGACCACGACGCGTCGCGCGAAGCCGGAGAGCGCGAGCTCGTCCGCGAGCGGCGCGGGGTCGAACGGCGTCACCGGTCCCCGCGCGGCAGCGGCTCCAGATCCATGGCGAGGTCCGCGGCGCGGACCGAGTGCGTGAGGTAGCCGAGGCTCAGCGCATCGACACCGGTTTCCGCGACCGGGCGGAGCGCGCCTGGGCGAAGCCCTCCCGACGCTTCGAGCACGATCCTCCCGCGCCCGCGCGCGACGCACGCGGCGAGGAGACCGAGATCCATGTTGTCGAGCAGCGCGCGCCCCGCGCCCGCCTCGATCGCCTCGGCCAGCTCGCGCTCGTCCCGCACCTCGGCGGTGATCGCCTCGCGCGGGATCCCCGCGGCGAGACAGGCGCGGACCGCGTCGCCCAGGGAGCCGCCGACGCCGAGATGCGTGTCCTTGACCATGGCGGCGTCGTGGAGCCCCATCCGGTGGTTGACCCCGCCGCCGGCCTCGACCGCGTGCTTGTCGAGGCGCCGCAGTCCGGGGACCGTCTTGCGGGTATCGAGGACGACCGCGCCCGTGCCCTCGATCTCGGCCACGGCGTCGCGCGTGGCCGTCGCGATGCCGCTCATGCGTTGGAGGAAGTTCAGCGCGGTCCGCTCCCCCGCGAGCAGCGCCCGCGCGCGCCCCGAGGCGCGCGCGACCACCGTGTCCGCCTCCACCGCCGCTCCCTCGTCGACGAGCGGCACGAAGGCGATCGTCGCGTCGATCTGACGGAACACCTCGCGCGCGGCGGCGAGGCCGGCGACGACCATCCTCTCGCGCGCCACGAGGCTCGCCCGCGCCTCGGCTTCGGCCGGGACCACCGCGGCGCTCGTGATGTCCCCCCGCTCCCCGAGGTCCTCGGCGAGAGCGGCGCCGACCGCCCGCCGGAGGGTGTCCGGGTCGGGAGGCGCGAGTCTCACGCGGGCGCCCCGCCTCCGCCGAGCGTCGCGAGCGTGGACTCGATGCGGCGCTTCTTGTCGAGGAACTCCTTCTGGATCGCCCGCTCCTTCTCGATCACCTCGACGGGGGCGCGCTCCAGGAACGACTCGTTGGAGAGCTTCCGGTTGCGGGAGTCCAGCTCCGCCTCCACCTTGCGGAGGTCGCGCGTCAGCCGGGCCCGCTCCGCCTCGAAGTCCAGGAGCCCCTCGAGCGGCACCGCGATCTCGAGACCGCGAACCACGGCGCGGGCGGCCACGAGGTCGGCGGCGAACCCGTCCACGACCTCGACCCGCCCCGCGCGCGCGAGCGTCGCGACCAGCCCGGCGTGCTCGCGCACGAGCTTCGCGTTCCGCGGGCTCTCCGCGTGGACGGCCACGTCGATCCGCCGCGAAGGGTCGATCCCCGCCTCCACGCGCAGGTTCCTCAGACTCACGACCAGCTCCTGCAGGAGCTCCATGTCGCGCTCCGCGCGCGCGTCCCGCCGCGCCTCGTCGGCGCGCGGCCACGCCGCCGTGGCCAGGTAGGGGCCATCGTGCGGGAAGCGCTGCCAGAGCTCCTCGGTGACGAACGGCATG
>DASRJG010000030.1:0-4368 GCA_035649595.1 Candidatus Polarisedimenticolaceae bacterium
GCGTACTGGCCGAGGGTCGGCGGGCAGAGGCGCGCCTGGCCGAAGCGGAGGATCGCATCCATGAGGTCGTGGTTGCGCGTGACGATGTTCCCGACGCGCACGCCGCACAGCGAGTAGCGCTTCGACACGCTGTCCACGACCACGACCTGGTCGTCGAGCCCGGGAAGCGTCAGCGCCGAGTGGTGCTTTCCCCCGTCGTAGACGAACTCGCGGTAGACCTCGTCGGCGACGAGGAAGAGCCCGCGCTCGCGACAGATCGCCGCGAGCATCGCCATCTCGGCGTCGGTGTAGACGGTCCCGGTGGGATTGTTGGGGGAGCAGAGGAGGATCGCGCGGGTCTTCGGCCCGATCTTGGCCTCGATCGCGGCGCGTGACGGGAGGTGGTAGCCGTCCTCGGCGTGCGTCGTCACCGGTACCGGTTGCACGCCGACCATCGTCGCGAAGCCGTTGTAGTTCGTGTAGAACGGCTCGAAGACGAGCACCTGGTCGCCGGGATCGCAGATCGCCCCGAGGGTGAAGAGGATGGCCTCGCTGCCGGCGGTCGTGACGAAGATGTCTTCGGCCCGGAGTTCGAGACCGACGCCACGGTAGTACGTGCGCAGGGCGTCGATGAACTCGGGGAGCCCTTGCGAAGGTCCGTACGGTATGAGCGCGGCGTCGTACGACCTGAGCCGGTCGAGGATCGCGCGCGGGGTCTCGATGTCGGGCTGCCCGATGTTGAGTGCGTAGATCGTCTTGCCCGCGCGGCGCGCGGCGGCGACGAGCGGGGCCAGCCGCCGGATCGGGCTCGCGGGCATGGCGCGCGCGCGCTGGGAGAGGCTCGTTCGTGTCGGCATCGCGCAAAGTGTAGCAGCGGCTGGGCGTTCCGGCGCCGATGTTAGACTCCCGTCCTCATGTTCAAGCGCGTCCTGATCGCCAATCGCGGGGAGATCGCGGCGCGGATCGTTCGCGCCTGTCGCGCTCAGGACATCGAGACGGTCGTCGTTCACTCCGAGGCGGACGCCGGCGCCCCGTGGCTCGCGAACGCGACCGTGACGCTCTGCATCGGCCCCGCACCAGCGGCCCGGTCGTACCTCGACGCCGATGCCGTTCTCCAAGCCGCCGAGCAGACCGAGTCTCAGGCGATCCACCCCGGCTACGGCTTCCTCTCCGAGAATCCGGTCTTCGCGGCGCGGTGCGCGCAACACGGCATCACGTTCATCGGGCCGGGAGCGGCCGCGATGCGTCGCATGGGGGACAAGATCGAGGCGAAGCGCACGATGGCGGCCGCAGGTGTCGCGACGATCCCGGGCTCGACCGGCGCGCTCGCGTCGGCCGCCGAGGCGGAGGCGGTGGCCGAGCGCTGCGGCTATCCCGTGCTGCTCAAGGCCGCAGCCGGCGGCGGCGGCAAGGGGATGCGCCGATGCGACGACGCAGCCTCGTTGGCGCGGGGGTTCGCCGAGGCGTCGCAGGAGGCCGACAAGGCGTTCGGCGATTCGCGCCTGTACCTCGAGAAGCTCATCGACGGCGGGCGCCACATCGAGTTCCAGATCCTCGCGGACGCCTACGGGCATGCGCTCCATCTGGGCGAGCGCGAGTGCTCCATCCAGCGCCAGCATCAGAAGCTCGTCGAGGAGTCGCCGTCGCCGGTCTTGACCCGGGAGGAGCGCGAACGGCTCGGAACGCGCGCGGCGGCCGCCGCCGCTTCGTTCGGGTACGTCAACGCCGGGACTCTCGAGTTCCTGCGCGCCCCCGACGGGTCGTACTACTTCATGGAGATGAACGCACGGCTGCAGGTCGAGCACCCGGTGACCGAGCTCGTCACGGGGATCGATCTGGTCGCGCAGCAGCTCGCGATCGCGGCCGGGCACCGTCTGGCGATCACGCAGGAGTCCGTCGCGCTGTCGGGGCACGCGATCGAATTCCGGATCAACGCCGAGGATCCCGATGCGGGCTTCCGCCCGGATCCCGGCGTGTGCACGCATCTTGACGTCCCCTCGGGAGCCCGCTGGGACGCGGGCGTCGCCCCGGGGTGGCGCATCCCCGCCGCTTACGACTCCCTGATCGGCAAGCTCATCGTCCACGCCGCGGACCGCCCCGGGGCGATCGCCGCGGGGCGCGAGGCGCTCCGCGCGCTCCGGATCGAAGGGATCAAGACCACGATTCCCTTCCATCTCCGCCTGCTCGACGACCCGGAATTCGTCGGCGGCACGTACGACGTCCAGCTTCTGACGCGGCGGCGGCTCGCGGGCGCGGGGAGGTAGCCGCGTGGCCAAGGTGATCCTCGCTCCGATCGGCCGGGCGCGCGAGCAGGCGCTGCCGCCGGCCGCGTGGAGCGCGCAGAGCGCGCATCTCGCGGAGCTCAATGCGGCTCTCCGCGCCAAGCGCGACGAAGTCCGGACCGGGTGGGGCGCCGAGTACGAGGCGCGCGTCCGCAAGAAGGGGAAGCTCCCGACGTGGGAGCGCATCGAGCGCCTGAAGGATCCGGGCACGCCGGTCCTCGCGGTCGGGACGCTCGTCAACTACGGACGCACGTTCGGCGAGGAAGCGAAGACCTCCCCGGGGGCGGGGGTCGTGACCGCGTTTCTCCGCGTGGAGGGGCGCTGGGTCGTCGCCATCGCCAACGACAACACGGTCGCCTCGGGATCGTGGTGGCCCCAAACCCCCGAGAAGATCCAGCGCGCGCAGGAGATCGCCCTGCGGCTCCGGCTGCCGGTCGTTTACCTCGTGGATTGCTCCGGGCTGTTCCTGCCCGAGCAGGCCCACACGTTTCCGGGGCGCACCGGGGCCGGGGCGATCTTCAAGATGAACGCGGAGCTGTCCGCGGCCGGGGTGCCGCAGATCGCCGGGGTGCACGGCGACTGCATCGCGGGCGGCGGCTACATGCCGATCATCTCCGACGTCGTCTACATGACCGAGCAGGCCTACATGGTGATTGCGGGGGCGGCGCTCGTGAAGGGGGCGAAGTCGCAGCACATCACCTCGCTCTCGATCGGCGGCCCCGACGTGCACGTGCACCTGTCGCGCTGCGCGGATCATCGGGTGCCCGACGACCTGACGCTGATCGCTTGCGTCCGGCGCGAGGTCGCGAAGCTCCCGGGCCCCGCCTGCGACTACTACCGTTACGGGGCGACTCCGGCGCCGCCGCGCCACGCGCCCGAGGAGCTCGACGGTTTCTTCCCGGGAGACCACCGGCGCAGCTACGCGATCCGGGAGGTCCTGGCGCGGCTCACGGACCATTCGCTCTTCGGCGAGTTCCTCCCGGAGATCGGCCGCGAGATGGTCTGCGGGGTCGCGCGCGTGGGCGGGCTCTACGCGGGCTTCGTCGCGAACAATCTGGAGCTGACCGATCACGACGTGCACCGCGACCGGCAGCGCCCGGGCGGAATCCTCTACCGCGACGGCATCGCGAAGGTCGCGCAGTTCTCCCGTGCCTGCAACGATGACGGCATCCCGGTCTTCTGGCTCCAGGACGTGTCGGGCTTCGACATCGGCCCCGAGGCGGAGAAGCACGGCCTCCTGGGCTACGGCTCCTCCTTGATCTATACGAACGCGACCAACCGCGTGCCGATGTTCAGCGTGCTCCTCCGGAAGGCGTCGGGGGCGGGGTACTACGCGATGGACGGACTTCCCTACGGCCCGGTCGTGCAGCTCGCGACCCCGCTCACGCGCCTCGCGGTGATGGAGGGGCGCACGCTCGCGATCGGCGCGTTCAACGCACGGCTCGACGACGAGTTCCGGATCGTCGCCAAGACCGAGGCCGAGGCGGACGAGATCCGGCGCGGCATGCAGGCGGTCGAGGACCGGATCAACCGCGACATGGATCCCGTCCTCGCGGCCTCCCAGCGCGACGTGGACGAGATCGTCTGCCCCGGCGAGCTGCGTCTGTGGATCGAGTCGCTCACCGAGATGGCCTACCAGGCGACCGGGTACCGCCGCGTGAAGAACCCGCGGATCTGGTCTCTGCATGATCTCGAGGCGATCACACGGTGAGCGCGCGGATCGTGCTCGACGCCGGCCGCCTCGACGACGGAACGTTCGTCATGCGCGCTCCGCGGGTCGGCATCTGGTCGGAGCATCCCGCCGCGGGCTCCCTCCTCGGTCCCGGCTCGCCGGCCGGCCGGCTCACCCAGCTCGGCACGGCGCACACGCTCGTCATCCCCGACGGGGTGACGGGGGAAGTCGAGCTCACGCCGGGGCGGGATCTTGCGATCGCGGCCGCGTACGGGGAGATCCTCTTCCGCGTGCGGCCGCAGGCCGCCACCGTCACGAAGGAGCGGGGAAGGAAAACGCCGGCATCGGCGGCCGGCAAGGATCTCAAGGCGCCGACGGACGGGGTCTTCTACCGCTCGCCGGCGCCGGGTGAGAAGGCCTACGTCGAGGTGGGGG